>JACMOV010000177.1 GCA_014377845.1 Herminiimonas sp.
CTGCCATTGACGACCAGACCATCGATCAGGGCGCGGTCGCCGACCTTCCAGAGGCCGCCGCCAAGCAGAAGTGCGCCGCCGGAGAAGACCACATCGTTGAACTTGTCCATGTAGTACTTGTTGTCGAGCAGCGTATGCACTGCATGGAATTTCGCGAAGAACCAGGCCGGCACCCGCGGATTGACCATGTAGCAGTACCAGGCGCTGACCACGCCTGCAAGCGCGAGCCCGAACGGCAGCGAGGTGAAAGCATGCAGGCCCATTTCGGCCGCGCCATGGAATTCATGCGCCAGCTCTTCCATTGCGTGGTGGGATTCGCCGACGGTGATGACACCCTTGAAGAAGTCGCCGAAGAGCATCGTCTTGATCGTCAGATAACCGATCAGCACCGACGGGATCGCCAGCAGCACCAGCGGCAGGGTCACGACCCACGGCGTCTCGTGCGGCTTCTGGCCAAGAGCGAGGCCGTGATGGTCATCATGGCCTTGATCGTCGTGCACACCGTGGTCGTCGGCATCGCCGTCTTCCGACATCGAATGCGCTTCATCATGATCGCTGTGCGAGGCATGTGCGTCGTGCTGTGATGAATGCGGTTTGCCAAAACGCTCCTCGCCATGGAACACCAGGAAGTACATCCGGAACGAATAGAAGGCGGTCACAAAAACGCCGGCCAGTACCGCGAACTGCGCGAAACCCGCGCCGGCGAGATGGGATGCGCCGACCGCCTCGATGATGCTGTCCTTGGAATAGAAGCCGGAGAAGAATGGCGTACCGATCAGCGCCAGCGAACCGAGCAGCGAGGTGATCCACGTGATCGGCATGTACTTGCGCAGGCCGCCCATGTTGCGGATGTCCTGGTCATGATGCATGCCGATGATGACCGAACCGGCGCCGAGGAACAGCAACGCCTTGAAGAACGCATGCGTCATCAGGTGGAACACCGCGACCGAGTAGGCGGAGGCGCCGAGCGCGACCGTCATGTAGCCAAGCTGCGACAGCGTCGAGTACGCGACCACGCGCTTGATGTCGTTCTGGATCACGCCCAGGAATCCCATGAACAACGCGGTGATCGAACCGATCACCAGGATGAACGACAAGGCCGTGTCCGACAGCTCGAACAACGGCGACATGCGGGTAACCATGAAGATACCGGCCGTCACCATGGTCGCGGCGTGAATCAGCGCGGAAATGGGGGTTGGGCCTTCCATCGAATCAGGCAGCCAGACATGCAGCGGGAATTGCGCAGACTTACCCATGGCGCCGATGAACAGGCAGATGCAGGCGACGGTGAGCAGCATCCAGTTTGTGCCAGGCAACATCACGCCGACCAACGCATCCTTCTTCGCGAAGACTTCCGCATAGTTCATCGAACCTGCGTAGGCCATGAGCAGGCCGATGCCGAGGATGAAGCCGAAGTCACCGACGCGGTTGACCAGGAACGCCTTCATGTTGGCGAAGATCGCTGTCGGCTTGGTGTACCAGAATCCGATGAGCAGGTACGACACCAGGCCGACCGCTTCCCAGCCGAAGAACAGTTGCAGGAAGTTGTTGCTCATGACAAGCATCAGCATCGAGAACGTGAACAGCGAAATGTAGGAGAAGAAGCGGTTGTAGCCCGGGTCCTCTTCCATGTAGCCAATGGTGTAGATGTGGACCATCAGTGACACGAAGGTGACGACGCACATCATCATCGCGGTCAGGCTGTCGATCAGGAAGCCGACTTCCAGCTTCATCCCGGCCACCGTCATCCATGTGTACAGCGTACCGTTGTAGGTGGCGCCATCGAGCACCGCCATCAGGGTCGACAGCGAGATCAGGAGCGCAATCAGCACGCCCAGAATCGTGACCGTGTGCGATACCTTGCGGCCGACCAGGTTGCCGAAGAATTTCGTACCGAGCAAACCGGCGATCGCCGAACCGGCAAGCGGTGCGAGCGGTACGGCCAGTAGCAAGCTAGGGTTGAGTTGCCCCGTCATCATGAAGCCTTGTCTTTATTTTTTGAAGAAACCAGAATCTGCTGCCGAACGTCCACGATCAGCCCTTCAGGCTGTCGAGATCCTCGACATTGATCGTATCCAGATTGCGGAACAGCACCACCAGGATTGCCAGGCCGATCGCCGATTCAGCGGCCGCCACCGTGAGGATGAAGAACACGAAAATCTGACCGGCGGCGTCGCCGAGGTAATACGAAAATGCGATGAAGTTCATGTTCACCGCCAGCAGCATCAGCTCGATTGCCATCAGCAGGACGATGATGTTCTTCCGGTTCAGGAAAATGCCGACGATCGAGATCGCAAACAGGATTGCGCCGAGTACCAGGTAATGTGCGAGTGTCAGGGTCACGTCGAGCCTTTCTTGTTCTTGTTATTTCGAGGCCGGCGCAGGACCGGCGGCCTGCACTGCGGCGGTCGCAGCCGACACGCCTGCCGGATCGGCCACGACGACCGCTGGCGCGTCATGCCGCTCGCTCGGCGCCATGTGCACGATGCGGACGCGGTCGCTGGCCTTGACCTTGACCGCCGCTGATGGCGAGAAGTACTTGCTGTCCTTGCGCTTGCGCATGGTCAATGCAACAGCGGCAACGATTGCGACCAGCAGGATCGCCGCTGCAATTTCAAAGGCATAGACGTATTGCGTATAGATAAGCTTGCCAAGTTCCTTCGTGTTGCCAAGGTTCGCAGACACCGCCGGTACCAATGCATCGAGCTTGAAGCCGCTCAGCAGCACCGCCGACATTTCAAGTACGATGAGTACGCCGATCACCGCCGCAAACGGGAGGTAAGCCCAAAAGCCCTCCCGCATCTTGTCGATATTAATGTCGAGCATCATCACCACGAACAGGAACAGCACCATCACCGCGCCGACATAGACCAGCACCAGCACGATTGCCAGGAACTCCGCTTTCAACAGCATCCAGATGCCGGCAGCCGAAAAGAACGACAGCACCAGGAACAGCGCCGCGTGGACCGGGTTGCGATCGGTGATGACACGGGTCGCGGCGATGACCAGGATCAGCGAGAACGCGTAGAACAGTACAGTTTTAAATTCCATGACGGACCAGTAAGGAAAGCGTGGCGTTCGGCGCAGGCAGAGCAGTCAGCGCACGCCAGGTAAGCACAGGCAGGATTTGCAGCATCGTCATCGAGGGCGTCTTCATCAGCGGTACGGCGCATCGGCCGCACGGGCAGCGGCGATTTCAGGTTCGTAGCGGTCGCCGACGGCGAGCAGCATTTCTTTCGTGAAGTAAAGATCCCCGCGTTTTTCGCCGTGGTATTCCAGCACATGGGTTTCGACGATCGAATCGACCGGGCAAGATTCCTCGCAGAAGCCGCAGAAGATGCACTTCGTCAGGTCGATGTCATAGCGCGTGGTGCGGCGGCTGCCATCGTCGCGCTGCTCGGACTCGATCGTGATCGCCATTGCCGGGCATACTGCTTCGCACAGCTTGCAGGCGATGCAGCGCTCTTCGCCGTTCGGATACCGGCGCAGCGCGTGCAGGCCACGGAACCGTGGCGACTGCGGTGTTTTTTCTTCCGGAAACTGCACCGTAATCTTGCGGGCGAACATGTAGCGGCCGGTCAGCGCCAGCCCCTTGAACAGTTCCCGCAGCATCAGGCTGCCAAAAAAATCCTTGATTGCTTCCATCATCGAACCCCGATTGTTTGACTGCGTACTGCGCGCCGCATTGGCCGCATTACTTCCAGATATTCCATGAAGTCTGCATCCAGGCCGCGACGATGACCAGATACGCCAGCGTCAGGGGAATGAATACCTTCCAGCCCAGGCGCATGATCTGGTCGTAGCGATAGCGCGGGAACGATGCGCGCACCCAGATGAAGATCGATACTACGAGAAAGGTCTTGATACCGAGCCAGATCCAGCCGGGAATGTACGACAGCAAGCCGATCACCGGGATCTGTTCGCCGATCGGCGAATTCCAGCCGCCCAGGAACATCAACGACGCCAGCGCCGAAATCAGGATCATGTTCGCGTATTCGGCCAGGAAAAACATCGCGAACGACATGCCCGAATACTCGACCATGTGACCGGCGACGATTTCCGACTCGCCCTCGACCACGTCGAACGGATGACGGTTGGTTTCGGCGATGCCAGAGATGACGTAGACGAAAAACATCGGCAGCAGCGGCAGCCAGTTCCACGACAGAAAATTCAATCCCATGTTGGCGAACGTGCCGCGGGTCTGGCTCATCACGATGTCGGTGAAGTTCAGGCTGCCCGATACCATCAGCACGATGACCAGCACGAAGCCCATCGAGATCTCGTACGACACCATCTGCGCAGAGGCGCGCATCGCACCCAGGAATGCGTACTTGGAGTTCGATGCCCACCCCGCGATGATCACGCCGTAGACTTCCAGCGACATGATCGCCATGGCAAACAACAGACCGGCGTTGATGTTGGCAAGCGCGGTTTCCGGTCCGAACGGCACCACGACCCAGGCCGCCAGGGCCGGCATGATGGTCATGATCGGCGCGATCACGAACAGGGCCTTGTTGGCCTTGGCCGGGATGATGATTTCCTTGAGCAGGAGTTTCAGCGCATCGGCGATCGGTTGCAGCAATCCGGCAGGGCCGACCCGGTTCGGGCCGATCCGCACATGCATCCAGCCGATCATCTTGCGTTCCCACAGCGTCAGATAGGCGACGCAGCCCATGATCGGCAGCACCAGGCAAATGATCTTGGCCAGGTTCCAGACCAGGGGCCAGAAATAGCCGAAGATGCCAAGTCCGGTGGTCTGGATCGATGTCAGCAAGCCGCCCATCAGATATTCTCCACGCGAATCGGGCCGAACATCGGTCCGAGTGCGGCCGTGCTGGCATGCGCTGCAGCGATACGCACGACATTGTTCGGCAACGCTGCGTCGACCACGGCGTCGACGACGATGCTTCCGGCGCCCTGGGACAGCTTCAGCTTGCCGCCATTCTGCAGGCGCAACTGCTGCCCCAGCACGCTGGAGACGTGCGCTTTCGGTGCCCGTGCGTCGTTTGTTTCCTGCAAGGCAGGTGCGCGCCGTACGATCGCGTCGCTAAAATAGATCGGCACATCGGCGATCCGCTCCAACACCATGTCGGCAGTCGATGCTGCACGGGCGGCAACTGCCACCGGCGTGCGGCCGCTCAGGTTGTTCAGACGCGGGGTGAGATCGATGGCCGCATCCTTGGCGCCAAGAACTTCCGCACGCACGGCTTCCGAGGTCTCGTACTCGAATCCGCTAATCTCCAGCAGATTACCCAGTACGCGAAGCACCTTCCAGCCTGGACGCGCTTCGCCCAGCGGCTTGACAGTGCCATTGAAACTTTGTGCGCGACCCTCGCAATTGACAAACGTGCCGCCGGTCTCGGTAAACGGTGCGATCGGGAGCATCACGTCGGCGTACGCGGCGCCGTGCTGGAATGGCGACATCACCACGACCATGTCGGCCTGCGCCATCGCAGCGCATGCCAATGCCGGGTCGGCGCAATCGAGTTCCGGTTCCGCATTGAGAAGGATGTAGGCTTTCTTCGGCTGCGACAGGAACTGCTGCGCATTGCCGCCATTGGCAGGCAACGCATTGGCGAGATAGCCGCCAACGGTATTGCCGGACTCGGTCAGGTAGCCGAACTTCGCACCGGTATTCGTCGCGATCCATTCTGCCGCCGCGTGCAATTGGGCTGCCTGCGGATGCTGCGCCGCAGCGTTCCCGAGCAGAACCGCCTTCGGCTCGCCGGACAACAGGCTGGCGGCTGTCTGTTTGGCTTCGGGCGACGCGGCAATGCCCTCGAATCCTGCAGGCAGGCCAAGCGATTTCGCTTCGGCGACGGCAACGATCACCTCGCCGAGTGCTGCCAGCCATTCGGACGGAGCACGGATGATCTTGTTTGCGACCGGCATCAGCAGGTCGTCATCCGTGGCGCTGAGCAGGCTGACGCTGCCGCCGCGCTTGACGGTCTGGCGCAGGCGTGCCGCCAGCAGCGGATGGTCCTTGCGCAGAAACGAGCCGATCACGAAAGCGCGTTGCAGCGCGCCGAACTCGGTGATCGACATGCCAAGCCAAGGAACGACCTTGCCGCCTAACGAGAAGTCGGATTGACGCAGGCGGAAGTCGACATTGTCAGAGCCGAGGCCGCGCACCATTTTTTGCAGCAGCGACAGTTCTTCCAGTGTCGAGGTTGGCGCCGCAAGAGCCGCAATCGCATCCGCGCCATGTTCGTGCTTGATGTTCCGCAGGCCGTGGGCGACATACTCGAGCGCGGTTTGCCAGTCGGTCTGCTGCCAGCGACCATCCTGCTTGATCATCGGGCTGGTCAGGCGCTCGTCGCTGTTGACACCTTCGTAGGAAAAACGGTCACGGTCGGAGATCCAGCATTCATTGATGCCGTCGTTTTCAAGCGGCAGCACGCGCATGACCTTGGCGCCCTTGACCTGCACCAGCAGGTTCGATCCCATGCCGTCGTGCGGACTGACCGACTTGCGGCGGGACAGCTCCCAGGTCCGTGCGCTGTAGCGGAACGGCTTCGAGGTGAGCGCGCCGACCGGGCACAGGTCGATCATGTTGCCCGACAACTCGGAGTCCACCGTCTTGCCGACAAACGAGGTGATCTCGGCGTGTTCGCCGCGACCCAGCATGCCGAACTCCATGACGCCGGCAATTTCCTGGCCGAAGCGCACGCAGCGGGTGCAATGGATGCAGCGGCTCATTTCCTTCATGGAGATCAGCGGGCCGGCATCCTTCGGCACGACCACGCGCTTTTCCTCCGCATAACGGGACGAGGACTTTCCATAGCCGACGGCCAGATCCTGCAACTGGCATTCGCCGCCCTGGTCGCAGATCGGGCAATCCAGCGGATGGTTGATCAGCAGGAATTCCATCACGCCTTTTTGCGCCTGCACTGCCTTGGCGCTGTTTGAGCGCACGATCATGCCAGCGGAAACCGGCGTGGCGCAGGCCGGCAGCGGCTTCGGCGCTTTCTCGACTTCGACCAGGCACATGCGACAGTTCGCGGCGATCGACAATTTCTTGTGATAGCAAAAATGCGGGATGTACGTGCCAAGCTTGTTGGCCGCGTCCATGACCATGCTGCCTTCCTGGACTTCGACTTTGACGCCGTCTATTTCGATTTCAACCATGGCTATGCTTGTTGCCTCAGTATGCGTAATTCTTGGAGATCAGATGTATGCCGGAACCAGGCACCGCTTGTGCTCGATGTGGTATTCGAATTCTTCCCGGTAGTTCTTGATGAAGGCCCGCACCGGCATCGCCGCGGCATCGCCGAGCGCGCAGATGGTACGGCCCTGGATGTTGTCGGCAATCGAGTTCAACATGTCGAGATCGTCCACCCTGCCCTGGCCGTGCTCGATCCGGTGCACCATGCGATACAGCCAGCCAGTACCTTCGCGGCACGGCGTGCATTGACCGCAGGATTCTTCGTAATAGAAATACGACAAGCGCAACAGCGATTTGACCATGCAGCGGGTCTCGTCCATCACGATGACGGCGCCTGAGCCGAGCATCGAACCGGCCTTGGCGATGGAGTCGTAATCCATGTCGGTCGCCATCATCACGTCGCCGGTCAGTACCGGCATCGATGAACCACCCGGGATCACGGCCTTGATCTTCTTACCGTCGCGCATGCCGCCGGCGAGTTCCAGCAGTGTCGCGAACGGCGTGCCGAGCGGGACTTCGTAGTTGCCCGGCTTGGCGACGTCACCCGACATCGAGAAAATCTTGGTGCCGCCGTTGTTCGGCTTGCCCAGTCCGGCATACGCCGCACCGCCGAGCGCGAAGACGAACGGCACTGCCGCGAATGTTTCAGTGTTGTTGATGGTGGTCGGCTTGCCGTACAGGCCGAAGCTGGCCGGGAATGGCGGCTTGAAGCGCGGCTGTCCCTTCTTGCCTTCGATCGACTCCAGCAACGCGGTCTCTTCGCCGCAGATATAGGCGCCGTAGCCGTGGAACGCATGCAACTGGAAATTGAAATTGCTGCCCGCGATGTTGTCGCCGAGGAAACCGGCGGCGCGTGCTTCTTCCAGCGCCTCCTCGAAACGATCGTAGTCGGCGAAAATCTCGCCGTGGATGTAGTTGTAACCCACCGAAATACCCATCGCATAGGCGGCGATGGCCATGCCTTCGATCAGGGCGTGCGGGTTGTAGCGAATGATGTCGCGGTCCTTGAAGGTACCCGGCTCGCCCTCGTCGGAATTACAGACGAGGTATTTTTGACCGGGATACTGGCGCGGCATGAAACTCCACTTCAGGCCGGTCGGGAATCCCGCGCCGCCGCGGCCGCGCAGGGCCGAGGTCTTCATTTCGGCGATGACCTGCTCGGGCGTGATGCCTTCGTTCAGGATGCGCTTCAATTGCTCGTAGCCGCCGCGCTCGACATAGTCCGCGACATGCCAGTTCTTGCCGTCGAGACCGGCAAGGATCAGCGGCTTGATGTGACGATCATGGAGACTGGTCATTTCGTGCCTTCCGTTGCAGGCGCGCGCAACTCGCCAAGCAGCGCGTCGATCTTGTCGTTGCTCATCCAGCTGCACATGCGTTTGTTATTGACCAGCATCACCGGCGCGTCGCCACAGGCACCCATGCATTCGCCTTCCTGCAGGGTGAACTGTCCATCTTCCGTGATTTCACGATAGTCGATGCCGAGCTTTTGCTTCAGGTACTGCGCCGCCTTTTCCCCGCCCGACAGGGCGCATGGCAGGTTGGTGCACACCGTAATCTTGAACTTGCCGACCGGGTTGACGCAATACATCGTGTAGAAAGTCGCGACCTCCTGCACCGCGATCGCCGCCATGCCGAGATAGTCGGCGATGTCCTGCATCAACTCCGGCGACAGCCAGCCTTTTTCATCCTGCGCGATCGCCAGCGCGGCCATCACCGCCGACTGCTTCTGCTCGGACGGGAACTTCGCGACTTCGCGATCGATCTTCTTGTACGCCTGCTCTGATAACAGCATGTTCATTGCCTCAATGTTGATGCGGTAGTGCACTGCGACCTCAGTGACGTGATTCAGTGACGTGATTCAGTGACGTGATTCAGTGACGTGATTCTGCGACGAGATTCAGTGCGCCGTTTCAGCGATCGATTTCGCCGAACACGATGTCCTGCGTGCCGATGATGGTCACGGCATCGGCGATCATGTGACCTTTTGCCATTTCATCGAGCGCCTGCAGGTGCGGAAAGCCCGGTGCGCGGATTTTCATGCGGTACGGCTTGTTCGCGCCATCCGAAATCAGGTACACGCCGAACTCGCCCTTCGGATGCTCGACCGCGGCATAAGCTTCACCCGGCGGCACGTGGAAGCCTTCGGTAAACAGCTTGAAGTGATGAATCAGTTCTTCCATGTTCGACTTCATGTCGACCCGCGATGGCGGCGCCACCTTGTGGTTGTCGATCATGACCGGCCCCGGATTGTTGCGCAGCCATTCGACGCATTGGCGAATGATCTTGTTCGATTGCCGCATCTCTTCGATGCGCACCAGGTACCGGTCGTAGCAGTCGCCGTTGACGCCGACCGCGATGTCGAAATCGAGCAGATCGTAGACTTCGTAAGGCTGCTTCTTGCGCAGATCCCACTCGATGCCGGAACCGCGCAGCATCGGGCCGGTGAAGCCCATCGCCTTGGCGCGCTCCGGCGAGACAACGCCGATTCCAACGAGACGCTGTTTCCAGATGCGGTTGTCGGTCAGCAGGGTTTCATACTCGTCGACGTAATGCGGAAAACGGTTCGTGAAATCCTCGATGAAGTCGAGCAGCGAACCCTGCCGGTTTTCGTTCAGTTGGCGGATCGCCTTGGCATTGCGCAGGATCGATGCCTTGTGTTGCGGCATGGCGTCCGGCAGATCACGATACACGCCGCCCGGGCGATAGTAGGCCGCATGCAGGCGCGCGCCGGAGACCGCTTCGTAGCAGTCCATCAGGTCTTCGCGCTCGCGGAACGCGTACAGGAACACGCCCATCGCGCCGACGTCAAGCGCGTGCGCACCCAGCCACAGCAGGTGATTCAGGAGGCGCGTGATTTCATCGAACATGACGCGGATGTACTGGGCGCGCAGGGGCACTTCGAGCCCCAGCAGCCGCTCGATGGCCATCACGTAGCCGTGCTCGTTGCACATCATCGACACGTAGTCGAGACGGTCCATGTACGGCACGGATTGCAGGTAGGTCTTTTGCTCCGCCAGTTTTTCGGTCGCGCGATGCAGCAGGCCGATGTGCGGATCGGCGCGCTGGATGACTTCCCCGTCGAGTTCCAGCACCAGACGCAACACGCCATGGGCAGCCGGATGCTGCGGACCGAAGTTGAGGGTGTAGTTCTTAATCTCAGCCATTATTTCATCCCGTAGTGTTCTTCACGGATCACGCGCGGCACGTTTTCACGCGGCTCGATGGTCACGGGCTGGTAGATCACGCGCTTCTGCTCGGGGTCGTAGCGCATCTCGACATAACCGGAGACCGGGAAGTCCTTGCGGAACGGATGGCCGATGAAGCCGTAGTCCGTCAGGATGCGGCGCAGATCGTTGTGGCCTTCGAAAATAATCCCGAAGAAATCGAATGCCTCGCGCTCGTACCAGTTGGCGGACGCCCAGATGTCCGTCATCGACGCCACCATCGGCAGTTCATCGTCCGGTGCGAACACCCGTACCCGCAGGCGCCAGTTGTGCGTGATCGACAGCAGATGCGACACCACGGCAAAGCGCTGGCCCTCCCATGCGCCATCGCCATAGGTCGAGTAATCGACGCCGCACAGGTCGATCAGTTCTTCGAATTTGAGGTCGGCATGGTCGCGCAGCACACGCATTGCGGACAGGTAATCCGCAGCCTTGACGATCAGCGTTACTTCGGAGAGTGCGGTGTCGAGGCTATGCACATGGGCGCCGAGCGCGTTGCGCAGCGCGGCGTCGAGTCGTTCGAGTTTGGTGGTCATGTCTGTGCAGGCGTCCGGTTAGCGGGCGATCGTATTGGTGCGCTTGATCTTGTTTTGCAGCTGCATGATCCCGTAAAGCAGCGCCTCGGCCGTCGGCGGGCAGCCCGGCACATAGACGTCGACCGGGACGATGCGGTCGCAGCCACGCACCACCGAGTAGGAATAATGATAGTAGCCGCCGCCATTGGCGCAGGAGCCCATCGAGATCACCCAGCGCGGCTCGGCCATCTGGTCGTACACCTTGCGCAGCGCCGGCGCCATCTTGTTGCACAACGTGCCCGCCACGATCATCACGTCGGACTGGCGCGGCGATGGACGGAACACCACGCCGAAGCGGTCCAGGTCATAGCGGGACGCGCCCGCGTGCATCATCTCGACGGCACAGCAGGCCAGGCCGAACGTCATCGGCCACATCGAGCCGGTCCGGGTCCAGTTGATCAGCTTGTCTGCCGTGGTGGTGACAAACCCTTCGTTCAATACGCCTTCAATAGACATGTCTCACTCCCAGTCAAGGGCACCTTTCTTCCAGATGTACCAAAAGCCGACCGCGAATTCCGCGATGAACACCATCATGGTGATGAAGCCGGCCCAGCCGAGCTCGCGCATGGCGACGCCCCAGGGGAAGAAAAACGCGGTTTCGAGATCAAACAGGATAAACAGGATGGCGACGAGGTAGTAGCGTACGTCGAATTTCATCCGCGCGTCTTCGAAGGCCTCGAAGCCGCATTCGTACGGAGAATTTTTTTCGACGTCCGGCTTGAACGGCGCGAGCAGGCGGCCCAGCACTTGCGGCACAATGCCGACGCCGATGCCGACCAGGATGAAGAGCAATACAGGGAAGTAATTTTCGAGGTTCACGGTTTGGCGCAGTCACGCAAAATGGGTTGAACGATCGGTCGGCGCGCTGCCTTCATGCTGATGGAGATACGCAAGACCGCACTGCTCCGGATGCCGCATGCTGCTGACCACTCTCGATAAAAAGCCAGCTCGGGTACTCCCCTCGCTGGCTGTCAATGTTTGGTGCCGACGGCGAGACTCGAACTCGCACAGCTTTCGCCACTACCCCCTCAAGATAGCGTGTCTACCAGTTTCACCACGTCGGCGTAAGACCGTTATTTTAACCTGTTTTCTCTCTTTTGTTCAACGCACCATTGCACTAAACCAATCGTTCTTGATGCCGCGATCATTCGCGGCATCAAGCCGTTGCCGATTACTTTGGAATCTGGTTCGACTGACCACCGCTTGCCGGGCTGGCAGGCGTCGTGACGGGCGCCGGTACGGCCGCTGCCGGAGCCGGCGATGCTGCTGCAGCGGGCGCGCCAGCAGCCGGCGCAACCGGTGCGCCTGCTGGCGTCGACGGCGCGGCTGGCGCCTTGACAGGCCCGGTCTGGAGATTGTCCATCACGCCTCCGCCGACGACGGCGTGCCGGTTGCTGCCGATGTAGGCCAGCACCAGCGTCGCAATGAAAAAGACTGCTGCTGCGACGCCGGTCGACTTCGACAGAAAATTCGATGATCCGGTCGCGCCGAACAGGCTGCCCGATGCGCCGGAGCCGAATGCCGCGCCCATGTCCGCGCCCTTGCCGTGTTGGAGCAGTACCAGGCCGATGATCGTGAGTGCCGACAGCACCTGGATGACGACGATGACGGTGAATAGTGTGTTCATGATGTGAAGTCCAATGGATAAAGTATGGTGCTGTAATTTATTGCCGCGCCGCCGCGATGATGGCGTTGAAATCCGCTGCCTTCAATGCCGCGCCGCCGATCAATCCGCCATCGATATCGGCCATGGCAAGCAGATCCGCAGCGTTGTCCGGTTTCATGCTGCCGCCGTACAGGATCTGCACTTGCGATGCGGCTTCGGCATCCCGGGCCGCGAGGCGAGCGCGTAGTACGGCGTGGACCGCTTGCGCCATCTGCGGCGTTGCGGTCTTGCCAGTACCGATCGCCCACACCGGTTCGTAGGCAATCACCAGCTTGGCCAGATCAGTGGCCGCGACGGCATCCAGTACCGCGTCGAGCTGGGCGCCAACCACTGCCGCGGTCCGTTCCGCATCGCGCTCATCGAGCGTTTCACCGACACACACGATTGGCGTGAGGCCCGCCGCAAGTGCCGCCAGCGCCTTTCGGGCCACGACCGCACTCGTTTCGCCATGATAGCTGCGGCGCTCGGAATGCCCCACGATCACGTACCGGCAACCGAAATCCTGCAGCATCGCGCCCGAGACTTCGCCCGTATAGGCGCCGCTCACGCTGGTCGAAACATCCTGCGCGCCCAGGCGAATTGAGGTTCCCTGCAACGCCGCAGCACACTGCGCCAGGTACGGTGCCGGAACGCAGACCGCGACATCGACGAGATCGTCGCCGACACCTTGCTTCAGACCGGCCAGGAGCACGTCGTTGGCAGCGAGGCTGCCATTCATTTTCCAGTTACCGGCAATCAGTGTCCGCCGCATAGTCATCCACTTTTAAATAACCCGCTATTCTAGCCTCCGGATGCCTCTTGGTCAAACCGGCGAATGGCAGTCCGCCGAGGCACCAAAATCTTTTACTTTCAATCAATCCTCGCGATACCATGCCTTCTGATGCCGGCACTCAGATGCCCGCAGATACGCGTCTGAACCAAAAGGCGCAGCCGGCCAACGATGACACGGACCTGCCTTGGCAACCGACGCCCCCCTGCTCACGATCGATCTGCACTTGTCCCGCGCGCTCGACAGCGCGCGCCAGGTGTCGTTCGACTGGCGCATCCCGGAAGATGTGCTGTACCTGAGTGGCGAACTCTCGGAGAGCTTTCGGGGCGTGCTGATCACGCCGGCGTCGACCTGGCATTCGCGCGACCTGTTTGCCCTCGTCTGCGAGGAAGACCGCGATCCATTCCTGAATGGGCTGCACCAGATGTTGCGCGGCAGCGATGGCGGCACACCCCTGGTAGTGCATGCCGCAGCGCTGCGCCTGCGCGACCACCTCGACGGCTGGCGCTGGGTCGAGATCCACGCCCAGGTCGTCGAGCGCGATGCGGTCGGACGCGCGCTGCGTGCCGTCGGCACGCTTTCCGACATCAACGCACGCAAGCAGGATGAGCGTCGGATCGGCCGCCTGCGCGATCTCTATGAAGCACTGAGCCAGACCAACAAGGCGATTGTCCGTATGGGCGAGCCGCAGCAGCTGTTCGAAGAAATCTGCCGGATCGCGATCGAATACGGCCGCTTCCACCTGGCCTGGATCGGACTGATCGATGACCAGACATTACGCGTCAATCCCGTTGCGCGTACCGGCCAGAGCATCGCCGCCCTCGACGCGGCCGTGTTCTCAGTCGACCCGTCGATTCCGGAGGGCCGAGGCGGTATCGGCACGGCGATTCGCAACGACCGCCCGAGCGTGTTCAATGACTTTTTCTCGTCGCCATCACTGCAACCCTGGCATGACCGGGCCAAGGAATCGGGCTTCCGCTCCTTTGCGACCTTTCCGTTCAAGTCGGACGGCCGCATTGTCGGCACACTGAGCCTGTATTCGACCGATCGGGATTTTTTCGACCCCTCACTGATCGCGTTGCTGACCGAGATGGCGAGCGACATCTCGTTTGCGCTCGACCACCATGGACGCGAGAAGGCCCGCGAAAAAGCCGAGGCCGCCCTCGCCCGCAGCGAACATCTCAAGAGCGCGATCGTTGCGGCCGCGCTGGACTGCATCGTCACCATCGATCAAGACGGGCGCATCGTCGATTTCAATGCGGCGGCGGAGAATACCTTCGGTCATCACAGCGCCGACGTGATCGGCCGCGTCATGTCGGAAATCATCGTACCGCCGGCGATGCGCATGCGCCACGACGAGGGAATGGAGGCGTATGTAAAAACCGGCGAGAGCAAGATCCTGAACCGGCGTATCGAGCTCGAAGCAATGCACGCAGACGGCCATTTGTTCCCGATCGAGCTGACGGTCATGCCGGCTACCGTCGATGGCCGGCAGATTTTCACCGCGTTCATGCGCGACATCAGCGAACGCAAGCGCAGCGAACAGTTGCAAACGATGCAAAATCGCATCCTTGGGCAGGTCGCCACCGGTGCGCCCTTGAACGAGATCATGCGGGAACTGCGTTCCTTCATCGAGCAGCAGGCGGGGCCGGCACGATGCTCGGCGATGCTGCTCGAGGAGGGCGCCAGCATGCTGCATGCCGCTGCCATCGATTCCCTGCCGGACGGCTACCGTACGCTGTTCGAGCAGGTGGCGATCGGTGCCGCTGGCCGAACCTGCGGCGTGGCCGCCGCACGCGGAAAGCTGGTCGAAACGGCCGACATTGCCTGCGATCCGCTCTGGGCGGAGGCGCGCGAGGTCGCCGCCGCCAATGACATCTGCGCCGTCTCTTGCTGGCCGATTCCGGGCAAGCAGCGCATGGTGCTGGGTACGCTCAGCGTGCATTTCAAGCAAGTTGGCCTGAAAAGCAAGCAGCACCGGCAACTGATGGACCTGGCAACCAATCTCGCCCGCATCGCCATCGAGAGCCGCGAGTCGGAAGAACGCATTCGTTTTCTTGCACACTACGATGGCCTGACGGCGCTCCCGAACCGGTTCCTGTTCAAGGAATTCCTGGAGCACGCGCTGCTCGCAGCCCGTCGCAGCAGCACGCGCTTCGCTGTCTTTTTCGTCGATCTCGATCGCTTCAAGAACATCAACGATACCTTTGGCCACGACGCCGGCGATCGGGTCCTGCGCGAAATCGCGACCCGGCTTTCGGCCGCCCTGCGCGAGAGCGATATCGTGGCCCGCATGGGCGGTGACGAATTCTATGTGCTGATCGAACACCTGCCCGAAACAGCCTACGCTGCCGAAGTCGCGCAAAAACTGCTGAACGAAGCCTCCCGGCCTTTCTATGTCGATGGCCAGGAATGCCAGCTCACCGCCAGCATCGGCATCGTGGTCTGCCCGGACGATGGCGCCGATTCCCAGACCCTGCTGAAAAATTCGGACATCGCGATGTATCGCGCCAAGGCGCTCGGCAAGAACGGCTACCAGTTCTATGCGGCCAGCGACGATATGCATTCGATCGAGCGGATCGGCCTCGAATCGCGATTGCGCCGGGCCATCGAGCAACAGGAATTCGTCCTGCATTACCAGCCGAAACTCGATCTGATGAGTGGCGACATTACCGGCCTCGAAGCGCTGGTGCGCTGGCAGCATCCCGAACATGGCCTGCTGGCGCCAGCGCATTTCATTGGCATGGCTGAGGAAACCGGCCTGATCGTGCCGCTTGGCAAAGCGATCCTCGACATGGCCAGCCAGGATTCGGCGCGACTGCAAAACCTGTTCCCGCAGCCAGTGCGGATTGCCGTCAACCTCTCGGCGCGGCAGCTTGACGATCCGCGCTTTCTGGATGACATGCGACGGCTGATCGATGCGCCGCGCACGCATCCGCTGCCGCTCGACCTGGAGATTACCGAAAGCATGATCATGCCTTCGCCCGAGAAAGCGGTGCATATCCTGACGGCGCTGCAGGCAATGGGTATCCGGTTGGTGATCGACGACTTCGGTACCGGCTATTCTTCGCTCGCCTACCTCAAGCGCTTCCCGGTCCATGGCTTGAAAATCGACCGCTCCTTCGTGCAAGACATTCCGGACGATGTCAACGACACCGCCATTACTCAGGCGGTCATCGCCATGGGGCATTCGCTGGGCATGCGCGTCGTCGCCGAAGGTGTCGAGACGCAGGCGCAGATGGATGCCCTGCGCCGGTTCGGCTGCGATGAATTGCAGGGCTATTTTTTCTGCCGTCCGATACCTCTGGATGATGTGATCGCGTTGTTGAGGACGCGATTGGCCGAGTCCTAGCGCCCGACTGCGAACCCGCTGAACGACAAAAAACCCGACAGGTAAGTGCCGGGTTTTTCGGTATTGCCGCGCAAGATGGACGCGGCCAGGATTGTGCTTACTGAACCGGCGTTGCAGCCGGCGCGGCGGCGACGCCATCGTCGGCTGCCGCTGCCTTCATCGACAGCTTCAGGCGGCCGCGGTCATCTGTTTCCAGGACCTTGACGCGAACCTGCTGGCCTTCTTTCAGGTAGTCAGCCACGGCGTTGACACGTTCATTGGCGATCTGGCTGATGTGCAGCAAACCGTCCTTGCCCGGCATGACCTGCACGATCGCGCCAAAGTCCAGAAGCTTCAACACCACGCCATCGTAGACCTTGCCGACTTCGACCGATGCCGTCAGTTCCTCGATGCGACGCTTGGCTTCCTGGCCAGCGGCGGCATCCACGGATGCGATGGTGACCAGGCCCTCGTCGCTGATGTCGATCTGGGTACCGGTTTCTTCGGTCAGGGCGCGAATGACCGCGCCACCCTTGCCGATGACGTCACGGATTTTTTCCGGATTGATCTTGATGGTGATCAGGCGCGGCGCGAAGTCAGACAACTCGGTTTTACCATGCGGCACGGCTTCCTGCATCTTCGCCAGGATGTGCATGCGGCCTTCCTTGGCTTGCGCCAGCGCGACCTGCATGATTTCCTTGGTGATGCCCTGGATTTTGATATCCATCTGCAGGGCGGTGATGCCGGCGGCGGTGCCCGCAACCTTGAAGTCCATGTCGCCGAGGTGATCTTCATCACCCAGGATATCGGTGAGGACTGCGAACTTGCCGCCTTCCTTGATCAGGCCCATGGCGATGCCGGCGACGTGCGCCTGCATCGGCACGCCGGCGTCCATCAGGGCCAGGCAACCGCCGCACACCGATGCCATCGACGACGAGCCGTTCGACTCGGTGATCTCCGACACCAGGCGCACCGAGTAGCTGAAGTCTTCCGGTGCAGGCAGTGCTGCCAGCAATGCGCGCTTGGCCAGACGGCCATGGCCGATTTCGCGGCGCTTCGGCGTACCGACGCGACCAGTCTCGCCGGTCGCGAACGGTGGCATGTTGTAATGAAGCATGAAGCGATCGCTGTATTCGCCCATCAGTGCATCGATCTTCTGTTCGTCGCGTGCGGTGCCGAGGGTGGCAACGACGAGCGCCTGCGTTTCGCCGCGGGTAAACAGTGCCGAACCGTGGGTGCGTGGCAAAACGCCGGTGCGAATCGAGATCGGACGCACGGTGCGCGTGTCGCGACCGTCGATACGCGGCTCGCCGTCCAGAATCTGCGACCGCACGATCTTGGCTTCGATGTCGAACATGATCGTGTTGACATCGGCGCCGCTTGGGACGCTGGTGCCGGCCGCGTCGGCGTCGGCTGCCAGAGCTGCCATCACGCTGGCGGTGGCATCCTTGAGCTTGGCGGTACGCGCCTGCTTGTCCTTGATCTGGTAGGCATCGCGCAGCTTGGCTTCAGCGACATCGGCCACGCGGGCGATCAGCGATTCATTCTTCGGCGCCGGCTTCCACTCCACTTCAGGCTTGCCACCGTCACGCACCAGTTCATGGATCGCGTCGATCACTGCCTTCATCTGCTCATGGCCAAACACGACCGCGCCGAGCATGACTTCTTCCGACAGCTGCTTGGCTTCCGATTCGACCATCAGGACAGCGCTTTCGGTGCCAGCCACCACCAGGTCGAGCTGGGTATTGACCAGCTGGGACGTGGTCGGGTTCAGGACGTACTGACCATTGATATAGCCCACACGCGCTGCGCCAACCGGACCGCTGAAAGGAATGCCGGATACCGACAGGGCCGCCGATGCACCGATCATGGCGGCGATGTCCGGATCGATTTCCGGATTCACGGACAGCACGTGGATGATGATCTGGACTTCGTTGAGGTAACCCTCGGGGAACAGCGGACGCATCGGGCGATCGATCAGCCGCGAGGTCAGCGTTTCCTTCTCGGAAGGACGGCCTTCGCGCTTGAAGAAGCCGCCTGGAATACGGCCGGCAGCATAGGTCTTTTCAACATAATCGACGGTCAGCGGAAAGAAATCCTGGCCTGGCTTGGCATCCTTGCGGGCGACCACGGTGGCCAGCACGACGGTGTCTCCGATCGACACCAGCACGGCGCCAGAAGCCTGGCGGGCGATTTCGCCGGTTTCCAGGGTGACTTGGTGCTGACCGTACTGGAAGGTCTTGGTTACTTTATTGAACACGATGTTTCCTTTCTGTTTTTTGCCGGCAGATTTTCAGGCGCTGTCGTCCACCTCACCACTGATTGCCGGTCGATTCGACGGACAATCCAATACAACTTGCAAACACACTTACAAAGCAAAATGCCCGCGTCAGCTAGGCCGACACGGGCATTTTCAATTCCAGATGCAAAAGACGGTGCGCGCCAAAATTACTTGCGCAAGCCCAGTTTCTCGATCAGCGAGCGATAACGGGTAGCGTCCTTGCCTTTTAGGTACGACAACAGGCTTTTACGGCGATTGACCATCATGATCAGACCGCGGCGCGAATGATGATCCTTCGCGTGTGCCTTGAAGTGACCGTTGAGTTCGTTGATACGGGCCGTCAGCAGCGCGACTTGCACTTCGGGCGATCCGGTGTCGTTCTGGCCGCGCGCATTGTCTGCGATGATTGCGGCCTTGTTGGTTTTTTCCATTGTCATGGCGGGTCATACCTTTCACAGGCGGTGTATCGAGACGGTGGCGGCACAATACCGACATCACCCGAAGTACCGTGAACAAACAGTTAATAAAGATGATCTAATCGACCAACTCGGCATTGTATCGGAAAAGGCATGGTGATTCAAACTCCGCCCCGTTTTATTTGGCGCGCCGAAGGATTGGCACCCCTTGTCAGGAGGCGCAGCGTGCTCGCCGCCCTGATGCTGGCAGGATGCGCCACGACCGGCGTCAGCGACCTGCAGCCGGGCATGCCCGAACCGGCGGTCATCGCCCGGCTCGGCAGACCGACCCATGTCCTGCCCGACCAGGCATCAGGCGGCAGGATCGACGAATACATGTCAGGTCCCTACGGACAGACGACCTATCTGGCGCGAATCGGTCAAGACGGTAATCTGATTTCTTATGAACAAGTCCTCGATTCACGTCACTTCGGACAGATCCAGGTTGGTGTGTCTACCAAGGCCGACGTGTTGCGCATCGTCGGCAGTCCGAGCGAAACCATGTATCTGGCACTGGCGAAGCTCGAAGTCTGGTCCTACCCGCACAAGGAAAACCCGGTGTCGGACGCGATCATGAACATCCACTTCGACAGCGCCGGCGTCGTGCGCATGATGCAGAACACCCCGGATCTGCGACGCGATCCCGACCAGAGCGGCCTGTTCGGACTGGGTTTTCGCGGCTTCCGCCGTCACTGAAAACCGCACCGCGCTTGAAAAAAGCCGCACAGCCAATACCGGTTGTGCGGCCTTCTCGACGCCTGCCGCAAGCACGATCTCCGTGCCTGCGGCAACCGCAAACTGCGACTACGCGACTACAACTGCGGATTGACGCGCTCCAGTTTCGAATGCAGCTTGTTCAAGGCGGCGAGATAGGCCTTGGCCGACGCCACCACGATATCCAGATCGGACCCAACACCGTTGACGATGCGCCCCGCTTTCGACAGACGCATCGTGACTTCACCTTGCGACTCCGTCCCGGTGGTGATCGCGTTGACTGAAAACAGCAGCAATTCCGCGCCGCTCGCGACTTTCGATTCGATTGCATTGACGATCGCGTCGACTGGACCATTGCCCTCGCCGCTGCAGGTTGATTCTTTTCCATCCATCGAGAAAACCACCTTGGCGGTCGGCTTTTCGCCGGTTTCCGATTGCTGCGACAGCGACACGAACTGGTAGAACTCGTTCTGATGCGCATGCTGTTCATCCGATACCAGCGCCATGATGTCTTCATCGAAAATATCGGACTTGCGGTCTGCCAGCTCCTTGAAGCGGGCAAAGGCAGCATTCACGTCGGCTTCCGATTCCAGCGCAATGCCGAGTTCCTCGAGGCGCTGCTTGAAGGCGTTACGGCCGGATAATTTGCCCAGCACGATCTTGTTGGCCGACCAGCCTACATCCTCCGCGCGCATGATCTCGTAGGTATCGCGCGCCTTTAATACGCCGTCCTGATGGATGCCGGATGCATGGGCAAATGCATTGGCGCCGACCACCGCCTTGTTCGGCTGTACCGCGAAGCCGGTGATCTGCGACACCAGCTTCGAGGTCGACACGATCTGGGTAGCATCGATGGCGATATCGAGATTGAAATGGTCGCGCCGGGTCCGCAGCGCCATCACGATTTCTTCCAGCGCGGTATTCCCCGCGCGTTCGCCCAGCCCGTTGATGGTGCATTCGATCTGGCGTGCACCGCCGATCATCACGCCAGCCAGCGAATTGGCGACCGCCATGCCGAGATCGTTATGGCAGTGCACCGACCAGACCGCCTTGTCGGAGTTTGGAATCCGCTCGCGCAAGGTGCGCAACATCGTGCCGTACAGTTCTGGCACACCGTAGCCCACCGTATCGGCAAAATTGATGGTGGTGGCGCCCTCCGCAATCACCGCTTCGATCACGCGGCACAGGAAATCCATGTCGGAGCGGCTGCCATCTTCAGGACTGAATTCCACATCGTCGGTGAACTGGCGGGCGTAACGGACCGCCTGCTTGGCCTGCTCGAACACCTGATCGGGTGTCATGCGCAGTTTTTTCTCCATGTGCAGCGCCGAGGTTGCGATGAAGGTGTGGATGCGCTTGCGCTCGGCCGGCGCGAGCGCCTCGGCCGCGCGGGCGATATCGCGGTCGTTGGCGCGCGAGAGCGAGCACACGGTCGAGTCGCGAATCACGCTGGCGATCGCCTTGATCGACTCGAAATCGCCCGGAGACGCAGCGGCGAAACCGGCTTCGATCACGTCGACCTTCATGCGCTCCAGTGCCTTTGCGATCCGCAGTTTTTCTTCACGCGTCATCGATGCACCGGGCGATTGTTCGCCGTCGCGCAAGGTGGTGTCGAAAATGATCAATTTATCGGCCATGCTGTTCTCCTGAAGGGGCATTGAAAATGCTGTGCATCGTTAAGAAATGCGGAGTGGAATCGGTAACGCGCGTCGCATGATATCTCGCACCCCCTTGCTGTTACAGCAGGAGCGTAGTACCACACGACAGGAAGAGGAATGAGTGTCTGCGCGCTAGCGCAGCAGGGCTAGAGCGAGGTGCAACGCAAGCAGCGACGCGTGCACCGGCAACCGCGGTGCACCTGCAGGCAGGTAGCGCGAACTGGCCGATGCGAAATGGGAGGATGACGAGGTCATGGGAAAAAGAATAAGCGGATTTCGGGAAAAGTGCAACCTTTGTCGGCGACGGGCAACGTCGAAAGCGATGGCTCTACCACCGGCAGCGGCAACCGACGCATCCGCGCCGGCGGCCCGGCACGGACGGGTCGGTTTGTCCGGCCACCATTTCTGCCCCCGACGGTCAGCCCGGCCGATCGCCCGGGCCGTGCCCTACATGCTGTTATGCCCGCGCCGGAATACGCAGCTTCTGCCCCGGATAGATCTGGTTGGGATCGCTCAGCATCGGCTGGTTGGCCTCGAAGATCGTGTTGTAGCGGCTGTCGTCACCATACATATCCTGCGCGATCTTCGACAGGCTGTCGCCGCTCTGCACCGTGTACCACTGCGACTCCGCGCCATCGCCGCCGCGCAGCACGAGGCCGTCATCGACGTGTTCGACGCCCTGCACGTTACCGCTGCAAAGGATCATTTTTTCGCGGGTCTGCTGATCCGGTACGGTACCGCTCAGGTAGACCCTGGCGCTCGCAGACTCGAATCGCACCGTGACGCCACTTGTCGGCAGATTCTGCGCCGCCATGTAATCGAGAATGGCGCGCTCGAGCGTCCGCTCCTTGGCACGCAGGCCTTCGTCGGCGCCATCCGGCACTGGCGTTGCGGCTGCGGTGGCCGCGGTCGTTGTCACGTCCGCACCGCCATGCAGCATCTTTTCACCCGCTTCCTTCAAAAACGATATCAAGCCCATTTTTACTCTCCTGGCTGAGGTTAAAAAACCATCATGGCACCAGGTGAGCCCACGTGCGGCCGTTGCCGCATGAGGTAAAACAAGTCCTGCGCTATTTGGACTCGGAACCCTCGATTTCAGTCTGGATGATGCTGACCGGCTTGCCTTTGAAGAGACGCCAGAAGTACACACCGTAGCCCGAAAGACCATAGACGACGAACAGGATGAAGAGCACCTTCGGCGGATCGCTCGACACGGCGACGAACGCGAGCACGATCAGGAAGATCGCGATGAACGGCACCGACTTGCGGAAATTGACCTGCTTGAAGCTGTAGAACGGTACATTCGTCACCATCGTCAGGCCGGCGAATACCGTGATCACCCAGGAGGCCCAGCGCAAGTCGGTACCCTCGAAGCGCAGGTCATCCATGAGATAGATGAAGCCCGCCACCAGTGCCGCCGAGGCCGGGCTCGGCAAGCCCTGAAAATAGCGTTTGTCGACCACTTCGATGTTGGTATTGAAGCGCGCCAGCCGCAGTGCCGCGCCGGCGCAGTAGACGAATGCCGCCAGCCAGCCGAGCTTGCCGAGCCCCCGCAGCGACCAGGCGTACATCACGAGCGCCGGCGCCACGCCGAATGACACCATGTCCGACAGGCTGTCGTACTGGGCGCCGAACTCGCTCTGGGTATTGGTCAGCCGGGCCACGCGGCCATCGATCCCGTCCAGCACCATCGCAGCGAAAATCGCGATCGCGGCCTGATCGAACTTCAGGTTCATCGCCATCACGATGGCATAGAAACCGCAGAACAGCGCGGCCGTCGTGAAGGCGTTCGGCAGCAGGTAGATGCCGCGCCGACGCAAACTTGGACGCACGACCTCGCCGTCATCTAGATGCGGATGATGCAAGGTCTGCTTGTTGCCGCGCAGCGTTTTGGAAAAACCGAACCTGCGCTTGCCCTTGCGGCGATTGAAAGTGGCCAATGAAGCTCCGTCGAAAGTGATGCAACTGGCGTCTGGCAGCGATCGAGCATGCCGCGATTGCAGGAAAGGCGCCCTTGCCAGGGCGACGTCATTCTAGTCGAGCGTTCCGCAAATGTAACGCGCTACATGCAGCAGGGTAATTATTTGGAGGCGTCGTCGATCTTGCGGCGCTGGTCGATATCTGCCTGCAGCAGGACCCCCTCAACCGCTTTTGCCTTGTCCATGGTTTCGCGCTGCGTCTTGAGCACATCTGGCGGCGGATTGGGCTTGCAGCCGGCGAACGCACCGAGGCCTGCACCAATACTGATCGTCAGGATGCATCTGCCGATTACGGAAAACCACATCTCAATCCTCCTGTATTTTTATTTGAACCGGACTTTTGCAACAAGCCGCATCGGCAGCGTGGTTTCACCCGGCTCGAAGCTCGGTTCTTCGATGACAGATGGCTCGGCAACGGCGCCGCGCATGCTCATTTTTGCAAGCGACGACACGAGTGCCTGCGCCTCCGAGGACGCGCCATCAAAGTCGATGTTCTCGATATACGCATCCGACACCTTGCGTCCCATTGCCCGCGCGATCGAGGCAATGCGTTCGGTCAGGTTCTGGTAGGTCGCGGCGATACGCTTGTCATCCAGACGTCGGGCCGAGGCGTCCGAGAGGCCGAAGTTCAGGCCATTGACGGCAAGCGTACGCTGGGTCGAGGCAACCACCTTCGGCAACGCCTGCAGGTTGGTCGTCGTCACGTCGAGGTACTGACCCACGCGCCACGACACGATCTGCCGGGTGCGCTGATTTTTTGGAAGCGGCTCCTCGGCATACACAGGATAGGTGTAGTACCCATGCGACTTCAGTATTGCCTGCGGATCCTCCCGCCGGACCAGGTCGATGCCCTGCTTCATCTTCAGATTGACACGCGATGCGGCCTGCGCCTTTTCCTTGTCCTGCTCCTCGGCCATGAGGACCAGGTGCGCCTCGTCGTTTGCCTGCCGGACTTCCGATGTCGCCGGGACCGCGACCAGCGTTCCGGTAGCAGCCGGCGGCGACTGTGCCAGGGCGGCAGTGCATACCAATCCCACCAGCAATAAAAAAGCGCGGTTGATGAAAATACTCATAGGATCGATCCGGTAGCTGAAAACCCGAGTGTAACGCCGCTGTGGGAGATTCGTGAATTCTCCGCGCCGCACCCGCCGTCGACACGAGCATGAAAAAAGCGGCGCTCGCGCACCGCTTTCGTGACGTCCTGACGCCGGTTCGGCCGGGTGACTTACAAGAAGCTATTTCGACTGGCAAGATCGATGCGGCAGGACGCTTTGCGCGTATCTCTGCGTCGTGGCTCCTTGCCATGGCCCGCCATGTCGCGTCGCCACGCCTTGGTCTCCGCACAAATCACGCCTGCCACAGCGACCCTGCAAGCCGAAACAGGTTCTTAGTTCTTCGACTGGTCGACCAGCTTGTTCTTCGCGATCCACGGCATCATCGCGCGCAGCTTGGCACCGACTTCTTCGATCTGGTGCTCGGCGGTCAGGCGGCGACGGGAAATCAGGGTCGGTGCACCAGCCTTGTTTTCCAGGATGAAGCTCTTCGCGTATTCACCGGTCTGGATGTCCTTCAGGCACTGGCGCATGGCGTTCTTCGTGTCTTCGGTGACGATGCGTGGGCCGGTGACGTACTCGCCGTATTCCGCATTGTTCGAAATCGAATAATTCATGTTGGCGATCCCGCCTTCATAGATCAGGTCGACGATCAGTTTCAGTTCGTGCAGGCACTCGAAATACGCCATTTCCGGCGCATAGCCGGCTTCGGTCAGCGTTTCGAAACCAGCCTTGATCAGTTCGACCGCACCGCCGCACAGGACTGCTTGTTCGCCGAACAGATCGGTCTCGGTCTCTTCGCGGAAGTTGGTCTCGATGATGCCGGCACGGCCACCACCATTGGCCATGGCATACGACAGCGCGATGTCGCGCGCCATGCCCGACTTGTCCTGGTAGATCGCGATCAGGTGCGGCACACCACCGCCTTGCGAATAGGTCGAACGCACGGTATGACCCGGCGCCTTCGGTGCGATCATGATGACATCCAGATCCTTGCGCGGCACGACCTGGCCGTAATGCACGTTGAAGCCGTGGGCGAACGCGAGCACTGCGCCTTCCTTGGCGTGCGGCGCCACGTTCTCGTTGTAGACCTGGGCGATATTTTCGTCCGGCAGCAGGATCATGATGACATCGGCGGCCTTGACCGCATCATTGACTTCGGCCACGTTCAGGCCGGCGTTCTTGACCTTGTCCCACGACGCGCCACCCTTGCGCAGACCAACCGTCACCTTGCAGCCGGAGTCGTTCAGGTTCTGCGCATGCGCATGTCCCTGGGAGCCGTAACCGATGATGGCGACATTCTTGCCTTTGATGAGGGAGAGGTCGCAGTCCTTGTCGTAAAAAACTTTCATGATTTTCCTAGATTAATTGTAAGTATGGTTTCGCGTATCGCGTCGACGATCGATTCAGATACGCGTTGCAGATGCTGGCTGGTGATTCACGGAGCGCGTCCCGCGCTATACCTTCAGGATTCGCTCACCCCGGCCGATGCCGGAGCCACCGGTACGAACGGTTTCGAGAATCGAGGCACGATCGATGGAGTCGATGAAGGCATCGAGCTTGACCTTGTTGCCGGTCAGTTCGATCGTGTAGGTTTTTTCGGTGACGTCGATGATGCGTCCGCGGAAGATATCCGCCGTCCGCTTCATCTCTTCACGCTCCTTGCCGACCGCGCGCACCTTGATGAGCATGAGTTCGCGCTCGATATGCGCGCCCTCGGTCAGGTCGACCACCTTGACGACTTCGATCAGGCGGTTCAGGTGCTTGGTGATCTGTTCGATCACGTCGTCGGAGCCATTGGTGACGATCGTCATGCGTGACAGCGTCGGATCTTCGGTCGGTGCCACGGTCAGGGTTTCGATGTTATAGCCACGCGCCGAAAACAGACCGACCACGCGCGACAGTGCACCCGCTTCGTTTTCCAGCAATACCGAGACGATATGTCGCATGATCAGAGGTCCTCCGAGCCGAGCAGCATTTCAGTCAGGCCCTTGCCGGCCTTGACCATCGGCCAGACGTTCTCGCTCTGATCCGTGATGAAATTCATGAACACCAGCCGGTCCTTCATGTCGAAGGCTTCCTTCAACGCACCATCGACGTCGGCTGGATTCTCGATCTTCATGCCGACATGGCCGAAGGACTCGGCCAGCATCGTGAAGTCGGGCAGTGAATCCATGTACGACTCGGAATAGCGCGAACCGTAATCGATCTGCTGCCACTGTCGGACCATGCCGAGAAAGCGGTTGTTGAGCAGGATGATCTTCGGCGTCAGGTGGTACTGCTTGCACGTAGCGAGTTCCTGGATGCACATCTGGATCGAGGCTTCGCCGGTGATGCAGGCGACGGTCGCGCCGGGGTTTGCCATCTGCACGCCCATTGCATACGGCAGGCCGACACCCATCGTGCCGAGGCCACCGGAATTGATCCAGCGGCGCGGCTTGTCGAAGCCGTAATACTGCGCCGCCCACATCTGGTGCTGGCCGACGTCGGAGGTAACGAAGGCATCGCCGCCGGTGACTTCCCATACTTTCTGCACCACGGATTGTGGCTTGATGACGAGGTCCGAGGTCGCGAATTTCAGGCAGTCCTTGCCGCGCCACTCGTTGATCTGCTTCCACCAGGCAGACAGGTTTGCCGGACTGGGTTTGGTCTCCGCCGCATCGAGCTGCGACAGCAATTCGACCAGCACGTCCTTGACGTTGCCCACGATCGGGATGTCGACCTTGACCCGCTTGGAAATCGACGATGGGTCGATGTCAATGTGAATGATCTTGCGCGGCACCGACGAGAAATGCTTCGGGTTGCCGATCACGCGGTCGTCGAAGCGCGCGCCGATGGCGATCAGCACGTCGCAGTGCTGCATCGCCATGTTCGCTTCATAGGTGCCGTGCATGCCCGGCATGCCAACGAACTTGTCGCTCGACGATTTGTAGGCGCCCAGGCCCATCAGGGTATTGGTCACCGGGAAACCGAGCGTGTCGACCAGCTTGTTCAACTCCGGGGACGCGTTGGCGAGGATCACGCCACCACCGGTGTAGATCATCGGCCGCTCGGCGCCCAGCAGCAATTGCACCGCCTTGCGGATCTGGCCGGAATGCCCCTTGTCGACCGGCTTGTAGGAACGCATCTCGATCTCTTTCGGATACGAGTAGGCACACTTGTGCATCGAGATATCCTTCGGGATATCGACCAGCACCGGGCCCGGCCGGCCAGTGGTGGCAATGTAAAAGGCCTTCTTGATCGTCAGCGCAAGGTCCTTGACATCCTTGACCAGGAAGTTGTGCTTGACGCACGGACGCGTGATGCCGACGGTGTCGCATTCCTGGAACGCGTCCTGGCCGATCGCATGCGACGGTACCTGACCGGAAATGATCACCATCGGAATGGAGTCCATGTACGCGGTTGCCAGGCCGGTGACGGCATTCGTCACGCCCGGGCCGGAAGTCACCAGCGCGATGCCGACCTTGTTGGAGCTACGGGAATACGCGTCCGCTGCATGGATGGCCGCCTGTTCATGGCGTACCAGGATATGCTGGAACTTGTCCTGATTGAAGATCGCGTCGTAAATGTAGAGAACCGCACCGCCGGGATAACCGAACACGTGTTCCACGCCTTCTTCGGCGAGGCAGCGCACCAGAATTTCGGCGCCGGTGATTTCCGCATTGGCTGCGGACGGTGAAGCGGGTGGAGCGTGTGCTGCGGATGAAGCATGTGCTGCATTGGGGGCAACCATGATGCGTTCCTTTCAAGGTCCATTGGAAATTGATCGGATGCTCATTCCTGGCGAAATCGCCGTGTGCGACAGTTGTTGGCGTCCCTTTTTCGTGCGGTCACGTCACCTCGTTGCACATCCATGGATGGGGTTCAGGGCGGCGCTAAACGCGACTCGTTCGGCCAGAAACACTGGGGCAGCACGCCCGATTCCTCGCGCTTGTGGCACGGGTCAGAGCAAACAGCTTTACATTGTAAAAGCGCGCCCCGTCGGCTTCCGGCATTCTGCGCCGCATCCGACGGGACCATTGTTTTCCAGCGCTGTGGCGCGGAACCCATTACGTTAATGCGTCGCACCAATCCGGTCAAGTCATATCGGGCGAAATCCGTTTGAAATCAACGATTTTCGGTGGCGGATACGCACAGTCGTGCGCTTATTTGCTAGTATGCCGACAGTTTCAAACGGCAAACATCGCGCGCCTGCCGACGTTCCCATTACACACGTTCCCATAACGTCGCACCCAGAGCAGCAACGCATGGCCACCGAAAAAGAGCTTTCCGACTTCCTCGAAAACGTCGAGCGACGCGCCTTCAAGCAGGCGGCCTATGCGGTCCGCAAGGACGAATCCGCGCTCGACATCGTGCAGGATGCGATGATCAAGCTGGCTGACAAATACGGTGACAAACCGGCGGCCGAGCTGCCCATGCTGTTCCAGCGAATCCTCCAGAACACGATCCACGATTACTTTCGTCGCGAAAAAGTCCGCAATACCTGGGTCAGCCTCTTTTCCAGCCTCGCGGGAAACCGTGCCGACGGCGAGGATTTCGATATACTAGAAACGTACGAGTCCGAAGGCGGCAGCGAGTCTTCGGAATCGAGTGCGGACAAGGTCGAACGGGACCAAATGCTGGCCGCCATCGACGCCGAGGTACAAAAACTACCGACGCGTCAACGGGAAGCGTTTCTCATGCGTTACTGGCAGGATATGGATGTGGCTGAAACAGCCGCTGCGATGGGATGTTCCGAGGGAAGCGTGAAAACGCATTGTTCTCGCGCAACACACTCCCTGGCCACTGCCCTGCGAGCCAAAGGAATCACGCTATGAACCAAGCTATGACCGCCAAGGAAGTCAATTTCGCCTACAAGGTCCGGCATGCCCTGAACGAGCATGCAGAGGCACTGCCCGCCGCCACGGTCGAGCGTCTGGGCGCGGCCCGCAAGCTGGCGCTGGCGCACAAGAAAAAGGATGCGCCGCTGCGGGCATTGGCCACGCGTGCCGTTTTCGCGGGTCCGGCCGGTGCGTTTTTCGAACAACCCCTGTCGTGGCTCGGCCGCATAGGTGTTGCAGCACCCCTGGTCCTGGGTGCTGCGCTGTTCGTCGGCATGTATCAGTCCGCGCAGCAGGAGCGGGTCAATGAGCTGGCGGATATCGATGCGGCGGTGCTGGCCGACGAGTTGCCGCTGTCTGCCTATCTCGACCATGGATTCAATGCTTATTTGGCCAAGCGAGCTGATTGATGGCGTCTGATGGTTCCGGTTACCATGCCGCCCGCCTTCCGCGGGCGGCGTGCGTTTCGGCACTCGCTTCGCTGACAGCGTCGCTTCTGGTGCTGTTGGCGGGCGTGTTCGGTGCATCGAACAGCCTGGCGGCGGGTGGCAGTGCATTGCCGCAGGTGCCCCTACCGACGGCAAGACCGGTATTGAAGGCGCCGATTGTCAACCCTGCCTGGAAAGAACTTCCGCCCGCGCAACAACAGGCGTTGTCACCGCTGGCAACGGAATGGAACTCGCTCGACGCCGCACATAAATCGAAATGGCTGGCGATCGCCCGCAAGTTTGAAACGATGAAGCCGGATGAGCAGAACCGCATCCAGGAGCGCATGCGTGCATGGGTCGCCCTGACGCCGGATCAGCGCCGCGTTGCGCGCGAGAGCTACACCCGTACCAAGAAACTGAACACCGACCAGAAATCGGCGCAGTGGCAGCAATACCAGCAATTGCCAGAAGAGCAAAAAAAGCTGTTGGCGGCCGAAGCGGCGAAGAACAAGGTAGCGACACTGCCGCCATCGCACAGCAAGCCGAAGTCGGTTCCGCCGATTAAATCGGTCCAGAAACCGGCGCTGCAACAATCCATCATGCCGACATCGCTCGTGAAGCCTGCTGCGCCGCCGCCTGCCGTAACGCCTGGATCGCCACCGGCATTGGCACCTGCTGCGCCAGCACCCGCTCCGGCGGCCGCCATCGTGCCGCCAGCCATCGAAAAATAACCGATGGCAATGCAGATTGCATCGACGCCCCCGCTCAAGCGCCGCCTTGCGTGCATGCTCTACGAATCGCTGTTGCTGTTCGGCGTGATCTTCATCGCCGATGCCGCTTTCGACATCCTGACGAACAGCCGGCATGCCTTGTTCCTGCGCGGTGCGCGCCAGCTCTGGCTCTTTCTCGTAATCGGCGCCTATTTCACGTTTTTCTGGTGCCGGACCGGGCAGACGCTGGCGATGCAAACCTGGCGCCTCCGCGTGATCCCGGTGTCCGGCACCAAGCTTCCACTACGAAACGCGATCCTGCGCTATGTACTTGCATGGATGTGGTTCCTGCCAGCCATGGTGATCGACTATACGTTCGGATTGAAGCAGTGGCCGAGCGTGATCGTGATCGTCGGCGGCATGCTGCTGTGGCTTGCCGCAACACGCCTCGACAGTGACCGTCAGTTCCTGCATGACCGCCTCGCCGGCACCCGCCTTGTCGACATGCCGAAAACGCCATCGGTCATGGCGTGAACACGCCGGCGCCGGCAGCGGCACCGACGCGGCTGCATTGCCGACGCTCTGATTCATGATTCCTGTCGCGCCATGATTGCCCGTCTTGCCCGCACCCTGCTGCTGCTGCAAGTGCTGGTGGCAGGACTGATCGGTTACGCAGTTTCGCGCCACCTGCCGTCTGCGCCAGTGTGGCTGGCAACAGGTTGCGGCATCGGTTTCGTCTTCTGTATCCGTGCGCTGATCGCAGCAAACAACTTCCGCCTGGCGCGCAGTTTTGGGGACGAGGTTCCAGTGCCGCGCCTTGGTTGGCGACGGGTTGCCCGCATGTATCTTCGGGAACTGGCAGCGACGCTGATCAGCACGTCCTGGAACATGCCTTTTCGTGGCATGGGCGCCGCTCCGACCATTTTCCCGAACAGCCTGCCGGTGCTCCTGATTCACGGGTACGGCTGCAACAGCGGTTACTGGCGATGCCTGTGCCGGCATCTGCGGCAGGCACGGATCTCGTTTCAGGCGGTCGATCTCGAGCCCCCACTCGCCGATATCGACAGCTATGTTCCGCAGATCAGCGCGGCGATCGCGGCGCTCTGCACCGCGACCGGGCAAAGCCGCGTCATCATTGTCGGCCACAGCATGGGGGGGCTGGTGGCGCGGGCTTGGCTGCGAGCAAATGGTTCTGACCGGATCGCCAGACTGATCACACTCGGCACGCCGCACGACGGCACCGGCCTGGCACGGTTTGGTGTCGGCGAAAATTCGCGTCAGATGCGCCGCACCGGCCGCGCGCCGCACAGCATCTGCAGTCCGTGGCTGACCGCGCTGAAGGCGAGCGAAGGCACTGGCGAGACATTACTGGTCTCCATTTATTCGCGCCACGACAACATCGTCGCACCACACGCTTCCGCGGTACTGGCCGGCGCACGGAACATCGCATTCGACGGCATCGGTCATGTGGCGCTGGCAAGTGATCCGGCCGTCATTGCATGCGTGCTGACTGAAATCGGCGACGCCATGCGGATGGATGCGAATGCCAGGACGTCCCCCCTTGCATTCAAGTGACGATGCTCAAGGTGCGATGTCGACCCACTCGAAACCGTCCTGCTGACAGGCGATCATGATGCTGGTCCCGGCCGCGCCGATGACGCGGGAAATCGCCTCGTGTGCCAGCGCTGGCGTGTTGTTTTGCGTGCTCAGATGCGCGCCGACCACGATCCTCAGACGGCTGCGGTCGATCGCCGCAAGGATATCGGCCGAAGTGTGATTGGACAGGTGGCCATACGCACCGCCGATGCGCACCTTCAACGAAGTCGGATAGACGGAGTTGGCAAGCATGTCGCGGTCGTGGTTACATTCGAGCATGAGGGCGTCGCAGCCACCCAGCGCGGCGATCAAGTGCGGCGTCGCGTGGCCGGCATCGGTCAATACGCCGAGGCGGCTGACGCCGTCGCCGAGCACGAATTGCACCGGCTCACGAGCATCATGCGGCACGGTGTAAGGAAGAATTTCGAGTGCGCCGATGACGACCGGATGGGCGTCGCGGCAAATCGTGTAGCTGACGCCGCGGCGGTCGCTTCCGACTGCCTGCGCCGTGCCGTGCGTGAGCCAGACCGGTGTGCCGTGACGGCGGGCGAACTTGAACACGCCGCCAACGTGATCCTGGTGTTCATGCGTGACCAGGATACCGTGCAGGTCGGTGGGCGACAGCCCAAGGCGCGCCAGGCGTCGTTCCGCTTCCTTGATGCCGAATCCGCAGTCAAGCATGACCGTGGTGCGGTTGGCGCCCTCGCCTGCCGAAATCAGCAAGGCGTTGCCTTCACTGCCGCTGCCCAGACTTGCAAATCTCAAACCCGACCTTTCACCTGCATTGACCGATCCGACCGCTGCGACGCAGTGCGCGCCGCGTCTGCGATTACTTCAGCTGCTCGGACAGCAGTGACAGGATCTTGTCGGCGGTAGAAGACGTATCCGGCTTGCCTTCGGCATTCTGGACCGTGACCTGGCTGATATTGCCGGTGGCCTTCACGGCGACCCGATAGCGCTGCGCGTCGCCCTTCTTGTCGTCGGAGCTGGTGAACAGGCGCGCGAAAAACCCTTGACCCGACTCCTTGTTCTTGGCATCGACGCCCTGATCGACGTAACGCACGAAGTAGGTGCCTTGCGCGCGGTCACGATCTTCGACGGTAAATCCGACGCGGTCCAGCGCCAGGCCGACCCGGCGCCACGCGCGGTCGAACCCTTCACCGACTTCGAGCGAGCTGCCGGCTGCCGATTTCGTGATCTTTGCACGAGCCGGTTCGACCGCCGCCGCAGCAACTTGCGACTTGGCTTGCGCCTTGTCGTCGCCCAGTCGAACCATCAGGCGCGCCAGGAATTCGGCTTCCAGTTCAGGATCCGGCGGACGTGGCGTCCATACCGTGCTTTCTTTCTGCGCACCGACCAGCATCTCTTGCGCACCGCGATGGCTCACGTAGATTTCAGTCGTGCCGTCCGGCCCGCGTTCGAGTCGGGTGCGGAATTTGTCGCGCTCACCGGTAGAGTACAGCGAGTCGAATACCTTGCCGAGCGTATTGCGGATAAAGTCTTGCGGAATCTTGGCGCGGTTTTCTGCCCAGTCGGTTTCCATCACGCCTGCCGCCGGCAGGTCGATGTTGATGAGAAAGCCCGACTCTTGCCAGAAGTCCTTGATCTGCGGCCACAGGACTTCGGGCGACTGCTTGACCACCAGCCAGCGTTGACTGCCTGCCCGCTCGATGCGCATGTCCTTGGAGGCGCTCGGCGCGACCGTGGCACCGGTTGCATTGGCCGGCTTGGCGCCCTGCTCGGCATTGAAACCCGATGCCGTTGCGGTGCCACGATTGGTCTCCGGAATGGCATAGCGATTGTCGCGTTGCAGCTGGGTCAGATCCGGCGGCACGTCGAGCGTCGGCGCTTTACCAGCGCTTTTGTAATTGACCTTGTCGCCTTCAAGAAGATTACTCAGCGAACTGCAGCCAGCCAGGCATACCAGCGCGAGCGCCATCAGAGTTGCAGGTCGAGCGATGCTGCGATGAGCCATGTGAAAAGTCTTCCAAAAAGTCATGTCGATGAAGCGCGATGTTGCGTGGGACGCGGCTTGCGCCTGCATGCCAGCGATGCGGAATGGTCGGTCCTGTGCAGCCGCGTGCGGCGGCAACGTCGTGCGCGCGCTATTGTAATACAGCGGCGTCGCGCAAGGCCTGCCTTACTGTCTCGTGATACTCCGGCGCCAGCGGCACCAGTGGCAGCCGGATCCCGGCGCCGATCAGGCCCATCTCCTGCATGGCCCACTTGACCGGCAGCGGATTGGGTTCGACAAAAAGCTTGTTATGCAAAGGCAGCAGGCGGTTGTTGATCGCAATGGCTTGCTTGACGTCGCCCTGCATCGCCGCGACGCACAGCTCGTGCATGGCGCGTGGCGCGACGTTGGCGGTCACCGAAATGTTGCCCTTGCCGCCGCATAGCATCAACGCCATCGCGGTCGGATCGTCACCCGAATAGACTGCAAACGCCGGGTCGACCAGACGGATCAGATCGGTGCCACGGCCGATGTTGCCGGTCGCATCCTTGATGCCGACGATGTTCGGGATGGCGGCCAGCCGCAGCACCGTCTCGTTGCTCATGTCGGCAACCGTACGGCCGGGTACGTTGTAGAGAATGATCGGCAGGTCGACCGCTTCGGCGATCTTGCGGAAGTGCTGGTACATCCCTTCCTGATTCGGCCGATTGTAATAAGGCACGACCTGCAGGGACGCATCGGCGCCGACTTCCTTGGCGAACTGCGTGAGCCGGATCGCTTCGGCAGTCGAGTTGCCGCCGCTACCGGCGATGATCGGCACGCGCCGCGCCGCGTGCTCGACTGTCACGCGAATCAGTTCGCAGTGTTCTTCGACCGAGACGGTAGGCGATTCGCCGCTGGTGCCGACGATCACGATGCCGTCCGTACCTTCGGCGATATGCCAGTCGATGAGCTTGCGCAGCGCGGCTATATCAAGGCTGCCGTCGGCATGCATGGGAGTGACGATTGCTACAAGGCTGCCCTGGATCATGGTGTTCTTCGTGCGTGGTGGAAGAAAACCACGATTGTAACGGATGCGTTGTGGCCGTGGACAGAGTTGGCTGCGATCTGCCAGTCGCTGAAGTCAGCGCAACCTTGCTGGATGCTATACCGGACGGACCGCGCAGATACGCTGGGTGAGCGCAGGTGCGGGCATGCCGACCTCGCCTTCTTCGAATGCGACCACATGGAGCGGTGCGGCACCACGCGCCGCCAGCGCCAGCAATTCTCCCGGCATCAGCAGGAAGTCCGGGTTCGACGGCTTGCCGTAGCGCTCATTGCCGCGCGCAAAAGTCTCGTAGATCAGAATGCCGCCCGGCGCGAGACTGGCCACCAGAGCGTCGAGCAAGGGACGATGGAGATAATTGGTGACGACGATCGCGGCGAAACGCCCGGCCGCAAACGGCCAGTCGAATCCGGCCGCCGCCTCGCTGTCCTGTTCGAGATCGATCTGCAGGGTCACGATGCCGGGTACAGCCGCAGCCGCCGCCGCGAGCCGCTCTAGCGCCGCTGCATCCCGGTCGATCCCCAGCACCGGATGGCCGAGCGCTGCGAACAGCAGCGCATGACGGCCGCTGCCGCAGGCGACGTCGAGGACCTCGCCGGTCGGCGCCAGCGGTGCGAAGCGCGCCACCCAGGCCGATGGCACGACGCCGGCGGCGTACGTGTGCGGCGCCGTCATCAGCTGTAGCTAAGTCCCATCGCCTCGCGCACGTCGCGCATCGTTTCCTGGGCCAGCTTGCGCGCCTTGTCGCAGCCATCGGCCACGATTGCGCGCACCAGTGAAGGATCATCGAGGTACAGCTGGGCGCGCTCGCGCATCGGCTCCTGTTCCTTCAGGATGGCGTCGATCACCGGCTGCTTGCATTCCAGGCAGCCGATGCCGGCGCTCTTGCAGCCACGCAAGACCCAGTCCTTGGTCGGTGTGTCCGAGTACACCTGATGCAACTGCCAGACCGGGCATTTCTCCGGATCGCCCGGATCGGTGCGGCGCACCCGCGCCGGGTCGGTCGGCATGGTTCGAATCTTCTTGGTCAGACTGTCCTTGTCTTCACGCAGGGCGATCGAATTGCCGTAGCTCTTGGACATTTTCTGGCCATCGAGACCCGGCAGGCGCGACGATTCGGTCAGGCGCGAATGCGGCTCCACCAGGATCAGCTTGCGGCTGCCTTCGAGATAACCGAACAACCTTTCGCGATCGATCATCGACAGGTTCTGGGCATCGTCGAGCATCGCCTTGGCCTGCTCGAGCGCATCGGCCTTGCCCTGTTCCTGGAACTCGGTGCGCAGCTCGTTGTAGATCTTGGCGCGCTTGCCGCCGAGCTTCTTGACGGCGTCGCGGGCTTTCTCCTCGAAACCCTTTTCCTTGCCATAGAGATGATTGAAGCGGCGTGCGATCTCGCGCATCATTTCCACATGCGGCACCTGGTCGGCACCGACCGGCACCTGGCTGGCGCGATAAATCAGTACGTCGGCCGCCTGCAGCAGCGGGTAACCCAGAAAGCCGTACGTCGCCAGGTCGCGATCAGCGAGCTTTTCCTGCTGGTCCTTGTAGGTCGGCACGCGTTCGAGCCAGCCGAGCGGCGTCGCCATCGACAGCAGCAAATGCAGCTCCGCATGCTCCGGCACCTTGGACTGGATGAACAGCGTCGATTGCGACGGATCGACACCGGCGGCGAGCCAGTCGATCAGCATGTCCCAGGTGCTGGTTTCGATGATGCTGGGATCATCGTAATGGGTCGTCAATGCATGCCAGTCGGCGACGAAGAACAGGCATGGCAGCTCGGATTGCAGCCGCACCCAGTTCTTCAGCGCCCCATGGTAATGGCCAAGATGCATTGCGCCGGTCGGACGCATGCCAGAAACAACACGATCGGGATACATGAATAGTCAGCCCAGCAGGAAAGTCAGAGGAGAAAGCAGCAGTTGCAACGCACTCTGGGTCAGGCCCATCACCGGGGCCATCCAGAAATTGAGGACATGCAGGTAAGCCAGCGCCAGGACGATGAAAAATCCATACGGCTCCAGCTTGGAGAACTGGTGCGCCTGCCGGTTCGGCAGGATGCTGGTCATGATACGGCCGCCATCGAGTGGCGGAATCGGGAACAGGTTGAAGGCAAAGATCACCAGGTTGGTCTCGACGCCAGCGCGCGCCATTTTCAGAAAATAAGGCTCGGCGACCTGAAACACCACCAGCGCGAGGGAAAACAGCAGCCAGAACAGCGCCATCACGAAATTGGCGGCAGGGCCGGCCAGGGCCACCCATGCCATGTCGCGCTTCGGATTACGCAATTTCCCGAAGTCGATCGGCACCGGTTTGGCATAGCCGAACAAAAAAGGACTCTGCACGAAGAACAGCACCACCGGAATCAGGATCGTGCCGACCGGATCGATGTGCTTGATCGGGTTCAGGCTCATGCGGCCGAGCTGATAGGCGGTGCTGTCGCCGAAGTATTTTGCGGCGTAAGCATGGGCTGCTTCATGCAGCGTGATCGCAAACAGGATTGGCAGTGCGAATACGGCAAAGGTCTGGATCAGATCATTCATGGCGGAATTCTAGCAGAGGGGCTCGCGCAGCCGACAAGGCGCGCACAAACATCACAGCCCGAACGGTGCGCTCTCGCCCCGGCCCTGGCGGATCAGGACCGGCTCGTCGGCGGTAAGGTCGATGATCGTGGTCGCTTCCAGGCTGCACGCGCCGCCGTCGATGACCAGCTCGATCTGGCGCTCGAGCCGCTCGCGGATCGTATCGGCATCGGTCAGCGCCAGGTCGTCGCCAGGCAGCATCAGGGTCGTGCCCAGCAGGGGCTGCCCTAGTTCGTCAAGCAACGCATGGGCGATGCGGTTTTCGGGCACCCGCAGGCCGATGGTCTTGCGCGAGGGATGGCTCAGGCGGCGCGGTACTTCTTTGGTCGCCTCAAGAATGAAGGTGTACGGTCCCGGAGTGGTCGCCTTGAGCAGCCGGTACTGGCGATTGTCGACCTTGGCGTACTGAGAGATCTCGCTCAGGTCGCGGCACAGCAGCGTCAGGTGGTGCTTGTCGTCGACACCGCGCAGGCGGCGCAGACGCGTCACCGCGTCCTTGTCGTCGAGGTGGCAGACCAGCGCATAGCAGGAATCGGTTGGCAGGGCGACGATGCCGCCGGCGTGGATCACCTGCGCCGCCTGTTTGATCAGACGCAGTTGCGGATTATCCGGATGAAGCTGAAAGAACTGGCTCATCGGGTCGCGGCTTGGCCTACTGCCCGAAGCGCAGCGATCCGTTCCTCGATCGGGGGATGGCTCGAGAACAGGCCGAGGAAACCCGGCCCGTCATGAATGCCGAGCGCGGTCAGCGACTGCGGCAGATGGCTCGGTTCAACGCCGCCCAGGCGCGCCAATGCGTTGACCATGGGTTGTGGCGTGCCGAGCAGACGTGCCGAACCGGCATCGGCGCGAAACTCCCGATGCCGTGAAAACCAGGCCACGATGACCGATGCGCCAATGCCGAATACGATCTGCGACACGAAGACCGTCACCGTGTAGCCGATGCCGGGCCCAGTGTTGTTGTCGCGCGAGAGCGCCCGGTCGACCGCATAGCCGACCACGCGCGAGAGAAACACCACGAAGGTATTGACGACTCCCTGCACGAGCATCATCGTCACCATGTCACCGTTGGCCACGTGCGAAATCTCGTGGCCGAGCACGGCCTCCACTTCGTCCTTGGTCATCCCCTGCAACAGTCCGGTAGAGACTGCCACCAGCGCGGAATTGCGAAACGCGCCGGTGGCGAACGCATTCGGCTCACCCTCATAGACTGCGACTTCAGGCATGGCGATGCCAGCCCGCTGCGCCAGCCGCGCGACCGTATCAAGCAGCCAGGCCTCCGTGCCGGATGAAGGTGCCGTGATCACCTGCGCGCCGGTCGACCACTTCGCCATCGGCTTGCTGATCAACAAAGAAAAAATCGATCCGGTGAAGCCGACCACCAGCGCGAAGATCGCCAGCATCGGCAGGTTCAGCCCAGTGCCGGTCAGGAAGCGGTTCACGCCCAGCACCGACAGCACGATCGTCATGACGGCAACCACGGCAATGTTGGTGGCGATGAAAAGGAAAATGCGTTTCACGGATCGGCTCCAGTGTCGATGTGGAAATCAGTCGGGTAATGCGTGGCGGTCATGGCAGCTGGCAGTGCGCGCGACGCCTGGTCGGGTGCAACCCCGGGCTCGCGTTCTGTGTCACGCTAGTCTGGCAACCGGGAACCGCCACGTCTTGCGTCAATACATGCGGCCCGGGCGATGCAATTCAAGCCATACCGCCTGCCATGGTCCGGCGACTCCGGTCCCAGCAGGCATCCAGGCACGCCCTACCAGTCGCGCCAGACCGGCACCAATCCCTCGGGACACGTTGGCAGGGTACCAAGGTCCAGCCGGGATTCGCCTGGACCGTGGAAGTCGGAGCCTTGCGACACTTCGAAACCATATTGCTTCGCCAGGTTGGCATAGACCGCGTACTGGTCAACCGTGTGGCTGCCGGTCAGAACTTCGATGGCGGTGCCGCCGAGATCCTTGAATGCCTCGAAAAATTCCTGATGCGCGAGCGGGCCGAACTTGTAGCGGCCAGGATGGGCGACCACCGCGACGCCGCCGGCCGCCTTGATCCAGCGCACCGCCTCGCCGAGCGTGGCCCAGCGGTGCGGCACGAAGCCAGGCTTGCCTTCGATCAGATAGCGCTTGAAGACACTGTTCACATCGGGGCAGATGCCGAGTTCCATGATGTACCGGGCAAAGTGCGTGCGCCCGATCAGGTCTGGATTGCCGACGAATTTCAGGGCGCCCTCGTAGGCCCCGGGAATGCCGGCGGCAGCCAGCTGGGCCGACATCTCCCGCGCCCGCCGTTCACGGCCGCTACGGGTGGCCTGCAGTCCGCCGGCCAGTTCGGCACTGGTTTCATCGATCTGCAGGCCGACGATATGCACCGTCTGCCCGGCCCAGGTGACCGAAATCTCGACTCCCGGCACGTACGGCAAATCCAGTGCGGCGGCAGCGGCGCGCGCTTCCGGTATCCCGGACAGTTCGTCATGGTCGGTCAGGGCCCAGAGCGCGACGCCATTCGCCTTGGCGCGGGCGGCGACGGCAGCGGGTGCAAGAACGCCATCCGACACCGTGGAATGGCAGTGCATGTCGACGTTGCGCAAGCGCGAAGCGGTCGCGTTTTCAGAGTTAAGCAGCATGCCTGTATTGTACGCCGCATGCAACATCAGCGCCGGATCGGGCATGCCGCCGCCTTGCACAAAAGTAACTAAAAGGCGAGATGGCGACGCACGGCTGCGTCGGCGCCATCGCCAGCCAGCCAGCGTGGCAATTTCGCTGTCGGCCAGAGGCACGTCGAACCGGGCCGCGCACTGGCCGGGCGCATCCCGGATTCGCTGCACAAGTTCCTGCTCTATAACCGGATGAGGATCGACGCGCTCAATCGCGGCGACGATTACAGAAAATCCTCGATCAATTGGGCGAGTACCTCGGGCTGATCATGATGCAGCATGTGTCCCGCATCCTCGATCATCTCGGTGCGGACCTGCGGCAGGCAGGCGATGCGGCGATCGATTTCGATGCGGGCTTTTTCCTTCGGACCCATCCAGCGCCAGACATCGGTCTGCGCCGCTTCGACCCACAGCACCGGCGCTTCGATGCGCTTCCAGCAGGCCAGCACCTCTTCGACCCGGTACAGCGCCGGGCTGCTCAGCTTGTGCGCAGGGTCGCCGAGGATGCGCCAGTTGCCGGCATCGTCCGGCGCGGCCCAGTGCCCCGAGAGGAATGCGGCGCGCGCATCGGTCAGACGCGGATTGGTTTTCTGCAGGCGCGCCGCGACCGCGGCCTGGGTCGGATAGCTGCGCAATTCGGCCGGCGCGCGCAATTCATCAAGCCATTTCGCATACCGTCCGGGCGCCTGGTCCGGCGTCGTCGTCGGCATGCCGAAGCCTTCCAGGTTGATCAGGCGCCGTACCCGTTCAGGACGCACGCCGGCATAGATGGTGACCACATTGGCGCCCATGCTGTGCCCCAGCAGCGCCACCGGTTCATGCGGGCTGTAGTGCTGCAGGATTGCATCCAGATCACCCAGGTAGTCGAGGAACCAGTAGGAGTCGGAACCGGAACCGTCGGTACGGCCGAAGCCGCGCCAGTCGGCGGCAACGACATGCCAGTCCCGCTTCAAACAATCGACGACGAACTGGAAGGATGCCGAAACATCCATCCAGCCATGCATCATGAACAGCATCGGCGCGGCAGGATCGCCCCAGTGGCGAATATGGGTGTTCAGTCCGCGGACCTTGATAAATTCGGAGCGAGATGGTTTCATCGGGAACAAGTGGCAATCATAAATAGAACGGTCGTTCGAATAATTATACTGGAGACGCATTGACCATCCCGTTGAAAAATCCTGGCCGCCGGGTCAGTGGCGAAGCACCCGATGCTTACGCCATGCTGCATGACGGTTTCCGCTGGAGCGTACCGGAAAATTTTAATATCGCCGGGGTGTGCTGTCACCGTTGGGCCAACGATTCGGCGCGGGTCGCCGTGCGCTACGAGGACGATGCCGGCGCCACGGCGACCCTCACCTATGCGCACATGCAGAGCCAGGCCAACCGGCTGTCGAACCTGCTGCGCCGGCTTGGCGTGCAGCGCGGCGACCGGGTCGGCCTGATCCTGCCGCAGCGCTGCGAAACCGCGATCGCTCACATCGCCTGCCTGCAGATGGGCGCGGTCGCCATGCCGCTGTCGATCCTGTTCGGCCCGGACGCACTGGGTTATCGCCTGCAGGATAGCGGCGCGGTGGCGGCGATCGTCGATACCGCCGGCAGCGCCCATCTGCGCACGGTACGGCCCGACTGTCCGGCGCTGCGGCATGCGATCGGCGTCGACCGTGAAGGTGCAGACGGTAGCGGCCTGCTGTCCTGGGACGATGCCTTGGCAGCGGAAAGCGATCGCTTCATGCCGGTGACGACGCAATCCAGCGATGCGGCGATCCTGATCTACACCAGCGGCACCACTGGCGCACCGAAGGGCGCACTCCTGCCGCATGCGGCGCTGATCGGCAACCTGCCCGGCTTTGTCGCATCGCAGAACTGGTTTCCGCAGCCGGGAGACGTGTTCTGGTCGCCGGCTGACTGGGCGTGGACCGGCGGGCTGATGGATGCGCTGCTGCCGACGCTGTATTTCGGCCAGTCGATCGTCGCTTACCGCGGCCGGTTCTCCGCCGAAACGGCATTCCATCTCCTCGAAAAATACGCAGTCACCAACACCTTCCTTTTCCCGACGGCGCTCAAGATGATGATGAAGGCCGTGCCGCTGCCACGTGTGCAGTACCGTTTGAAACTGCGCGCCATCATGAGCGCCGGCGAAGCGGTCGGCGACGCCGTGTTCGACTGGGGTCAGGCGGCGCTCGGCGTAACGATCAATGAAATGTTCGGCCAGACCGAGATGAACTACATCGTCGGGAACGCTGCAAACCGATGGCCGGCCCGCGCCGGCAGCATGGGCAAGCCCTATCCCGGCCATCGGGTGGCGGTGATCGATGAGGAGGATGCGGTGGCCGCAGTCGGCGCGGTCGGCGAAGTCGCCCTGCACCGCAATGACATCCACGGCCATCCCGATCCGGTGTTCTTCCTCGGTTACTGGAACAACCCGGAGGCCACTGCCGCCAAGTACAGCGGCAGCTGGTGCCGTACCGGCGACCTGGCGTCGATGGATGCGGATGGCTATCTCTGGTATCGCGGCCGCGCCGACGACATGTTCAAGGCGGCCGGGTACAGGATCGGTCCGTCGGAAATCGAAAACTGCCTGGTCAAGCACCCGGCCGTGGCCAATGCTGCGGTGGTACCGAAGCCCGACAGGGAACGCGGCAACATCGTCAAGGCCTTCATCGTGCTGGTGGCCGGCACACCGCGCGGCCCGGATGCGGACCGGCTGCTGATCGCCGCGCTGCAGGAGCATGTGCGCAGCAAGCTCGCGCCTTATGAATATCCGAAGGAGATCGCGTTCATCGACGCGCTGCCGATGACGACCACGGGCAAGGTACAGCGGCGCGTCCTGCGACTGCAAGAAGCCGCTGCGGTGGAACCGCGCGCAATTGGTCAAGCCATTTAGCTTCCAAACGCAACGCGCGACCGATGCCGCGCGTGATCCTCGGCAGCCTGATCGCTTGATTACTTGCCGGCGTCCGCCGGCGCATCTTTCTTGGCGTCCGCCTGCGCTTCCTTGGCCTTTTCCTGGATTTTTGCGCCAGCGTTTTCCATTGCCTTGCCAGCCTCTTGCGCCGCCTGCTTCAGTTCCTTGCCGGCTTCGACGGCGGCCTTGTCGATCTGCTTGCCGGCGACCTCCGCCGGGCCCTTGCCTTCGGTGTCGGTCTTCTGGCAACCGGCAAGTGCCGCGGCACCGATGAGCAATGTGGCAAGGGCGATACGGGACGTATTGATAAGCATGGGATTTTCCTTCGAACGGTGAACAATCGGATCAGACAGCAGCATTGGGCGATATGCCGACGATCGCTACTGCCCGCATCGTACAGCCATTGATAATAGAACAACTCGCAAGTGGTGGCTATGCGGCAGCCCACATCCGAAAAATCCACCGTTATCGAGAGCGTTCACGAAGGTGGCGGTAAAATGCAGCACACGAAACCCCCCATTTTACGGAACGCCATGGCCATCTACCAATTCGGCGAACACGCGCCGCAGATCGATCCTTCCGCTTTTGTCGTCGACTCGGCCAGCATCGTTGGCAAGGTCAAGCTCGAAGCCAACAGCAGCGTCTGGTTCGGCGTCACGATCCGTGGCGACAACGAACTGATCACGATCGGGGAAAACAGCAACGTGCAGGAAAACTGCGTGCTGCATACTGACATGGGTTACCCGATGACCATCGGCAAACAGGTCACCATCGGCCACCAGGCGATGCTGCATGGCTGCACGGTGGGCGACGGTTCGCTGATCGGCATCCAGGCGGTCATCCTGAACAATGCGAAAATCGGCAAGAACTGCCTGGTCGGTGCGGGCGCACTGGTCACCGAGGGCAAGGAATTTCCCGATAACTCGGTCATCATCGGCAGCCCGGCCAAGGCGGTGCGTACCTTGTCGGAAGAAGATGCGCGCAACCTCGCCGCGATCAGCGACACGTATGTCAAGCGCGCGCAATTCTGCAAGACCAACCTGAAGCGAATCGACAAGTAATGACGGACACCCTGCAAAAATTCCTGTTCGAAGGCGCGCCAGTACGCGGCGAACTGGTCGAGCTGTCCGCCACCTGGCAGCAGGTGCTTTCACGGCGCGCCTACCCGGTGCCGGTGCAGACGCTGCTCGGCCAGATGCTCTCGGCGGCGGCACTGCTGTCGGCGAACCTGAAGTTCAATGGCGTGATCGTCATGCAGATTCATGGCGACGGTCCGGTCAAGTTGCTGGTCGTGGAATGCGATGCCGACCTGCGCCTGCGCGCCACCGCCAAGCTGGCTGACGATGCCGTGATCCCGGCCGACGCCCTGCTGCCGCAACTGGTCAATGCACACGGCAACGGCCGCTTCGTGATCACGCTCGACCCGAAAGACAAGCTGCCCGGTCAGCAAGCCTACCAGGGCATCGTGCCGCTAGACGGCGACTCTGTCGCCACCGTGATCGAGAACTACATGCTGCGCTCCGAACAGCTCGACACGCGCCTGTGGCTGGCAGCCGATGGCACCGTGTCACGCGGCCTGCTGCTGCAGAAGCTGCCGAATCACGGCGGCACCGAAGCACCCGTGACGGATGATCTCGAAACCTGGGACCGCAGCGTCATGCTGGCATCGACCCTGAAGGATGCGGAATTGCTGGCGACCGATATCGGTACGCTGATGCGGCGGCTGTTTTGGGAAGAGACAATTCGCGTGTTTGATCCGAAGCATCCGCAATTTCACTGTAGCTGCAATCGCGAGAAGGTCGGCAACATGCTCAAGATGCTCGGCAAGGCCGAGATCGACGAAGCGATTGCGGAGCTAGGCAAGCTTGAAATCAACTGCGATTTCTGCGGACATCACTACGCGTTCGACCAGGTCGACTGCGCACAGTTGTTTGCGGTGGAAGCGCCGGTAGAAGCGATGCTGCCGCCGAGCGAACAGCGGCACTGAGCGCTACTAAGCGGTACTCAGGCGATCACGGCCTGGCCGGTGGCGACGGTGCCGGTCGATTCGCAACAGCGGTTTTGGCAGACGGTTTCGATGTTGCAGCGATCGGCGCCGTCACCGCCGGTGCCGCAGCGGCCGCCGACGCGTTGACTTTGGCATTGGGGTCCAGCACCTGCACGAAAATTTCGTTGTCCTTGATCATGCCGAGTTCGAAACGGGCGCGCTCTTCCACTGCGCCCGTGCCCTGCTTCAGGTCCTGCACTTCAGAATCGAGCTTGGCGTTGCGCGCCCTGAGCTCGTCGTTCTTCTTCTGTGCCGCCACTACCTGCTTGTCCAGTTCCCACACGTGCAGCCAGCCACCCTTGCCGAGCCAGAGGGGAAACTGGATCAGGAGCAACAGGACGGTCAGACAGATGAGGATCAGGCGCATCGCCGGCGATTCAAACGGGATTCAGACAGGTTGCAGGCAGGTTGCAGGCGCGGCCGCAAGGCGTCCGCGCACCGACATTACTTCAGGTTATAGAACGCATGGCGGCCGGGGTAGCTGGCGACATCGCCCAGGTCTTCCTCGATGCGCAGGAGCTGGTTGTATTTTGCCATCCGGTCCGAGCGCGACATCGAGCCCGTCTTGATCTGCAACGCATTGGTGCCGACCGCGATGTCGGCAATCGTCGAATCCTCGGTCTCACCGGAGCGATGGGATATCACGGCAGTGTAACCGGCGCGCTTTGCCATTTCGATCGCTGCAAACGTCTCGGTCAAGGTGCCGATCTGGTTGATCTTGATCAGGATCGAGTTGGCGATGTTCTTCTGGATGCCTTCTCGCAGGATCCGGGTGTTGGTGACGAACAGGTCGTCGCCCACCAGCTGGATCTTCTTGCCCAATGCCTGGGTCTGCTGCGCCCAGCCATCCCAGTCGTTTTCGGCCATGCCGTCTTCGATCGAGATGATCGGATACTTGTCGCACCAGGTGCCGAGCAGATTCGTGAAATCGCCCGACGCCAGACTCATGCCCTCGCCATTGAGGACATACTTGCCGTCCTTGTAGAACTCGCTGGCGGCGCAATCGAGGCCGAGTGCGATCTGCGTGCCTGGCTCGTAGCCGGCTTCCTCGATCGCCTGGATGATCAGCTTGATCGCCGCCTCATGATTTGCCACCGAAGGCGCAAACCCGCCCTCGTCGCCGACCGCGGTCGACAGGCCCTGCTTGGCCAGGATTTTTTTCAGGGTATGGAAGACTTCGGCGCCGTAGCGGATCGCTTCCCGAAAACTCGGTGCGCCGACCGGGATGATCATGAACTCCTGGATGTCCAGGTTGTTGTTGGCATGCGCGCCGCCATTGATGACGTTCATCATCGGCACCGGCATCTGCATCGCGCCGGAACCGCCGAAGTAGCGGTACAGCGGCAGGCCGGATTCTTCTGCAGCTGCCTTGGCGACCGCCATCGAGACTGCCAGCGTGGCGTTTGCACCGAGGCGCGCCTTGTTGTCGGTGCCGTCCAAGTCGATCAGGGTACGGTCGAGGAATGCCTGCTCGTTGGCGTCCAGCCCCATGATCGCTTCGGAGATTTCGGTGTTGATGTGTTCACAGGCTTTCAGCACGCCCTTGCCGAAGTAACGGCTGGCGTCGCCGTCACGCAGCTCGATCGCTTCACGCGAACCGGTGGAGGCGCCTGATGGCACGGCGGCGCGGCCCATCACGCCGGACTCCAGCAGGACATCGCATTCGACTGTCGGATTACCGCGTGAATCGATGATTTCGCGGCCGATGATGTCAACAATTGCGCTCATTTACTTCTCCAGAAGACCAGCATTTAAATTTAGTAAGCCATGCGCGCCACGTGGGCTGCTGCATTGACAACTGCGTTGGCTACGCGAAGTCCGATTCCATGAAACCGTTTTTCTTGACCACCCGGTCCAGGTCCATCAGCATTGCCAGCAGATCCTGCATCCGGTTCAGCGGCACCGCATTGGGGCCGTCGGACTTGGCTTCCGCCGGGTTGGGATGGGTTTCCATGAAGATGCCGGCGATGCCGACGGCGACTGCCGCGCGCGCCAGCACCGGCACGAACTCGCGCTGGCCGCCGGAGGTGCTGCCCTGCCCGCCCGGCAACTGCACCGAATGGGTGGCGTCGAAGACGACCGGGCATTGCGTCTCGCGCATGATCGCCAGCGAACGCATGTCCGAGACCAGGTTGTTGTAGCCGAACGAGGCGCCGCGTTCACACGCCATGAAACGGTCTTCGGACAGGCCTGCTTCCCGCGCCGCGGCGCGCGCCTTGCCGATCACGTGCACCATGTCGTGCGGCGCCAGGAACTGGCCTTTCTTGATGTTGACCGGCTTGCCGGACACGGCGCAGGCCTGGATGAAATCGGTCTGACGGCACAGGAACGCCGGCGTCTGCAGGACATCGACCACGGCCGCGACCGCCGCGATTTCCTCGATTGCATGGATGTCGGTCAGGACCGGCACGCCGATCTGCTTGCGCACGTCCGCCAGGATTTCCAGGCCACGGTCCATCCCGAGTCCGCGGAAGGAATTGCCCGAGGACCGGTTCGCCTTGTCGAACGACGACTTGTAGATAAATGGGATGCCGAGCGCGCTGGTGATTTCCTTCAGGTGACCGGCAGTGTCGAGCGCCATCTGGTGCGACTCGATCACGCACGGGCCGGCGATCAGGAAAAACGGCTCAGTCAATCCGATATCGAATCCGCAGAGCTTCATGCCGCTTTCCTTTGCTCGATCGCTGCGTCCTTGTGGGCCAGCGCCGCCTTGATGAACGAGATGAACAACGGGTGTCCGTCACGCGGCGTCGACTTGAACTCCGGATGATATTGCACGCCGACGTACCAGGGATGTGCATCAGAACCGGTGCGCGGCAGCTCCATGATCTCGCACAGATCTTCCGTCGGGGTACGGGCCGAGACGATCAGCCCCGCTTCTTCGACCCGGCTCAGGTAATGATTGTTCGCTTCATAGCGATGCCGATGCCGCTCCGTGACGACGCTTCCATAGATTTCAGCAGCCAGCGTCTCCGGTTTGACTGCGCAGGTCTGCGCGCCCAGGCGCATGGTGCCGCCAAGGTCGGAGTTGATGTCGCGCTTCTCGACCTTGCCGTCGTGGTTCTGCCACTCGTTGATCAGCGCCACCACCGGCTGTTCGGTGTCGGCGTCGAACTCGGTCGAATTCGCCTTCGTCAGACCGGCCATGTTGCGGGCGTATTCGATCAGCGCGACCTGCATGCCGAGGCAGATGCCGAGATACGGAATCTTGTGTTCGCGCGCAAAACGGGCCGAAGCGATCTTGCCTTCGACGCCGCGCTTGCCGAAGCCGCCCGGCACCAGGATTGCATCGTATTTGGCCAGTGCATCGGGGCCGCGGGTCTCGATGTCTTCCGAGTCGAGGTATTCGATGTTGACCCGGCTTTCGGTATGGATGCCGGCATGCCGCAGCGCTTCGGTGAGCGACTTGTAGGATTCGGTCAGGTCGACGTACTTGCCGACCATGCCGATGGTGACTTCGGTCTTCGGGTTCTCAAGTGCATGCACCAGCCGGGTCCACATCGAGAGATCGGCCGGCTTGGGCGACAGGCCGAGCTTCTCGCAGACGATCCGGTCCAGCCCCTGGTCGAACAGCATCTGCGGGATCTTGTAGATCGTGTCGGCATCCCATACCGAAATGACGGCATCTTCCTGCACGTTCGAGAACAGCGAGATCTTGGCCCGCTCATCGTCGGGAATCGGCCGGTCCGCGCGGCACAGCAAGGCGTCGGGCGAAATACCGATCTCGCGCAGCTTCTGCACGCTGTGCTGGGTCGGTTTGGTCTTGAGTTCACCGGCCGAGACCAGGTACGGCACCAGCGTCAGGTGCACGAACGCGGCGGCGTTGCGACCCGCCCGCAGGCTCAGCTGCCGTGCCGCTTCGAGGAATGGCAGCGACTCGATGTCGCCGACCGTGCCGCCGATCTCGACCAGTGCGACGTCGAAACCCTCCGCGCCACGGTGGATGTAGTCCTGGATCTCGTTGGTGATATGTGGAATGACCTGCACCGTCTTGCCGAGATATTCGCCGCGGCGTTCCTTGCGGATCACCGATTCATAAATCTGGCCGGTCGTGAAGTTGTTCACCTTGCGCATCTTGGCGCTGATGAACCGCTCGTAGTGGCCCAGATCCAGATCGGTCTCCGCACCGTCGTCGGTGACGAAGACTTCACCGTGCTGGAACGGACTCATCGTGCCGGGGTCGACATTGATGTAGGGATCGAGCTTCAGGAGGGTAACTTTGAGGCCGCGCGATTCGAGGATCGCAGCGAGAGAGGCGGCAGCAATTCCCTTGCCCAGGGAAGAGACGACGCCGCCAGTGACGAACACAAACTTGGTCATTGCGAGTGGTGCCGAAAGGCACATGCGGGAAATTGAAATTATACCGCAAAGCGCCAGGGCGACCGCTGGATTCGATTGATTCCAGGCATTGCCGTAGCCGACCAGGAGTGCGTCTTCTTTGCCTGCTGTCAGGGCGCGATCGCCAGTTGCAGCCGGCCAAAATTGCGCGTGCCGATTGCGTTCGACAGAGGCGCAATTTCGTTCCCGGCGCGGACGATCGCTGCCGACCAGGTGTAGCGTCCGGTCATGTAGCGCACGCCGATTTCGACCTCCCCGACCAGGCGCTTCGGATCAACGACGCGCGGGTTGTCCGTGGAAAAATATCCGCCTTGCAGGCTGGCGTTGTAGGCGACCGCTCGCGCCTGAACCCTTGTGTAGCCCTGCCAGGCAGCTGCAGAAGGATCGGGTTGCAGCATCCCGAACCGCAGCACCAGCCGGCCGGCAAGATCCGTGTAGATGTTGCCGACACGGCCCTGCAAGCCCGGCGTCAGGTCGACACTCCTGCCCAAATGCAGACAAAACGGTACGGCATCTGCATACAGCACGACCCCGACCTCACGGCGTACTTCGCTGCTCCAGCCCCGAGGCGGCGGCTGGTGGGTGAACCGGTGCAGCGTTTTCTGGGTTTCCCGGCCAAGTGCGCAGGAACCGAGGCAGCCGACGTCGATGCCATAGCGCAGGCTGCTGCCATCCGCCTCGCTGGTCTGCCGGAATACACCGGCGTAGAGCCAGCCGGCATAGGGGTGATCACGGGCGACGATACGGTCCGGTTGCAGCTTGATGTCGGAGGCGGTGTAGAGCTCCTGCCCGATGCGCCAGCCGTAGCTGACTGCCTGCCCGCTGTCGCTCGCCGCCCGGTCCAGTGCGAACTCTCGCGTCAGCCGCAAGCCGCTTGTGTAGAAGCCGTCGTGATGATTGAACAGCAAGGTATCGTTATCGATGTCGACAGTGGTGGTGGCCTGGTCCTGTGCGCGAGCACGCTGGAAATCGGCCACGTCATCCGCTGGCGTTGCGGCCCCCGCCCCGGCGGATCCGAACGCGGCCAACAGGGTTGCGCAGCAGGTGGCATGGAATGATCGCATCAGGGAGATCCGGATAAAAGGGAGCGCAGCATGTGATGCACCGCTGCTGCTGCGACCGCCGGAGACTCCATGGGAAAGAGATGGCCGCCGGGTAGCAGCCTGAAGTGACTGCCGACGAGCCGCCGGGTCGCAGTCAGCCCCGCTTGCCGGCACTCGACGGATTGTTCGCCGCCGATGAAGCCGACCGGCACCGGAAACCGTCGGGTCAGGCGGCCGAGATGATGTGGCAGCGTACGATAGACCGCAGTCTCGGTCTCGCGGGTGAAGCGCAGGGTGACGCCCTGCGGATGCGCCGTCAGACCGACGTCGATGTAATCGCGCAGCACGCTGGGTGGCCAAACCGAAAACAATGGCTTGCTGACGTAGTGTTCGAATGCCGCCTCGGCGTCGGGCCAGACATTTCGACGGCGCGCCGAGAACTTTGCCGGTCCGAAGCGCTGATCGACGCCGACTGCCTTCGCCATGCGCAACAGGCCCGCGCGCCAGCCGGCCACCACCGGCGAATCCAGCAGCACCACGCAGCGCACCAGGTCTGGCCGTTCCTTGGCCACCATCAGCGCCAGCATGCCGCCCATCGAATGCCCGACCAGAATCACCGGCCGGTCGTAACGTGCGACGAGATCGTCGAGCAGCTCCTGCATCAGCTGCCGCCAGCCATTGCGCACCGGATAACGCGGGTCATGCGCATGCATCGGCAGGCACTGCACCGTGTAATGCGGCGCGAGATGCCCGAAAAACTGCCGATAGGTTGCCGACGGATAGCTGTTGGCATGGACAAAGTGCAGGATCGGGAGGCTGGTCGGCGATTGGCATTGCGGTTCGGATTCAAGCAGATTCGGCGTCGTCATTGGGGTTTTCAGTGGCCATACCAATAGCGCGCATGCGTCTGCCGGTATTGGCCGATGGTCAGGGAAGAACCGAATTGTAAGGTGATTGCCCCCGATTCATCACTCCGCATGCGCTCGATGCCGAGTTCGCCGTACCGCTCGAACACCTTCGGTTTCGGATGGTGATACCGGTTGCGGTAGCCGACCTGAAAGATTGCTATCTGCGGCTTGACCGCCAGCAGGAACGGTAAGGTCGACGAAGTACCGCTGCCATGATGCGGCGCAAGCAGCACCGTCGCCTGCAGTCGACCAGCGCTACTGCCGAGCAGTTCGTCTTCCTGGATTGCCTCGATGTCGCCGGGCAGCAGCATGGTATGCGGGCCCTGGGTAATCCTGAGCACGCAACTGCGCGCATTCGGTTTCCACTTGGTGCTGTCGTAGATGGCCTGTACCGGGTACAGGATCTCGAAGTCGATGCCGTCCCACGACCAGCGTTGCCCCGCCATGCAGCGGCGGTGATTCGGCGCAGCCGCCACGATCGCCGCGTCGGCCGCGAGCGAGGTCGCAACCCAATCGATGCCAATTTCGTCGAACACCGACAACGCGCCGCCCGAGTGATCGTTGTCGTTGTGCGAGATGATCACGGCACTCAGGCGGTCGATGCCGCGTGACTTGAGGTACGGCAGGATCACCCGGTTACCACCGTCCGATTCCGGTGAATAGGCTGGCCCGGTGTCGTAGAGCAGACGGTGTCCGGCGGTCTCGACCAGCAGCGCCATGCCCTGGCCGACGTCGAAGGCGGGCACCGTCATGCTGCCCGGCGTCGGCGCGACCGGCGCATTGCACAGCAGCGGCAACCACGCGCTCAATCCAAGCCACCGCGACGGCCAGCCGCGCGGCGCGAGCAGCCACAGGGTTCCGGCAAGCGCCGCAAGAAACATCCAGAGTGGCGGTACCGGCGTTGCCCACACGGCGCCAGCCAAACCACTGAGCCATGTCAACGCCGCGGCCAGCCATTCGAACAAGGCATGTGCAACAGTCAGCAGGCCGACCGACAGCGGCCATGGCAGCACGCTGCCTGCCAGAGCGAGGGGCGCCACCAGCAGGCTCACGAGCGGAATTGCAATCGCGTTGGCAAGCGGGCTGACCAGCGACACCTGGCCGAACAGCAGCATCGACAACGGCACCAGGCCGAGCGTCACCACGTACTGTGTGTGCGCGGCTTCCTTCAAGCTTGCCAACAGCCGCGCCCGCCGGGTGACTGCGCTGCGATCGTCTCGCAACCGGCCGGCAGACGCATAGAGGATGATCGCCACCGCGCCGAAGGACAACCAGTAACCGGGCCACAGCACCGCCCAGGGATCGAGCACCACCACGACCGCCGCCGCCAGGCACAACACATGCGTGATGCTGCCGAGCCGGCCGCACCAGAGCGCGGCGGCCACGACCCAGATCATGTACAGGGTGCGTTGCGCCGGCACGCCGAAGCCGGCCAGCAGCACATAGAGCAACGCGGTCACGGCGGCAGTCAATGCCGCCGCTTTCTGGGCCGGCATCCAGAGCGGCAATTCGGCGCCGGTGAAGAACGATCGCCGCCACAGAAAATGCATCACCGTTGCAAACAGGCCGGCGATCATCGTGATGTGGAGCCCGGAAATCGATACCAGGTGACCGATGCCGGTGCGGTTGAAGATTTTCCAGTCCGATTGCGCGATCGCGCGCTGGTCGCCGATCACCAGCGCCACCATTGCCCCCGCATATGGCTTGTCCGGCAATGCAGAGAGAATCCGGTCACGCAGGATGCCGCGGGTGCGCTCGACCAGCGTGCCGGGACGGACGACGAAGGCATCGAGGCGGCGGTTGCTGGAGGCGGCGCCCGCTGACGTGCGCACCTGGCCGGTGGCGCGCAGGCCTTGCTCCAGCAGCCAGAGCTCGTAGTCGAAGCCTTCGGGGTTCATGTTGCCATGCGGCCGCTGCAAGCGCACCGCGAATTGCCAGCGCTCGCCGGGCCGCACCTCGGCCACGCCAGGTGCCGCTGCATCGCGCGAATCGGCGTACCAGCCCAGCGCCACGTGCTGCGGTACGCTAACGGGTTTGCCCTCCAGTTGTGCGCGTTCAATCAACAGGTTGAAGCGCACCCCCTGCGGAAAGCGATTCGGCAGGCTGTCGATGATGCCGGTCACGACCAGCTCCTGTCCTTCCAGCACGTCGTCGAGAGAATCCGACAGCGCATGCTGCGCCAGCAGTGCCGCCCAGCCGAAGCCGACGAGCGCGCCCGCGCAGACTTTCAGCAGAACCGCCTGCCAGGCACAGTCCCGTCGATTGGCTATTGTGAAACATCCTAGCGCGAGGCAAGCCACGGCAAGCAGAACGACATCCGAGGGTAGCGTCGCGCAAGTCTGGAGCAGGCTGATACCGGCCACCAAGCCGATGATCGCGCTGCGCATGCTGCTCTAGGCTGTCTTTGAAAGGAACGCCAGCCTCGGCAGTGCGTCGCAGGCGTTGTCGCTGGTCGCAGCGGCGATTTCCTCCGCCGTCACACCGCGCAGTTCTGCGAGCACCGCACCGATCCCCGGCAGGTTCTCGGGACTGTTGCGGGCCGGGTGAATCCATTCGGGCGAGAGGTCGGGCGCATCGGTTTCCAGCACCAGCGACGACAGCGGCAGCATCGCCGCATGCCGGCGGATCTGCAGTGCGCGGGTAAAAGTCATCGCACCGCCGAGGCCAAGCCGAAAGCCGAGATCGATGAACGTCTGCGCCTGCTGATCGCTGCCGTTGAAGGCATGCGCGATGCCGCCCGGCGGCCTCATCCGCCGCAAATACTTGAGGATCGTGTCCTGCGAGCGCCGCACGTGCAGCAGCACCGGCAGATCGAAATCGCGGGCGATTTTCAGCTGCTCGGCATAGAAATGGGCCTGCTTCTCGCGCATGGCTGCAGTGCACAGTTGCGGCAGGAAAAAATCGAGCCCGATCTCCCCGATGGCGACGAAACGCGGATCTTCCAGCGCAGCAGGAATCGCCGCCCGCAGACGCGCCAGGTCGGTCGGGCCTGCCTGCGGCACGCAGACAGGATGGATGCCGAGCGCATAAGTACAGTTGGGAAGGCTGGTGGCGAGCATTCGCACCGCGTCGAAGTTTCCGGTGTCGATTGCCGGCACCACGATCCAGGAAACCTGCGCTTCCAGAGCGCGCCGCGCCACATCGGCGCTTTCGGTGCCGAATTCAGCCGCGTCCAAGTGACAGTGCGTGTCGATCCACATGGGAAAGGATAAGAGTGAGGTCGTCAATATGCGGCAAACGGGTGCCGCTCGGGACCTGCAGTCTAGCGGGAATCGGAAACGAAGAGACGATGACAGGAGATAACCTTAATCTCCCGCAACAGTTGTTTCCTGAAAGGGCAGCAGGCCATTTTCCGACAGGCGCAGAATGCGGTCGCAGTGCCGCGCCAGTTCGATGTCATGCGTGACGATCACGAATGCGGTGCCGAGCGTACGCGACAGCTCTAGCATCAGATCGAAGGTCTTGTGCGCGGTCGCCCGATCGAGATTACCGGTCGGCTCGTCGGCCAGCACGCAGGCAGGCTGGGTCACCAGCGCGCGCGCCAGGGCCACGCGCTGCCGCTCGCCACCCGACAGTTCGCCGGGTGTATGCGTGACGCGATTGGCCAGACCGACCCGGGCCAGGATCGCCGCCGCGGCTTCCTGCGCTTCGGCCCGCTTGACGCGCCGGATCATCAGCGGCATCGCCACATTATCGAGCGCGGAAAACTCCGGCAACAGATGATGAAACTGGTAGACGAAACCCAGCGAGGCGTTGCGCAGGTCGCCGCGTGCCTTCTCCGACAGGCCGGCAAAATCCTGGCCGAGAAGGCTGACTTCGCCCGTGGTCGGCGTGTCGAGTCCGCCGAGAAGATGCAGCAGGGTCGACTTGCCGGAGCCGGAGGCACCGACGATCGCAACGCGCTCGCCCTTGACGACCTTGAAGTCGACACCTTGCAGGACCTTGACCGAGTATTTTCCTTGGGTAAAAGTCTTGCCGAGGCCGTGGCAGTGCAATACGGTGTCACTCATAGCGCAGCGCCTCCGCCGGCTTGACGCGGGCCGCCCACCAGCTTGGATACAGGGTTGCAAAGAAAGCCAGCACCACAGCGACGGAACCGATCGTCCAGACGTCGGGCCAGCGCAGATCGGACGGCAAGGCGCTGATCAGGTAGATGTCGCGCGGCAGGAACTGCACGCCGAGCAGGTGTTCGATGAACGGCACGATCACGTCGACGTTGAGCGCCACCGTGATGCCGAGCGTCACGCCAAGCGCGGTGCCGAACAGGCCAACCAGCGCGCCCTGGATCATGAAGATCTTCATGATCGATCCGGGCGAAGCGCCGAGAGTCCGGAGGATCGCGATATCGGCCTGCTTGTCGGTCACCGTCATCACCAGCGTCGAGACGAGATTGAATGCGGCCACTGCAATGATGAGTGTGAGAATGATGAACATCATGCGTTTTTCGGTTTGCACCGCAGCGAACCAGTTACGGTTTTGCTTGGACCAATCGCGGATCAGGACGTCCCCGGTCAGCATGCGCGAGAGATCGGTCGCCACCTGCGGCGCGCGCTGCATGTCGGCGATCTTCAACCGCAGGCCCGATGGTGCGGCCAGCTTGAACATCTTCATCGCGTCCTCGATGTGGACGAAGGCCAGCGTCGAATCGTATTCGAAATGGCCAGCTTCAAAGATGCCGACCACGTTGAACTGCTTCAAGCGTGGAATCACGCCGGCTGGCGTCACCTGACCCTGCGGCGCGATCATGGTCACCTTGTCGCCGACCCCGACATGCAGGGCGCGGGCCAGTTCACCACCCAGCACGATATTGAATTCACCGGGACGCAAATCGGTAAATTTGCCTTCCTTGACCTGCGAGGCGACCTCCGACACGTTCGGCTCCTGGTCGGGCAGCACGCCGCGCACGATCACACCGCGCACGGTATCGTCCGCCGTCATCATGGCCTGTCCGGAGACATACGGTGCGGTGCCGCGCACTTCCTTGTCGGCCATCGCCTCCTTCGCGGTCAGCTGCCAGTTCGGCAACGCGCCGCTGGCGTCGAACACCTCGATATGCGACACCACCGACAGCATGCGATCGCGAACTTCCTTCTGAAAGCCGTTCATCACCGAGAGCACCACGATCAAGGCTGCTACACCCAGCGCAATACCCGCCATCGAGATCAGGGAAATGAAGGAAATGAAACTGTTTCGTCCGCTGCGCTTGCCGGCGCGCGTATACCGCACGCCAACCAGCCACTCGAACGGGAAATTTTTAAGGATACTCAACAAGGACTCCGGCAGCGCGACATGGTCGGCGAAGGTACGGCACGCATCTTGCCATACAATCGCGCAATGAGTCATTTAGAGATACTGCTGCCCTTCGGCCTGCCGCCTGCCGAATTGGCCAAAGACCTGTTGCGCGATCTGAAACTGCCGGCCCTGTCGATGCTGCTCGGCCGCGGCAATGCATCCGGCGGTGCTGCGCTTGTCGAGGACGATCAATCGAACGAACCGGAGCGCGCGCTGCCACATGAGCGCTGGCTGGCCGATCGCTTCGCCATGGGTGATGCCCTGCGCAGCGGCGGCAGTCCTCCGGTGGCGCCAGCGCTGGTGCGCACGATGGGGCTGGTACCGGAGCAGGGACACTGGTTCATCGTGCAGCCGGTGCATTTTCACATTGCCCGTGACCACCTGGTACTGACCGACCCGCGCCGGCTCGCGTTGTCGGAAGACGAATCGCGCGCGCTGTTCAACGTCGCGTTGCCCTCATTCGATGAAGCCGGACTACGGCTGACTTACGGACGCGCCGATACCTGGTTCGTCCTCGCCGACCGCCATGCCAACCTGCGCACAGCATCACCGGATGCCACCTGCGGCCGTAACATCGACATCTGGATGCCAAAGGGCGATTCGGCACGCGCCTGGCGCAAGCTGCAAAACATCGTGCAGATGGATTGGCATGCCAGCCCGATCAACGAAGCCCGCACCGCAACGATGGCCGAACCGGTCAACTCGCTGTGGTTGTGGGGCGGCGCGCCGGCGTCGATCCTGGCCATGCCGTCAGCCGCCGCACCGGCCACCGCCCTATTCGGCTTCCAGGGCTGGTTTGCTGCATTCGGCGCACTTGCCGGTGCATCGGTGCCGGGCGCCGTCGCGCAGAATGTGATCGCCGCGTCAAACCAGCACCGGCTCTTGCTGCTGGACGGCCTGATCAGTCCGGCGCTGGCGGGCGACTGGGCCGAATGGCTCACGCAGTTGCAGGTACTCGAGGCCCTGTGGTTCGTGCCGCTGCTGGAAGCACTGCAGGACGGCAAGGTCGACGCGATGTCGCTGCTGCTGACCAACGGCACCCAGACACGGCAATGGCAGGTGTCGCGCCATTCGCTTCGAAAATTCTGGCGCAAGCCGACGCTTTCCGGTCTGCTGCCATGACCCGCATTGCGACCCGGCCCTATCCTTTCCGCGATGCCGAACGCATGCGCCAGGGCGGCGTGCATCCTGTGCTGGCGCGCCTGTACGCCGCGCGCGGCTTGGTCGACCAGCGCGAACTGAGCAGCGAGCTGAGCGGCTTGATGCCGCCGGCCGGATTGCTGCACATCGACCGGGCGGCGGCGTTCCTGGCCGATGCCATCGCGGCCAGAAAGCGGCTCGTGATCGTCGCCGACTACGATTGCGACGGCGCCACTGCCTGCGCGGTCGGACTGCGCGGCCTGCGCGCGATGGGCGCCGAGATCGACTTCATCGTACCGAATCGATTCGAATACGGCTATGGCCTGACACCGGAGATCGTCGCACTCGCAGTCCGCGAAAAAAATCCTGACATCATCGTCACCGTCGACAACGGCATCGCCAGCATCGACGGCGTGGCCGAGGCCAATCGGCGCGGCATCGCGGTGGTCGTCACCGATCATCATCTGCCGGGCGACCGACTACCCGATGCCGCCGTGATCGTCAATCCGAACCAGCCGGACTGCGGCTTCCCGAGCAAGAACCTGGCTGGTGTAGGCGTGATGTTCTATGTCCTGCTGGCGCTGCGGGCCGAGCTGCGCCGGCGTGGCGTGTTCGACGCGGCGAACCAGCCGAAACTCGACAACCTGCTCGACCTGGTCGCGCTGGGCACGGTGGCCGACGTGGTGCGGCTCGATGCCAACAACCGGATCCTGGTGGCGCAGGGACTCAAGCGCATGCGCGCCGGTCGGATGCATGCCGGCGTCGCCGCGCTGTTCCGGGCGGCTGGGCGGGAGCCGCGCAGCGCCACGCCGTTCGACCTGGGCTTCGCGCTCGGACCGCGCCTGAACGCGGCCGGCCGGCTGGCCAACATGGCGCTCGGCATCGAGTGCCTGACCACCGACGACGAAGGCCGCGCCTGGGCCATCGCGCAGGAGCTCGATGGGATCAACCGCGAACGGCGCGAGATCGAGGCCGGCATGAACGAGCATGCACTGGCGCTGCTGGACCAGTTCAGTCCGGCCGACAGCGCGACCATCACCGTCTTCGACGCCGCCTGGCATCAGGGCGTGATCGGCATCGTCGCGTCGCGCCTGAAGGACAAGTTCTACCGCCCGACCATCACCTTCGCGCCGGGCAGCGACGGCTGGATCAAAGGTTCCGGACGGTCGATCGCCGGCTTTCACCTGCGCGACGCGCTCGACCTGGTATCGAAGCAGGCGCCGACCCTGATCGACAAGTTCGGCGGCCATGCGATGGCTGCCGGGCTGACGATCCGCGCCGAGGCTTTCGACGCCTTTGCCGCCGCCTTCGAGGCAGTCGGCCGGGCCTCGCTCAGCAAAAGCCAGCTCGAGCGCGTGATCGAAACCGACGGCTCGCTCGAAGACGCCTACTTCACCACCGACTTCATCGACCTGATCGGAGGCCAGGTGTGGGGCCAGGGCTTTGCACCGCCGGTATTCTGCGACCAGTTCAAGGTGTTGAACCAACGCGTGCTCAAGGAGCGTCATCTGAAGCTGCAACTGGAACGCGACGGTCATCGTTTCGACGCCATCTGGTTCGGACATGCCGATGCCTTGGGCGCCACCGCGACCATCGCTTACCGGCTGGACGCGAACACCTATAATGGCGTGACGCGGGTCCAGCTGCTGGTAGAGCACGCCGAATAAATGCACCAAAATTGCGCTAGAGAACACATCGAGCTTGATACGCGCACCAATATGTTCCGTTAATACAACATTTCCTAAAAACATACTTTCGGTTACAGATCGGCGTGCCTTTCGTGTAGAGTTTTTCATTCATCCACTCTAGTTCACGACGGGGACGCAATGGCCCAAGCACCGACGATTCACACCGAAACCTTCCTTCCCTACATGCGCGACGTCGGCAACGCCGAACAGACACTGCAGGAATTGAACCTGATGTGGCGCCTGATCGATGCATCGGCCAGGATGAACTGTCCGGGTGAAGCCAAGACCATCCTGTCGACCCTGGCGGCGACGCGCACCGGCTTCAGCGCGCTGGAAGAGGCCCTGATCAAGACGCTGGTGCACGAAAAAGTCGCCAACGTGCAGAAGGCGATCGGCACCAAGGCGCAATACGTCATCGACATCATCGTGCGCAACCTGTTCGAGCGCACGGCGGATGTGGGTTTTCTTGCAACCGACGTCGCGCTGTGCTCGTTCGTCGCCGGCCTGCAGACCGATCGCGATGCCATCCACGACCGGCTGCGCGCCTACCGCGACAAGTACACGGTCTATGACGACATTCTTCTGCTCGACCCGAAAGGCCACGTACTGGCGCAGATCGATCCGGCGCATCCGGTCGCCAGCAGCACGGATCCGCTCCTGCAGGCCACACTGGCCAGCGATACCTACGTCGAGACCTTTCGCGCGACCGACCTGCGTCCGGCCAAGACGCGGGCACTGGTGTACTCGCGCCGGATGCACCATCCGCAGACCGGTGCGGTAGTCGGCGTACTGTGCCTGTCGTTTCATTTTGAAGACGAAATGGCCGGCATTTTCCATTCTCACCGGGACGAGGACAACCATTCGATCATGCTGCTGCTCGACGGCCGTGACCAGGTGATCGCCAGCAGCGAGCCGCGCTGGATCGCGACCGGGTCGACGGTACCGTCGAATCGTTCCGGCGCGGCCATGCTCATGCCGTTCTGCGGCCGCCAGTACCTGGTGCGCACCTTTGGTTCGCCTGGATACCAGGGCTATCCGGGGCCGGATGGCTGGCAGGGCCAAGTCATGATCCCGGCCGAAATCGCGTTCAATGGCGTCGCTACCGATGCGCTCGGGGGGCTGGATGCGGATACGGCGGCCGGCCTGCTGTCGCATGCGCAGTCATTCTGCCTGCCGCTGCACGAAATCATGAAGGCAGTGACGACTGCCTCCGACACGATCCAGCGCATCGTCTGGAACGGCCACCTGCTGACTGCCGGTGAAGCAGGCGAGATGCAGAAACTGAAAAGCATCCTCGACCAGATCAACGAAACCGGCGCGCGCAGCAACGCCCTGTTCGCGCGCTCCATCCACGACCTCTACCAGACGGTGCTGGCCTCGAGCATGCGCGA
>JACMOV010000178.1 GCA_014377845.1 Herminiimonas sp.
ATCCTTTACGTGACATCGAGCGAATCAGCCTGGCATCGCGCATCCGTGAGAGCCATCCAGGCCAGCGATAATGCGCACCGCGATCGGAGTGAACCATAGGGAGGTCGTTTTTATTGGCTACCGTCTCGCTAGCTGCATCCAGCATGGTATTTCCAAGTTCGGCATCCGGCCGCGTGCCGATCGACCAGCTGACGACGAGTCCATCGAAGCCGTCGATGATGGGCGACAAATACACCTTGCCAGCTGGAATCTGGAATTCAGCAATGTCAGTGAGCCACTTTTCATTCGGGGATGCTGCGCAGAAATCGCGATCGATCAGGTTCTCTGGCGCCGGGCTTATTTCTCCCAGATAGGAGCCGTAGCGACGTCGCCTGGCAGTGGCAGCGGTCAGGCCCTCCTGCCTCATCAATCGTCGCACGACTTTCTCGGATAAGAAGACCTGCTGCAAGCTCAACGGCATCGGCCCTCAAACTTACTTGAAACACGTACTCACCCACATTGGCGAGTACCCCGTAAACCGCGTCCACCAACTCCTGCCCTGGAACATTTCCGGACTGCGGCTGCCCAAGCCATAAACATCACCGCATTTCAGTGGCCCTTTCTACTACATTGGTGCCGACGCGCTTACTTTTCACAGGGGACGGCAAAAAATTAATTCAGGCTAGGGCGTGTTGACATACCAATAAGTAATTTTTCGAAAGTTTCCCCCAAGGTTTGTTAACTTTCGGCAGCCTGTGTTCACATCCTTAACTTTGGGCGGAGACACGGGTGCCACGGACAATACTTCGAGACGATCAGTGGGAACGGATTGCGTTTCTGCTTCATGGAAAGCCTGGCGACAGCGGGCGCTCAGGCAACGACAATCGTTTGTTCGTGGAGGCAGTATTGTGGGTGGGACGCACCGGTTCGCCGTGGCGTGACCTGCCGGTAGAATTTGGCCCATGGAACAGCGCTTACGTACGCTTCGCACGCTGGTCGGACAAGCAGGTATGGCACAAGGTCTTTGCGGTGCTGCGCAAGGACGCCGATTTCGAAGAAGTCTATTTGGACAGCACCGTCGTTCGTGCGCATCAGCATGCGGCAGGCGCCGCAAAAAAAAAGGGGCGCAGGCGCTTGGACGTTCTCGGGGTGGATTGACCACCAAAATCCACGCCTGCGTTGACAACTACCGGAAGGGCTGGGGCAACTGGTGACATGCATTTTGACTGGTGGGCGAGTGCATGATGTGACACAAGCATCGGCTTTACTGGCCGACCTCGAACCCGAGGCGGTGCTTGCCGATAAAGCCTACGATGCCGATGCCTTGTTGCTGTGTATTGCAGAAAAGCAGGCGAAAGCAGTGACACCGCCGAAGGCAAACCGCAAGGTGAAACGGACGTTTGACCGGCATCACTATCGCAACCGCAATGTCATTGAGCGTTTCTGTGCTCGCATTAAACAATTTCGGCGCGTCGCGACTCGCTATGACAAACTTGCCTCGGGTTTTATGTCCTTCGTACTGCTTGCCGCTTCAGTGCTGTGGCTGAAGTAAATGTCAACACGCCCTAGTCAAGAACTGCTGTGCAAGTCAAATCCGCTTGCCTGGTGGCGGTAAATCAACCGCCACCACCCAACCCGCATCGTGGCAGAAAGCCATCCCGAAATTGTGAAAGTTGAACCCTGGCACCCAATCGCGCGGCCAGCAAATACAAGCCCGCCATCTTCCGATGCAACAGCAGCACATCCGCTGCCGGCGTGTGCCAGAAATCCCGCTCCATCCCGAGCGCCATCCCCGCGTCGCGCAATCGCGCCGCCAGCTCCGAAGTTCCGAAGTCATAAGCACCGTCAAACCGGAGCGGCTCGCAAACATCGATGAAGATTCCCAGCACTGCCTCACAATGTTTGGCGGAGGTGTTTGCGTCGAAGTAGTCGAGCGCCATCGCGGCCGGCGCAATCATTTCGCGGTCACGCTGTATTGCTCCTTCCATAATCTGCCGGTAGCGCGCAATCATCTCGACCGAATAGTCGCGCGTCGCGCCGAAATCGAGCAGGATCAATTGCCGCGTCTCGCGGTCGTAGCGGTAGTTCGCAAAATTCGGGTCGGTCTGGATCAGCCGGAATTCGAACATCTCGCGAAACAGCAGCGCCATCAACAGGGTGACGATTCGGTCCCGTTCTTCCTGCGGCGCTTGCGTCAGGCTTTCTACCGGCACGCCGTCCATCCGGGTCATGGTCAATACGCTGGGGGTGGTCAGCGCATCGCGGACCGCGGGGATGGCGTAATCCGCACTGTCGGCCAGCAGGTCGCGGTAGCGGCGCAGCGACTCAGCTTCGCGCAGGTAGTCCGCCTCCTCGTGCAATTGCGCCTTGGCCTGCTGGAGCAACGGGCCGAAATCGACTTCCTTCGGAATCAGGCCGGACATCCGACACAGGGCCGCGACATTGTCGATGTCGCTGTCGATGCTTTGCCGAACACCGGGATACTGGATCTTGACCGCCACGCGTTGGCCATCGCTCGTCACGCCAAAGTGAACCTGCCCGATCGAGGCCGCGGCCACCGGCGTGAACGAAAATTGGCGGAAGTGGCGGCGCCACCCTTCTCCCCAGTTGGCTTCGAGGACGCTGACCACCTGGCTCATCGGCATCGGTGTCGCATCGGCGCGCAGCCGCGCCAGGATGGCGCCGATCTCGGGCGGCAGCAAGTCGCCGGCGTCCATCGACAGCAACTGGCCGACTTTCATGGCGGCGCCGCGCATGTGTGCCAGCTTGTCGGCGACGCGGTGCGCATTGGCTGGCGTGAGCATCAGGTCGCCGAGGCGTGGCCGCTTGCCTTGCGCAAGGTGGCGTGCGCCCTCGACCAGCATGTTGCCGGCGATGCCAGTCGCAAGCGAACCCAGCCCTAAGAGCCGGGTCACGCGCCCGCTCGGCACCGCGCGGCGGCGATCGCCGTTGTCAGGTAAATCATTGGACATTCGAAGGCTTTCAGGATGTGAGGGCGACCCGCGTGGCGGGCGCGAACGCTGCCGGGCATCTTCTGTCATCATTCGGCCATGGAAAATCAACCGGATTCGTCGTGCCCGTCCGTGACCGTATTGTATGACGGCGCCTGTCCCTTGTGCCGGCGCGAGATCGGCCTCTACCGTGGCCTGGATGCCTTGCAGCCCGTCGCGTGGCGCGATGTCAGTACGCCGCAAGCCGAGCTGCCGGATGGCGGAGACCAGGCGGACTATCTGGCGCGGTTCCATGTTCAACTGGCGGACGGGACGGTGCTGAGCGGCGCGGCCGCGTTCGTAGCGCTCTGGTCTGTCCTGCCGGGATGGCGCTGGCTGGGTCGCGTCGGCCGGCTGCCCGGCATGATGACGGGCATGGAAATAGCCTACCGGCTGTTCCTCCGGTTGCGTCCGAGGATGCAGAGGGTCGCGCGCTGGCTCGAGAACCGCCGGCTTGCAACACCCCTGAAACCCGATCGCAGCGAGTAACGAACGGCAAGCCAGATCGCGCAGATTGGCACCGAGGTTGCGCCCGAGTCGCATCAGGGTTGACTGTCACGTACCAGCGCCTTGAAACCAAGCTTCCTCCTGCACCAATCAAGAGCCCTGACCTGCATGCCGTGACCGCGGATCTGCACGCGCTGATGACGGACTCCCAGGACTGGTGGCCGGCCGATTATGGGCACTACGGACCATTCTTTATCCGCATGACATGGCACAGCGCGGGCACCTACCGGATCGCCGATGGCCGTGGCGGCTCCGGCTCGGGCATGCAGCGCTTCGCGCCACCACACAGCTGGCCCGACAACGTCAACCTCGACAAGGCACGCCGTCTGCTCTGGCCGATCATGCAGAAATACGGCCGCAAGATCTCCTGGGCGGCTGCGCAGCGGTCGAGGCGGCGGCGAAGGCGGCCGGCCATGCCATCCCGGTGCCCTTCTCGCCGGGACGCACCGATGCGTCGCAAGAGCAGACCGACGTGCATGCGTTCGCGGTGCTGGAGCCGGTCGCAGACGGGTTCCGTAACTACCTGTGCAAAGGCTACGAGGCATCTGCGGCGGCGTTGCTGGTCGACCGGGCGAACCTGCTGACCCTGACCGGTCCGGAGATGACGGTGCTGGTCGGTGGCCTACGCGTCCTGGGTGCGAATGCCGGGCAATCCGCGAACGGTGTATTTACCGACCGACCTGGCGTGTTGACCAACGATTTCTTCGTCAATCTGCTCGACCTGAAAACGACCTGGCAGAAGTCCGCCACATCGGAAGGCGTGCTGGAGGGACGCGATCGCATCACCGGTGCAGTCAAGCGCACCGGCACGGTGGTCGACATGGTCTTCGGGTCGAATTCCCAGTTGCGCGCCTTGGCCGAAGTCCATGGCTCGAGCGATGCTCAGGCTGCGTTCGTGCGGGACTTCGTGGCGGGGTGGGACAAGGTCATGAATCTCGATCGCTTTGACCTTGCATGACCTTGCATGACCTTGCATGACCTTGTATTACCGCGCCAGGCTTGCCTTTTCTGAAGCCAGTATGAGATTCGATAAACCGGCCGGTAAACGAATTCCTGGCTGAATTCAGTTTGGCAAAACAAGAGGGTTGCGTTCCGGCGCAGCCCTTTTTTTTGGCTTTGGTGGACGCTACCCGCATGCGATCCGCATCGAAGCATGGAAGCATGGGAGCGGGTCAGGGACCACGCGGATAGGTTTGCATCGGGTGGCGCAAAGTGTCGAATTCCTTACTGACGAACAGACTTCAACGGTCGGAATATCCGTCGACCACCACTTTATTCCCGGTCGCTTGTCCTAGACATTTTTCGGATGACGATGCGCTTTTTCCATTGTCAAAAATGTTGCAAATAACCGGGTCGGTGTTTAGTATAAGGACGCTGGAAACGCACTTCCCGGTCCCGGTTTTTCCACCCTACTCTGCGACTGCGGTTCAATGCAAACAATCGTGATGCCTGAGCAGTACCTGCGTCCGCCCATTCCGGCAAATGAGCAAGCCCGGCTTGCTGCGCTGCGCGACTACGAGATCCTCGATACCGATCCCGAAGATGCGTTCGACGCGGTCGCGCAGGTTGCCGCCAGCGTATGCCGGACATCCACTGCGCTGGTGTCCTTCGTCGATTCTGACCGGCAGTGGTTCAAGGCGCGCATTGGCACGAATGCCACGGAAACACCGCGCAGCATCGCCTTCTGCGCGCATGCAATTCTTCGGCCGAACGAAATCTTCGTGGTCAACGATGCCCGCAAGGACAACCGCTTCGCCGGCAATCCGCTCGTCGTGAACGCGCCGCACATTCGCTTTTACGCAGGTGCGCCAGTGCTCAGTGCGGGCGGTGAGGCCCTCGGCACGCTATGCGTGATGGACACGGCGCCGCGTCCTGGCGACGCCGGCAATCTGGCGGCGCTGCCGGCGCTATCGCGTGTCATCACGAACCTGCTCGAGCAAAAGCGCAAGGAGCGTGCGCTGGAGCGGGCGAATCTGGTGTCCGAAGATCGCTATGTCGCGCTGCTGCAATCGCAGGCGGAAGTCGAGCGCCGCCACCCGTGCCAGGACAACAACATGCCAGCGGCGCGAATCCGCACGCGCCTGGTCAACGAACACACGGTCATCACACGTCTGCAGGAGGTTGCCGATAGCAGTGAGAGCGTGGCCGTGCTGATCTTCGAGGTCGACGATTTCGATCGGTATGTCGCCGCGTTCGGCCAGCTTGCAGGTTACCAGGTGTTGCGCACCGTGACCCTGATCCTGCATTACTCGATGCAGACCTGCGAACACATCGTAGGTTACGGCAGCGGCGAGTTCGCCATGATCCTGCCGAATGCATCCCGTGCCGAGGCCTGCGCGATGGCGGAACGCGTGCGGCTATGCATTCATAAGCACGCATGGCCGAACCGGCCGGTGACGGTGAGCGTCGGCGTTGCCTCCGGACCCATCCAAGAAAATGCACATCTGTTACTCGGTTATGCAGAATCCGCGCTGCAACGCGCACGACTCTCTGGACGCAATCGCGTTGCGGCGGACACGTCCGAGGCGCAGATCGCTTCCTGAACCCGCATCGATGATCGTGCCGCGCTGACGGGCATCCTTTTTATGTTGCGCACGATAATCCCGTGGGAATACCAACCGAAGAAACTGGGCTGTGGCGCCGGCGTGAGTAGCTGGCGGCGTTTGCGTGATCGGCAGCAGGCGGGCATCCGGCAGAAATTACATGAGGCCATGCGCCACCGATTGCGCCAATCCGACCCGATCGCGTGGGAGCGCGCCAGCATCGACTGCGCCAATCAGGGTTGTTAAAATAGACCATTACATTTCCTGAGCATTGATTCAGTCCGCCTATGACGTGTCTCTTACCTTTTCCGAAAATCTGCTGTGCAACGCGCGCCTTCTCCGGCCCGGCACGGATCAGTGCGCCCCCACCGCTATCGGCCATGGCAAGCGCGCCCCGGCAGGCTTCGAGGAATGGTTTGCGTAGGGCGGGCTGGACCGCCTGGCTATCCCGGCTGCTCTTGCTGTGGATTGCAGCGACGGGTGCAGCGCACGCCACCGAGACGCTACATGTAGGCTCCAAGCGTTTTACGGAGTCCTACGTCCTGGGAGAAATCGTGACCCGCGCCGCTGCTGCAAGCGGCACGCCGGCCGAACACCTGCAGGGGTTGGGCAACACGGCAATCGTGTTTGCGGCCTTGAAAGCCGGTAGTGTCGACCTGTACCCGGAGTACCTCGGTACCATCGATGCCGAAATCCTCAAGCACGGCAAGCCGGCCTCGATCGAGGTGATCAACCGCGAACTGGCGCCGCTGGGACTGGGTATCGCGGTGCCGCTCGGTTTCAACAACACCTATGCGTTGGCGATGAAGCAGGACAATGCGCAACAGCGTGGCATCCGCAAGTTGTCCGACCTGGCGAAACAATCCGGCCTGAAATTCGGCCTGTCGCATGAATTCCTCGGCCGTGCGGATGGCTGGCCCGGCATGGCGCAGCGTTACGGCCTATCGCAGAAGCCGACCGGCCTCGATCACGGCATCGCCTATGAAGCGCTCGGCAGCGGCCAGGTCGACGTCATCGATATCTATTCGACCGATGCAAAGATCGCGCAGCTCGGCCTGACGGTGCTGGACGACGATCTGCATTATTTTCCGCGCTACGATGCCGTTCTGCTGTATCGGCTCGACGTGGCGACCCGGTTTCCGCAAGCATGGCAGGCGATCCGCACGCTGGAGGGGCGGATCAAGCCAGCCGACATGATCGCCATGAATGCTGCCGTGGAAATCGGCGGCAAATCCTTTGCCAACGTTGCAAGCGACTTCCTGCAAGGATCACGGCCGGCGCCGGCTGCCACCGCTGGCGCCGTAGCGGTGCAACCCAGCCCGCGCAGCAGCTTCACCGACAAGCTCTTCGACGACAGCCTGTGGCGCCTGACCCACCAGCACCTGACGCTGGTGCTGCTGTCAGTGCTGGCGGCGAGCCTGATCGGCATTCCGCTCGGCGTGCTGGCGGCGTTCGTGCCGCGACTGGAGCAGGCCGTGATGGCCGGCGTCGGCATCCTGCAGACGATTCCGTCGCTGGCGTTGCTGGCGATGCTGATTCCACTGCTCGGCCGGATCGGAACGGTGCCGGCGCTGATCGCCCTGTTCCTGTATGCATTGCTGCCGATCGTGAGGAACACCTGCACCGGCGTCGCCCAGGTGCCTTCAGGATTGCGCATGGCCGCGCTGGCACTGGGCCTGAGCAAGCGCGACCGCCTGCTCTACATCGATCTGCCCCTGGCGATGCCGGTGATCCTGGCTGGGCTGAAAACCGCGGCCGTCATGAGCGTGGGCACGGCGACGATCGCAGCGTTCATCGGCGCCGGCGGCTACGGCGAGCGGATCGCCATCGGCCTGGCATTGAACGACAACGGCATGCTGCTGGCCGGTGCAATCCCGGCGGCGGTCCTGGCGCTGTTGACCCAAGTCGCGTTCGAATGCATCGAACGGCGGTTCCGGCGACCGGTCACGGGGCGCTGAGTCACACTCATGCACACGCAGGCGCGCGCACGTACTTGACCCGCCGAGAAGTACTTAAGGGATAATGTGCCCAAGGCCAGCGCAACACGGCCACAGTCTGTAGGCACCATGAAACGGGTTCGACCGCAGGGTCCTTGTATTGTGCCAGCCAGCCGCGCCTTCCGAGAATTGATCCAGCGATGTCACTTTGCGCGCGTGTCGCCACCGCCAGCCGCATCCACCGTCCACACCCTACAGAGTCAGGAGCACCGACCCAATGATCGATCAGCAGACCTTTCGCGATGCCATGGCGCGTCTTGCGGCAGCCGTTACCGTTGTCACCAGTGACGGGCCGGGCG
>JACMOV010000179.1 GCA_014377845.1 Herminiimonas sp.
CGCCAGGGTTTCTTCATCGAGAAACTGTTCGCCCTTTGCGGCTGGCGCGACGGCCGGTGCCGTGACCAGTGCACCGGCCGTGGGTACCGTCGTCTGGCCGAAGCCGAAATAGGCGACCGCACCGGCAAGCAAAAGCGCCACAGCGGCCAGGCCCGCTCGCTTCGGCGTGACGCCGGATAGCGGTGTCGTTGACGATCGTTCGGTTTTTTCGGCTGTTTTTGCTTGTGTTGCCGGCCGCGTCGGCTTGGCTTTCACCGGAAGCGGCGCGTCCGTTAGCCCAAGCAGCGCCCGGAACGCCGGTATCGAGCGCGGCCGGTCCTCGGGCTTGACGGCAAGGCCACGATCGATCGCGGCCAGGAACTGCGCGTCGAATCCTGGATGGTCGCCACTGGCCAGTGGCGGCAATGGATCCTGGATCATGCGCGCCACCGACGATGGCGGCGTCCTGGCGGCAATCGCGCCGTACATCACGGCCGACAGCGAATAGATATCGGTCCACGGACCCTGCAGCATCGAGGGATCGTCGGCGTACTGTTCGATGGGTGCATAGCCTGGCTTGAGGATCACGGTCAGCGCCTGGGTCATGTCGCTGATGATCTGGCGCGCCGCGCCGAAATCGAGCAGCACCGCCGCACCGTCCTGCTGGATCATGATGTTTTCAGGCGAGATGTCGCGATGCAGGACCTTGACCCGGTAGAGCGCCTCGAGCGCTTCCAGAATCGACTGCAGGATCACCTTCAGCCAGGCCTGGTTCACGCGCTCCGGATGATCCTGGAGGATGCGCTTCAAGGTCTGGCCCTCGTAGTAGCGCATCGCCATGTAGCCGGTGTTGTTCTGCTCCCAGAAGCGGTGGATCTTGATCAGTGCCGGATGATCGAACTGCGCCAGCAGCCGCGCCTCGTTGATGAAGCTGCGCAGGCCGGTATCGAATGCTTCCTGGTGGCGCTTCGAGCGCACCAGCACGATCTGGTCGGCGCCCCTTCCGGCCATCACGCCCGGCATGTATTCCTTCAACGCTACCACCCTTTGCAGCGAGTGGTCGAACGCCAGGTAGACGATGCCGAAGCCGCCTTCACCGACGATGCCGGTCACCTCGAACTCGGCGACGCGAGTGCCGACCGGCAGGCAGTTTTCGGAGCCGGCCAGGGCGATCGCGTCGGGTGTTTCAATCAGGGATGTGCTCACATTGTGCTCGTCGTGGACTTCACTTCAATCGGTCTGGTAGCGCTGCGCTTGCGGGCTGGGCGGTTCACTGATCCAAACGGCAATCGCGCTGGCGTTGTCGCGATCCTTGCGGGATGCGCGATGCTGTACGGCGGCCGCTGCCGCCATGTTGTCGAGCCATTCGTCGACCGTACGGGCACCGTCGAACGCCTGTTCCATCGCGGCGTCGGAGAGCCATTCCCAGAATCCGTCTGTGCAAATCAGCAGGGCATCGCCCGCCTCCAGGCCGACCGCCGGCGCGATCGCCTCGATCGGGGTCTCGCTTTCGATGCCGACGGCTGCAAACAGGGTGCTGCGCAAGGCGTGGGTGCGCAGTTGTTCGGGCGTGCAGTAACCGGCATCGATGAACTGCTGCACCAGGCTGTGATCCTTCGTCACCTGCCGCAACCGACCAGCGCGAAACAGGTAGATGCGGGTGTCGCCAAGATGCGCGAACACGGCCTGCCGGTTCTGGCGGTCGATCAGCACCGCCGCCACCGTCGCACTCATGTCTTTCAGCGCCGGCTCGGCCAGCTTGCGCGCCGCCAGTCGCGCCGTGGCGAAATCCACATAGGCGCGCAGGGCGCGTTCGCCGAACAGCGATTCTTGTACCACGCGTTCGACGATCGCATCGACCACCACGGCCGAGGCGATTTCGCCGCCCTGCAGACCACCGACACCGTCTGCCACCACGAAGCAGGCGAGTTCATCCTGCTCCGCCAGGCCGAGCCGGTCCTGGTTGCCGGCGCGCCCGCCGATCTCGGTCAGGGTGGCGCTGCTGATGGCCAGCAGCGCGTCCACCTTGCCTTCAGCGTTCATCGGCGACCTCGTCCTTGTATTGCTCGCTGGCGCGCTCGTAAGCGTCGAGGAAGGCCTTGCCGGCGACCGCATGCGTATCGGCGGCCAGGGACGCATCGGTTTGCCGGTGGACCGCGCAGTAACGATTCCAGGCCCGGACCTTGCGGCTGGCCGGCAGAATGCGCTCCAGCACCGACACCGGCCCGACGCTGCGCTCGATGAACGCCGGATCGAGCTGATGGTGCAGGCTGCGCATCGCGGCTTTCATGCCGGCGGCGGTGCCGAGCTGGTGCGCATGCAGGTCTTCGTAGGCATCGCGCATCGCTTCCACCGGACCCATGAAGCCGGGCATGCGCTTGCGCAGCATCTGGGTCAGTACCGTCGCACCGTCCGGCAAGAATTTCAGCGGATTGTTCTTGCGAACGACGACCATGGTCACATCGGCCTTGACCTCGCGTTTGACCACCGCGCGTTGGCCGATCAGGTCGACCGTGCCGTCGATGGCCGAGGCCAGCAAGCCGCCGATCATTTCCATCAGTTCCGGGGTGAGGCCGGAAGACAGGCTGATTTCCGGAATGCCGGCGCCGTTCAGGAACGCCTGGAGCAGCGCCTGCGCGTCGGCCGGTGCGGCGCTGGCGGCAATCGGTTCTGCAAGTGGCGACATCGCCGGTTGCGCGGCGCATTCGCGAACGGCGCTCGCCGTGGACATTGCCGTGGTAGCCTGCAGCGCCTGGACGGGCCGTGCCGGGAGAATCGATGCCGGTGCCCAACTTGCGGCGTCGGCAGGCGGTCGGGTCGGAGAACGGCTGGCACCGGCGACTGCATTGGCGCGCAGTACATACATGCCGATCGTGATCGCATCGCCCGGCTGCAGTGGCTGCGCGATGTCGCACGGCAGCTCGGCGCCGTTCAAGTGTGTCGGGTTGGCATGGCTGAGGTTGGTGATCGCATGGTGCTCGCCATCGCTGGTGATCGATGCCTGGAAGCGAGAGACATGATGTTTCGGATCGGGCAGGACGAAGTGATTGTCGTCGCTGCGGCCGATCGTGCCACCCTCGCCATCGAAACGGGCCGACAGCGGTTGCGCCGGAACGGCATTGTTGTACGTAACGACAGCGAGCTCGATCATCGGACGGGTTCCTTTGCGGCGGCAATGTGGCAGGCAGGCGCCGTGGCGCAAGTGCAGAAAGAAGGGGTATCGCGGAAAGCGGGACACACTGCTGAATATTGCTTTAAAGCATTATAGGAGCAGGTTGTCTGATCGCGATAGCAGTTTCAGGATCGGCATTTCGGATAAACAACGTTTGCGTCTGGAAAACTACACGCCAACCCTGTTTTTAATGCCGGTTTTTGATCCCCGCTTATAATTTCTTGGAATGAAAGCTTTCCTTAAAACTTGGGCTTGCCTTGCCGCCGTGGCGCTGGTTTGCCTGCCGTTGCGGGCGCAAGTCGCCGACTGGCGGGGCGACCTGCGTCCGATCGGCGCTGCCGACTGGAATGCACAGCGTGCCCGTCACCTGCTGGAGCGGGCCGGATTCGGCGGCACGCCAGCGGAGGTTGCGCGGCTCGCCGCGATGACGCCGCAGGAGGCGGTGCGCAGCCTGATCGGCGGCGGCACCCCGGACGTGCTCGCTGCATTCGACGAATCGGGTGTACACGATGCCGGCCTCGAGCCGTTTCCGGCGTCCCGGCCGGCGGCGACCGACCTGGCAAAGAAGACCGGGGAAGCGCTCGGCGTCAAGGTCAAGCCCGACGGCAACCGGCGCCTGCAACCGGTGGCCGACCGGTTCTTTTACTGGTTGCGCGCCAGCCGGCTGGAGACGCAGCGCATGTCGTACTGGTGGGCGAACCGGATGCTGGTCTCGCCATACCCGCTGCAGGAAAAGATGACCTTGTTCTGGCATGGGCATTTCGCTACCAGCGAAGACAAGGTGCGCGATTATCGCAAGCTGCTGAAGCAGAACATGCTGTTGCGAAGGATGGGGATGGGAAGTTTTCGCGACCTGATGATCGCCGTCGCGCAGGACCCGGCCATGCTCGCCTATCTGGATGCCGGCGTGAACGTGAGGGGTTCGCCGAACGAGAATTTCGCACGCGAGATCATGGAGATGTTCACCATGGGCGTCGGCAATTACAGCGAGCAGGACATCCGCGAAGCCGCGCGCGCCTTCACCGGCTGGAATTTCCGCGATCTCGATTTCGTCGTCAATCCGGGCAAGCATGACGAGGGTGTCAAGCAGGTGCTCGGACAGACAGGCAACCTCGATGGCGTGCAGCTGATCGACATCATCCTGGCGCAACCGGTCACCGCAGAATATCTGGCAGAAAAGCTGTACCGTTTTTTCGTCCTGGACGACATGCCGCCGGCGCTGAAAAAGCAGCTTGGCGCACAGTTGCGGGCTTCCGGCTACCAGATCGCACCGTTGTTGCAGACGCTGTTCCTGTCGCGCGATTTTTACAGTGCGCAGGCGGTTGCGACCCGCATCAAGCCGCCGGTCGAGCTGGTGATCTCAACCTATCGCAAGCTTGGACTGCGGCAGGTGCCGGGTGTACCGGATTTTAATGACCTGACCGAATCGATGGGGCAGAAACTGTTCTATCCGCCGACTGTCGCCGGCTGGCCAAATGGCGCCAGCTGGATCACGCCGGGCCTGTTGCTGGTACGCGGAAATTTTGTCTACGATGTGGTGTTTCCGGACGTCGGCTTCGTGCCGCCGGACCGCCATCCGGGCGCGAGTTTTCGGGACATCGTGGCGGTCGGCGACAAGCTGGCGCGCGGCATGGATGTGGCCAGCGCGACCCGTGCAGAGCAGAAGGACGGCAGTGCGATCTCGAACCAGATGGCCGACCGCGACGAGGATTTCAACACGCGGCTGGCAAGCTACCACGGCTGGCGCAGCGCCATCGAGAAGGTAAAGCCGATCGCCCGCACCACGGCGCCGCTAGACCTGCTGGACCTGGTGCGGGCCGATGGTGCGACCGATGCGCCGTCGGCAGTCGATGCCCTGATCCGCCGCTTTGTGTCGGTCACGATCGACGCACCGGTGCGCGCACGGTTTGCCGGGTTTCTGACCGCCGAACTCGGCACCGCCGATCTGGTGCGGGCCGATACCTATGCCGAAGAAGCCCTGCGCGAGACGCTGCATCTGATCCTGTCATTACCCGAATACCAGCTCGATTAAGCTGTATTCACCAAGGACAAGCCATGACACGATTCACGAGTGACGACCGCATTCTTCCGTTGCATTCGCATGCCACCAACCGGCGGGCGTTGCTGCGCGCCGCGCTCGGCGCCGGGCTTTTCGCCGGCACGCCCGCGAGCCTGCGGGCGGTGCTAGCGGCAGATGCGGCAACGTCGAAGCGCATCCTGGTGGTGCTGGAACTTTCGGGTGGCAACGATGGCTTGAACACCCTGGTGCCGTATCACGACGATGCCTACTACCGTCTGCGTCCGAAGATCGCGCTGCGCGAGAACACACTGCGCAAGATCGACGACCGGTTCGGCTTCAGTCCCGGCATGAGCGGTTTCGAGAAACTGTACAAGGACGGGCGGATGGCGGTGATCCACGGCTGCGGTTACGAGCAGCCATCGTTTTCGCATTTCACCTCGATGGCCTACTGGCACACAGGCGCGCCCAACAGCGGCGAGCCGTATGGCTGGATGGGCCGTCTCGCCGATGCGATCGATCCGCGCCTGACGCCGAATTTCCTGGTCAATGTCGACGAGGCGCAATCGCTGGCTGTTCGAGCGCAGCGCCATGTGCCGGTCGTGTTCGATGATCCGGCGCGCTTTGCCCGCAAGGGCCTGTACCAGGGACGTGCACTGCTCGACCAGGCAGGCGAGGCGACGGGCGAGAGCGGCCACGACGATGGCAATCCCGCGCGGCGCCTGCTGCGCGATGTCGCCCGCAGCGCTCGCGATGCGTCGCAGGAGGTGCGCCAGGCCTGGACCAATTACCGCACGCCGGTCGACTATGGGGTGGTGCCGCTCGACCTGCCGAAGATCGCCTCCCTGGTTGCCGCCGATTTTCCGGCGCGGTTGTATTACACCGCCTACCGCCACAATGCATTCGACACGCATGTACAGCAGGCCGACCAGCATCCGCGCCTGCTCACGTATGTCGCCGATTCGGTCGCCGGGTTCATGCGCGACATGGAACGCATCGGCCGTGCCGATGATGTGACGCTGCTGGTGTTTTCGGAATTCGGCAGGCGCGCAGCGGAGAACACCAATCTGGGTACCGACCACGGTACGGCCAACCACACGTACCTGATCGGCAAGCCGGTCAAGGGCGGCCATTACGGCACGCCATCCGACCTGATGCGACTCGATGAAGGCGGCAATCTCATCCACACCACCGACTTCCGGCGCGTGTACGCGACCGTCGCGCAAGGGTGGCTCGAGCTGCCGGCGAGTGTCCCGCTGTTCAACGGGACGTACGAACCCTTTCCGGTATTTGGATAAAGAATAATCGCGCGCGCATAGAAAAAAGGGACCACGATTGCTCGTGGTCCCTTTATTGTCCAACTGAATTTCTGGTAGGCCGTGCGGGATTCGAACCTGCGACCAACGGATTAAAAGTCCGCTGCTCTACCAGCTGAGCTAACGACCCGAAAGAACAAGATTATAAAGAATATCGTTACCCACTGTCAAATGGATCAGCAAAATTATTCGCG
>JACMOV010000180.1 GCA_014377845.1 Herminiimonas sp.
CAGTTGCGAGAAATGTAATCCCCCTTGAATACATCCATATGCGAGTAGCCGGCCATGGCGCCGATGTCGGCGCCAGCTGCGAATGCCTTTTCGCTTCCCGTCAACACGATGCAGCCAATTCCGTCGTCGCTGTCGAACGACCCGAGCGCTGCCCCCAACTCGTCCATCACCTGGTCGTTCAAGGCATTGCGTGCGGCCGGGCGATTCAAGCGTACCAGCCCGACCTTGCCGTGTGTTTCGGTAACGATTGTCGCGTAGTCCATTGTCGGTCTCCTGTTGAGGCGAGCAGCTTGCAAGTTTGTGAATCGAAGCCCGCCCGTCCGGTCCACTTCTGCGGAATGCGCCGGCCTTCAATTTGCGCAGTCGAGCGAATTGAAGGAACCAAGCAGCATTGTAAAAATCAAAAAGGGCTATTCAGCGCCGCCCTGTTTCGTCCCGCATCTCACCCACACAGTGAATTTTCGCGAGGGCGCGTCGAGCTGTCTTGAATGTTATCCGCTCCGACACGCAGGGCGTGAAAATCGACTGGCATTCAAGGAAAGCGCTACTCGACGGGCATTTACTGGCGTTCCACGTTTTCCACGGGGGTCGACATGTTTTTCACCAATTTGAGGACCGACACGTCATCGGGCGTGTCGGCCATGGACGAATTGCACCAATTATGCGGTGCTGCAATCGATCATGCGTCGTCTTGTGACGACGCCGCGTTCGAGGATGGCTTCGAATCGCTGCTAGAGCAGTTGCATCATGCCTTCGCAACTGAAGACGACTGGATGGAGGCGATCGACTACGCAGCCATCAAGAGCCATCGGGAGCAACATGCGCGGTTGTTGAGTGCACTGCATCATGTGCAAGCGGAAGTATTAAACGGCAACCTTGCGCTCGGCAGGCGTGTCGTTGTCGATCTGTTGCCGAAGTGGCTGGCGGTGCATATCGACACGATAGACGCGGTGCTGGCGATCGTCTTGCATTTCGACGAAGACAAAGTGACGCCGGCGACATCCCGACATGCATTCGTCCCGGCCTGACAGCCAGGACAAACGCAGCATCCTTGCCGTGTCATGGATGGCCTGAGCGCCATCCCTCGATGCATGCGCCGTGTCGCCACGGCGCGAGCACGCTCGGAGGCTACGATTTAGGCAGCAAGACCCACATCATGCCGCGCTGCTTCATCTTGCCTGCCTGGTCCCCGGCGGCGCTGCCGAATCCCCAGAAAAAATCCGCCCGAACCGGGTTGCGAATCGCACCACCCGTATCCTGGGCCATCATCAACCGTTGCAACGGCACCTCCGAAGCAGGCTGGGTGGTGGCCAGAAACACCGGCGCGCCGAGCGGCACGTACTGCGCATCGATCGCAATCGACCGCTGCGGTGTCAGCGGCACGCCCAAGGCGCCTTTCGGTCCGCGATTCGGGTCAGCGAGTTTTTCCTCGCGAAAAAATACGTAGCTTGGATTTGCATTCAGCAATTCCTGCTGACGTGCCGGATGGGCGACGTACCAGGCCTTGATGCTCTGCGCCGACGCCTGCTCGATCGTCATCTCGCCATGATCGACGAGGTAACGTCCGATCGACTTGTAAGGATAGCCATTTTGCTCGGCGTAACCCAGGCGAACCGTTTCCTTGCCATCGGCCATCTGGATCCGGCCGGAACCCTGCACCTGCAGGAAGAAGGCATCGATCGGATCGTCGACCCAGAGGATTTCCTTGCCGGCCAGGAGATCGTTCTGCATCAGCTCGGCCCGGGTCCAGTATGGCACCACCTTGTTGGCGACCAAGCGGCCGCGCAGGCGCAGGCTTTTCAGGTCGGGATACACACCGGCCAGATCGACGTTGAGCAGGTCATCCGGCGTACGGTAGAGCGGCGTCTGGTAGACCCCGCTACGCTTGCGGGCACCGCGCAGAAGCGGCTCGTAATAGCCGGTCACCAGGCCCTGATCGGTGCCATCCGCATTGAGTACCTGGTACGGCGCCAGAAAGGTTTCGAAGAACAGCCGGACCGCTTTCGGGTCGGTGGCGGCGACATCCCGGGCAACAGCGCACGGTTCCTTCCATTCCGGCTTCTTGACCAGCACGTCGCAGGAAGCGCGGAATGCCGACCAGGCGTCGCGGAGGTCGTCCGTCCCCCATCCGGGCACGCTGGCATACGTGGTTCGGCGCAGCATCTCCGTCGGCGTCAGGACGGGCTTGCCCGCGGCCGACGGCGGGCCGGGCGGTTTTTCAGGGCGGTTCGTGGTGCAACCGGCGAGCAGCGCGAGGGCTGCCAACGAGTGGAGTAAACTGGAACGCAAGAATGACATGAGGATTGGTTTGCTATGTGGCTGTTACTGCTGGAGGCCTTCCTGGCCATGATGGTACTGGTGTTTATCGTCTGGTGGACAATGTTTTCCGGACGAAAACCCGATGCGCAGGCCGCGCCCGAGCGCACTGCGACGCAGGACGATGCGCCTCTCCGCAAGGATTGAAAGTCAATGCAGGGTGCGGGGCAGCGAGAGCACGAACTCGGGAATCTTCGCCACGAACTGCTCGCCATCCTCGGCAACGCAGAAATACTCTCCCGTCATCGATCCTTGCGGCGTCGCCAGCGACGAGCCGCTGGTGTACTCGAACTGTTCACCCGGCTGCAACAGCGGCTGATGGCCGACCACGCCCAAACCACGCACGTTTTCAATGTGATTGTTTGCATCCGTGATGGTCCAGAGACGTGAGATCACCTGGGCAGCGACCTGCCCGGTGTTCTTGATCGTCACGGCATAGGCAAACACATACTTGCCACGGTCGGGGTCGGACTGGTCTTCCAGATATTGCGTGCGCACCGACACCGTAAGTTCATACGCCGACATTTCAGTTCCTTGAGTTCAATTTGGTAGGATCGCCGCGGCGATGCAAACCGAAGTATTGCATAATGCGCGGCCCCGGCAAGCGTAGCAGTGCAGGCTGCCCGACGCACAGTAGAATGCCCTTGCCCCGTGTTTTTTACCAGGACCGCCATGCCACAGTATCGAATCGCTCCCAGCATTCTCTCCGCCGACTTCGCCCGCCTCGGCGAAGAAGTGCGCAACGTGATCGCCGCCGGCGCCGACATCATTCATTTCGACGTGATGGACAACCACTACGTTCCCAACCTGACCATCGGTCCGCTGGTATGCGAAGCGATCCGGCCGCATGTGCAGGTGCCGATCGACGTGCACCTGATGGTCAAGCCGGTCGACCGCATCATTCCCGATTTTGCCAAGGCCGGCGCCGATATCATCAGTTTTCATCCGGAAGCGTCGGAGCATGTCGATCGCAGCCTGCAACTGATTCGCGACAGCGGCTGCAAGGCCGGCCTGGTATTCAATCCTGGCACCCCCCTGCACTATCTCGAACACGTGATGGACAAGATCGACCTAATTTTGATCATGTCGGTCAACCCCGGTTTCGGCGGTCAGTCCTTTATTCCGCATGCCTTGAAAAAGATCGCTGCCGTGCGCGCGCTGATCGACGCCAGCGGGCGCGACGTCATGCTGGAAGTCGATGGCGGCATCAAGATCGAGAACATCGCCGCGGCCGCGAAGGCCGGCGCCGACACCTTCGTCGCTGGCTCCGCGATCTTCGGCAAACCCGATTACCGCGCGGTCATCGACGCAATGCGCGGCGAACTGGCGGGCCTCTGACAGACCGCCTGCGACCCGTGCTGCCGGGCGCAGGTGAACTGTACACACCGGCAATTCCGATGGTATAGTTTCGGGGCCGTCGGCAAGCCATCCTCGCGATGAGAATGGCGGCCGGCCTGATTTCAACTGATGCTCCCTTCGCCGATTCGACCATAATGTTTCTTGATAAAAAACGCTCCGCCGCATTCACCAGCGCCCCCGGGGCCTGGCTATGGCGACGCTGGCAACTGCGGACGCGCTAACCTGCGCTGCATCGCCGGCTGCAGGCGATGCGCCCGTTACCGTACAGGTCCGCCACCGCCGCCTGATGCGTTTTTTACCTGAACCCCTACCGCCGGCATTGCCCGCGGCCCGGAGAGAAACATGACCGAACTCGAATTCAAATCGCTTGCCGCGCAAGGCTACAACCGCATCCCGCTGATCGCCGAAGCGTTTGCCGATCTCGAAACTCCGCTGACGCTCTACCTGAAGCTGGCCCAGACCCAGAACCTGGGCAAGAACACCTTCCTGCTCGAGTCGGTGGTCGGCGGCGAACGCTTCGGCCGTTACTCCTTCATCGGCCTGCCGGCCTCGACCATGATGCGCAGCACCGGTGAGCGCACCGAAGTGGTCCGCAACGGCGCGGTCGTCGAAACCTTTGACGGCAACCCGCTCGAATTCATCATCGCCTTCCAGGCGCGCTACAAGGTGGCGCTGCGCCCCGGCATGCCGCGCTTCTGCGGCGGCCTGGCCGGCTACTTCGGCTACGACACGGTGCGCCATATCGAGAAGCGCCTGGCCGCCTCCGCCCCGCGCGATGACCTCGGCCTGCCGGATATCCAGCTGCTGGTGACCGAAGAGCTGGCAGTGATCGACAACCTCTCCGGCAAGCTGTACCTGATCGTCTACGCCGACCCGACCCAGCCGGAAGCCTTTTCGCGCGGCCGTCAGCGGCTGAAGGATCTGCGGGCGATGCTGCGGCGCGCTGTCGATGTGCCGGTTACCTCGGCCTCGGTACGCACCGACACCCTGCGTGACTTCCCGCGCGCCGATTACCTGAAGGCCGTCGCCAAGGCCAAGGAATACGTGATGGCCGGCGACCTGATGCAGGTGCAGATCGGCCAGCGCATCAAAAAGCCCTATGTCGATTCGCCGCTGACCCTGTACCGGGCGCTGCGGTCGCTCAACCCGTCGCCGTACATGTACTTCTATAACTTCGGCGACATGCAGATCGTCGGCGCATCGCCCGAGATCCTGGTGCGCAACGAGACCCTGACCGACGGCGAACACGCCGGTCAGAAGAAGATCACCATCCGTCCGCTGGCCGGCACCCGGCCGCGCGGCTCGACGCCGGAGTCCGACGCCGAACTGGCGCGCGAACTGCTGGCCGATCCGAAGGAAATCGCCGAGCACGTCATGCTGATCGACCTGGCCCGCAACGACATCGGCCGCATTGCGCAGACCGGCAGCATCAAGGTCACCGACAAGCTGGTGATTGAAAAATATTCGCATGTGCAGCACATCGTCTCCAATGTCGAAGGCCTGCTCAAGCCCGGCCTGTCGAATCTCGACGTGCTCAAGGCGACCTTCCCGGCCGGCACCCTGTCCGGCGCGCCGAAGGTACGGGCAATGGAGATCATCGACGAACTCGAACTGACCAAGCGCGGCGTCTATGGCGGCGCGTGCGGCTACCTGTCCTACGGTGGCGAAATGGACCTGGCGATCGCAATCCGCACCGGCGTCATCAAGGACGGCATGCTGTATGTGCAGGCGGCGGCCGGCATCGTCGCCGACTCTGTGCCGGAAATGGAATGGCAGGAAACCGAGAACAAGGCGCGCGCAGTGCTGCGCGCTGCCGAACAGGTGCAGGACGGACTGGATGGGGAGATCTGACATGCTGATCATGATCGACAATTACGATTCCTTCACCTACAACCTGGTGCAGTATTTCGGCGAACTGGGCGAAGACGTGCGCACCTTCCGCAACGACGAGATCACGCTCGAGGCGATCACCGCCATGCGACCAGACCGGATCTGCATCTCGCCCGGCCCCTGCACGCCGCACGAGGCCGGCATCTCAGTGCCGATCCTGCAGCACTTCTCCGGCACGATCCCGATCCTGGGCGTCTGCCTCGGCCACCAGAGCATCGGTGCCGCGTTCGGCGGCAAGGTAGTGCGCGCGCAGGAAGTCATGCATGGCAAGACATCGGTCATCGAGCATACCGGCGTCGGCGTCTTCAAGGACCTGCCGAGTCCGTACACGGTGATCCGCTACCACTCGCTGGCCATCGAACGGGCATCACTGCCGGAGTGCCTGGAAGTGACGGCCTGGACCGCGGACGGCGAGATCATGGCGGTACACCACAAACAGTTCGCGGTGCAGGGCGTGCAGTTCCATCCCGAGTCGATCCTGTCGGAACACGGACACGCGCTGCTGCAGAATTTCCTGACCGCCTGAAACAGGCCGTCGCCCCCTTCCACCGGATAGCCGCAATGTCGATCACACCGCAAGAAGCCCTGCTACGCTGCATCGATCATCGTGAGATCTTCCATGATGAAATGCTCTCGCTGTTCCGCAAGATCATGGGCGGTGAAATGTCGCCGGTCATGATCGCGGCGCTGACGATGGGCCTGCGGGTCAAGAAGGAGAGCATCGGTGAAATCGCCGCCGCCGCACAGGTCATGCGGGAACTCGCCATCAAGGTCCCACTGGCCGACACCAGCAACCTGCTCGACATCGTCGGCACCGGCGGCGACGGCGCGCATACCTTCAACATCTCGACGGCGTCGATGTTCGTCGCCGCTGCGGCCGGGGCGCGCGTGGCCAAGCATGGCGGGCGCAGTGTGTCGTCCTCATCCGGCAGCGCCGATGTGCTGGAGTCGCTCGGCGCGAACATCGACCTGTCACCCGCGCAGGTGGCGGAATCGATCGCGCAGACCGGCATCGGCTTCATGTTCGCGCCCAACCATCACGCCGCGATGAAGCATGCCGGGCCGGTGCGCAAGGAACTCGGCGTGCGCACCATCTTCAACATCCTCGGCCCGCTGACCAACCCGGCCGGTGCGCCCAACATCCTGATGGGCGTGTTCCATGCGGACCTGGTCGGCATTCAGGTGCGGGTGCTGCAGCGGCTCGGCGCCAAGCATGCGATCGTCGTCTGGGGCCGGGACAACATGGACGAAGTCTCGCTCGGCGCATCGACCATGGTGGGCGAACTGGTCGATGGTGTGATTCGCGAATATGAAATCCATCCGGAAGACTTCGGCATGCAAATGATCGCCAGCCGCAACCTGAAGGTCTCGGGCGCTGCCGAGTCGCGCGAGAAGATCTTCGAAGCGCTCGGCAACCAGCCTGGCGCCGCCCGCGAAATCGTGGCGCTCAATGCCGGCACCGCGCTCTATGCCGCCGGCGTGTCGGACTCGATCGCAACCGGGCTGGCGCTGGCGCGCGAGACGATCGCCTCCGGCGCCGCGCGGGCCAAGCTCGACCACTTCGTACGCGTCACGCGGCAACTCGGCGCGGCCTGAAGCGCGCCCTCTCTTACTGAACCGATTCCACCATGTCCGACATATTGCGCAAGATCCTCGACGTGAAGGCGGATGAAATCGCCGCCGCAAAAAAACATCGCGCGCTCGCCAGCCTGCGCCGCGAAGTCGAGACCGATGCCGAGTCCCGCGCAGCCATCCGTGGCTTCGAAGCCGCCATGCGCGCAAAAGTCGGCGCCGGCCACGCCGCCGTCATCGCAGAGGTCAAGAAAGCCTCGCCGTCCAAAGGCGTGTTGCGGGCCGATTTCAAGCCGGCCGAGATCGCAGCGAGTTACGCCGGCCACGGTGCCGCCTGCCTGTCGGTGCTGACCGACGTGCAGTTCTTCCAGGGCGCGCCGGCCTACCTGCAGCAGGCGCGTGCCGCCTGCGCGATCCCTGCCCTGCGCAAGGATTTCATGATCGATCCGTACCAGGTATACGAGGCGCGGTCGTGGGGCGCCGACTGCATCCTGCTGATCGTGGCCGCACTCGATCACGGCCTGATGGCTGAGCTCGAAGCCTGCGCGCATGAGCTGGGCATGGGCGTGCTGGTGGAAGTGCATGACGCGGCGGAACTGACGGCGGCGTTGCGCCTGAAGACGGCGCTCCTGGGAATCAACAACCGCAATCTGCGCACCTTCGAGACATCGTTGGCAACCACGATCGACCTCCTGCCGCGCATCGCGCCGGACAAGCTGGCCATCACCGAGTCGGGGATCATTACCGGCGACGACGTCAAGTGCATGCGCGATGCCGGCGTGAACGGTTTCCTGGTCGGCGAGGCGTTCATGCGCGCGCCCGATCCGGGCATCGAGTTGCAGCGGCTGTTCGGCTAGCGTTGCGAGTCGATTTTTCCGAGCCAGCCTGAGCGCAGCTTCAGCGCCGCAGCTGGCTTCGACTCCGCCGTCAACACGGTCTTCGCGGCTACGTCGGGCGTCAGTTTCGTCACGAAGCGCATCAGCTCGTCGCGCCGGAAGGCATGCAGCTCGACGGTGTCGCCGACGCGGTAGCGCGCCATCAGAACATCGAGATTGGTCGCCCCCCCGGCTGCAGTCACCCGAAGGCCATCGACGGCGATCAGCAGGTCGTTTGCGGACAGGCCGGCGCGATGCGCGGATCCCCCTTGGTACACGTTCGCCAGCCGGCAATCGGCGCCGTCGCGCACCGCCCGCACGCCGAGCGCCGCTTTTGCCTCCTTGCGGTCGTCGGTGAGCGTGACGGCAAACGGCGCAAGCAGCTTCGCCAGCGGCAGGTCCTCGGTGCCGCGCACCCAGCGCTCGAACAGACGCTTCATCTTCACGCCGCTTACCTCCTGGAACAGCGCCTCGACGTCGTCTTCGGTGACGCCCCGCCCGCCATCTGCTGTGTAGAAGTCGCGCCCGTAGCGCACCCAGAGCGCCCGCATCACATCGTCGAGCGACTTCTTGCCAGCCGTTTCGGCGCGGATCGTCAGGTCGAATGCGAGGGCAACCAGCGAACCCTTGGTGTAATAGCTGACGATCGCGTTCGGCGCGTTTTCATCCTGCCGGTAGTATTTGACCCAGGCGTCGAAGCTCGATTCGGCGACGCTCTGCTTGCTGCGTCCACTGCCGCGCAGGACGCCGTTGACCGTCTTGGCCAGCATCGAAAAATACGCAGCCTCGTCGATCAGGCCGGCGCGCAGCAGCATCAGGTCATCGTAATAGCTGGTGAATCCCTCGAACAGCCAGAGCAGCGGCGTATAGGTTTCTGCATCCAGCTGATATGGCGCGAAGGCCGCCGGCTTGATCCGCTTGACGTTCCACGTATGGAAATACTCGTGGCTGCACAGGCCGAGAAACATGCGATAACCATCGGTCAGCGCGGCCTGCCCCTTGGCCGGCAGGTCGGCACGGTTGCAGATCAGCGCCGTCGAGGCGCGATGTTCGAGACCGCCATAACCGTCGCCCACGGCCAGCGTCATGAAGACGTAACGCTCCATCGGCGCGCGCTTCGATTTTGGTTCGAACAACGCGATCTGCGCTTCGCAGATTTTTTTCAGGTCGGCGCACAGGCGCGCCATGTCGAGGTTCGGCACTCGGCCCGTGATGACGATATCGTGTGGCACGCCGTGGGCTTCGAAGGTCGCCAGCGCGAAGTCGCCGGTTTCCACCGGGTGGTCGATCAGCTCATCGTAATTCGCAGCGAGGTAGGTGCCGAAACCATTGCGTTTGGCTTTCAGGCGCGGCAGAGCGGTTGCGACGCGCCAGGTGGCGCACGCCGGGTCGTCGCTGTTGCGCAGGTCGACTTCGCACGGCAGATTATCCTGGCCGGCGACGCGCAAGAACACGCTGGTACCGTTGAAAAAGCCGTGCGTCTGGTCGAGGTGCGCGGCCCGCACCGACAGGTCCCACGCATACACGTCGTAGCTGACGGTGAGCGGCGTATCGCAGGGCGCCGCCTGCCAGCTGTGCTTGTCTTGCTTGGTCAGGGCGATCTTGCGGCCGGCCGATTCGGCGTCGATGCGCACGATGTGGCGCGCAAATTCACGGATCATGTAACTACCGGGAATCCAGGCCGGCAGCGACAGCACTTGTCCTTGCGGACCGGGCACGTCGACCGTGACGGTCACGGCATACAGATGCGCCGCCAGATCCTTCGGCACGATGGTATAGCGGATTGCCTGTTTCACGGGAGACCTCGGGTCAGCTGCGCAGATTGACTGCGACGAATGTCAGGACCAGCGCAGCCACGACCACGCAGGTGAGTTTGAAGCGCAGCGCCAGCATCCAGTCCGGCATGCGGTACCAGGCGTAGAGCCGGCGATCGACCAGGTACACCATCACAAAGGCTGCTGTCATCAGCGCGAAGCCGATGCCGATCAACAGCTGCGCGGCGCCGACGCCGATCAGCGAGGGCGTCACGCCCCAGAGCAGGGCGACCTTGGTGCGTTCGGCCGACAGATCATTCGACAGCAGCGCTGCGCCCCAATGCAAGCCACCCAGGAACGCCAGGATCGCCACGCCGTATGCCAGCTGGCCCGAGACCAGTACCGGCAGCCAGTCCGGATGCACCAGCCAGCAACCCAGCGACAGGCCCACGAATGGAATCAGCCCGGCGAAGCCGAGCACATGCGCCGTCTTGCGCGCCGCGAAGTGCCGGTTCATGCGGTGATGCGCTGCAGGTCGGACGGCGTGTCGATGTCGCGTCGCACACCGGCATCCTCGACCACGACTTCGGTCACGAAGAATTTTTGCAGCAGGCTGCGGGCGCCCTCGTCGCCGGTCAGCTTCAACAAGTAAGCCAGATGGGTCCGCGCAAAACCGACCGGATTGCCATGCAGGCCATGGAAGGTCGGCGCCGCGATGTCGGCGCCCTGCGCCACGGCGGTCGCCAGCGCTGCAATGGTGGCCGGCTGCACCAGTGGCATGTCGGCCAGCGCGATCACCCAACCGTTGGAAGCGATCGTGTGGGTCAGTCCCCGCACCAGCGAGCTCGCCATGCCGGCCGCGGCGTCTTCGCAGACGATCACCTCGCAGCCGGCTTCTGCGAGTTCCTGCGCCAGGGTTGCCGCGCCAGGACGCACGATGGCGACGACGCGCGACAGCACCGCCAGGAGATTTGCCGCCGATGTCGCGGCGACGCTGCGGCCGTCCGGCAAAACCTGGAGTAGCTTGTTCTGTACGCCGTCGGGATCGAATCGGGAGCCACTGCCGGCGGCAAGCAGCAGACCTGTACAGGAAGGAGAAGAAGATATCGTGGACATGCCGGTATTCTAGCAAGGGATGATGCTCTGCCGAGCGCCATCGCCGTCTTTGCATCCGCCAAAAAAATGCCGGGCTCGTGGTTAAACGGTCCCGGCTTGATGGTTGAACTGAATGCGACCTTGGCTTGAACTTGCACTTTGCCCGAACTAAGCAGCGGCCAGGTCGAACGGCAAGCTTCGCAGGCGTTTGCCGGTCAACTTCGCGATCGCGTTCGCATAGGCTGGCGCCAGCGGCGGAAAGCCGGGTTCGCCCATGCCGGTCGGCGCGGCGTCCGATGCCACGATGTGCACTTCCACGTGCGGCATGTCCGGCATCCGTGCCATCGTATAGTCGCCAAAATTCTGCTGCTGAACCACGCCATCCTTCAGCGTGATCGCGGCGCCCGGCAGGGTAGTGCCGACCGCCATCAGGATCGCGCCCTGCACCTGCGCCTCGACCGTCAACGGATTGACCGCACGGTTGCAATGCACGCCAGCGGTAACCTTGTGCAGCTTCGGCACGCCATTCTCGACCGACGCCTCGACCACGTACGCCACCACTGACTCGAAGGACTCGTGCATCGCCACGCCGAAGGCATGACCGGCCGGTAGCGTGCGCTTGCCATAGCCGGACTTGGCAACGGCCAAATCGAGCGCCGCCAGATGGCGCGGATGCTTGTCGCTGATCAGGCGCTTGCGATAGGCAACCGGATCGGCGCCAGCCATGACGGCGGCTTCGTCGATCAGCGTCTCCATCACGAACGCGGTATGGGTCGAGCCGACCGAGCGCCACCACAGCACCGGCACGTTTGCCTTGACGGTATGCGCCGACAGTTGCATCGGCAGGTCGTAGGGCGCACCCATGCCTTCGATCATCGTGCTGTCGACGCCGTCCTTGACCATGAAACCTTCGAACGGCGTGCCTGCTGCGATCGACTGGCCGACGATGGCGTGGTTCCAGGCCAGGATCGCGCCTTTTTCATCGAAACCGATCTCGGCACGGTGCAAGTGCGCCGGCCGGTAGTAGCCGCCGCGGATGTCGTCTTCGCGGCTCCAGATGATCTTGACCGCGCCGGTCCGGCCGCTCGCCTGGTAGGCCTTGGCGACATTGACCGCTTCGACGATGTAATCCGAGGTCGGCACCGCGCGCCGGCCGAAACCGCCGCCGGCCATCAGCGTGTTCAGGGTGACCTGCTCCAGCTTCATGCCGGCCGTGCGAGCGATCGCGCCTTGATCGACGGTCTGGAACTGGGTGCCGGCCCACACCGTGCAACTGTCTTTCTTCAGGTCGACGATGCAGTTCAGCGGCTCCATCGGCGCATGCGCCAGGTACGGGAAACGGTATTCGGCGACCAGCTTTTTAGGCGCCGAGGCCAGCTTCGACATGTCGGCCTTCCGGGCGACGATGCCCGGCTTTTGCGCCAAGGCGCTGTATTGTTCGAACTGTGTCGTGGTGCTGATTTTTTCCACGGCGCTGGTGTCCCAGTCGATGACCAGTGCATCTCGGCCCTGCTTGGCCGGCCAGTAACCGTTGGCAATCACGACCACGCCGCGTCCGCCGCGATCGGTCGGCACTTCGAGGACATCGATCACGCCGGCGATCGCACGGGCCTTGCTTGCATCGAGCTTGCCGACCTTCGCGCCGAACACCGGCGGATGCGCGATCAGCGCGATCTTCATGCCGGGCACGGCGGCGTCGATACCGAACTGCTGCTTGCCAGTCGACTTCGGACGTGCATCCAGGCGCGGTGTCGGCTTGCCGATGATGGTGAAATCCTTGGCGTCCTTTAGAACGACTTTTTCCGGCACCGGTTGCTTCATGGCGGCATCTGCCAGCGATCCGTAGGTCGCCTTCTTGCCTTGCGGGCCGTACACGACGCTCTTGACGGCGCGGCACTGCTCCACTGGCACGTTCCATTGCTGCGCCGCTGCCGCGATCAGCATGGCCCGCGCCCGCGCGCCGATTTCCCGATACTGGATGAAAGAGTGTGCGATCGAGCCCGAACCGCCCGTCATCTGCATGCCGTAGACCGGGTCCTTGAAGGCATTTCCGGCAGGCGCCAGTTCGCCGCGGACCTGCGACCAGTCGGCGTCCAGTTCTTCGGCGATCAGCATCGGCAAGCTAGTCTGCACGCCCTGGCCGAATTCGAGCCGGTTGACCATCACGGTCACACTGTTGTCAGGTGCAATGCGCAGGAATGCATTCGGCGCGGAGGGTGCGGCCTTGGCTTCCTCGGCACGGGCCAACCGGTTCGTGCCCGGCACGACGAAGGCGAGGATCAGGCCGCCGCCGACGACGCTGCTGGCTTTCAGGAAGTCGCGCCGCGACAGGCTGCCGCTGCTGCGCCCATGCGCTGCTGCCCGCCGCGCTGCGGCCGAGCCCTGCTCTGAAGTCTTGATATACATGTCCGTTCCTTATTCGATCGATCAGGCCAGCGTCTTGCCGGCGTCCTTGATGGCGGCGCGCATGCGCTGATAGGTGCCGCATCGGCAGATATTGCCGGCCATGGCGGTATCGATGTCGGCATCGGTCGGGTTCTGGTTCGTCCTCAGGAGTGCGGTCGCGCTCATGACCTGACCGCTCTGGCAGTAGCCACACTGCGGCACGTCATGCCGCACCCATGCATCCTGGACGGCCTTGCCGACCTTGTCGGCTTCCATTGCTTCGATCGTGGTGATCTTCTGTCCGGCGACTGCCGAAATCGGCGTGACGCACGAGCGGATCGGCTGCCCGTTCAGATGCACCGTGCATGCGCCGCACTGGGCAACGCCGCAGCCGAACTTGGTGCCGGTCATGTTCAGGTTGTCACGCAGTGCCCACAGGACCGGGGTGCTGGGGTCGGCATCGACCTGCACGTCGCGGCCGTTGATGTTAAGTGTCTGCATGGAGCGCTCCTGTAAATGCTGCGTTGTTCAAAAAAGCAATCGCTGGAATATAGCGGAATTAAGCACGTTGCGTCGCCGGCGTCTTTTGCCACGCAGGTTGGCTGCGCTAAAAAAAAGCGGACAATCCGATCGGATCATCCGCTTCATCAAGCGCCCCGCCGCCAGCGCATCCGGCGCTGGCCGCGGGGTCGATATTCTTGTTATTTGATTGACGCCAGCCGGGCTTCGAGCGCCGGCTTGTCGATGGCGCCAGGGGCGCGCGTGCCATCCATGAAGAATACCGTCGGGGTGCCCGTGATATGCATTTTCTGGCCGAGCGCGAAGACCTTGTCGTTCGGCGTGGTGCAATTTTCCGGTGCCGCCGGCGCGAGCTTCCCGTTCAGCATCCACTCGTCCCACGCCTTGCTGCGGTCAGCGGTGCACCAGATGTTCTTCGACTTGACGGCCGAATCCGGCGCCAGGATGTTATACATGAAGGTATAGACGGTGATGTTGTCCACGTCTTGCAGCGTCTGCCGGAATTTCTTGCAATAGCCGCAGTTCGGATCTTCGAAGATCGCGATCACGCGTTTGCCGTTGCCCTTCACCGATTTCATCGCCAGGTCCAGCGGCAGGTCGGAGAACTTGATCTTGTTCAGATCATCCTGCCGGGCCTTCGTATAGTCTTGCAAGGTCTTGCTGTCGAGGACGCGGCCGAAGAACAGGTACTGCGCCTTTTCATCGGTATAGAGCAGCTCGTTTCCGGTACGGATTTCATACAGGCCGCCATATGGCGTCTTGGTGATGGAATCGATCTTCGCTTCTGCGCCAAGGCGCGGCTCGATCAATTTGCGCACTGCCTGTTCCTGCGCCGTCTCGGCGAATGCCGTCGTTGCAAAGAGCGATACAAGCGCGGTCGAGACCACGGCAATCGAATGTTGTGGGAATTGCATTACGTCTCCTGTTGATGATGGCGCGGGTTCTATTTGCCCGGCCTCTGAATGATGTGCAGCGCCGGCGACGACTTACCCATCGCATGACCAATCAATCGCCGTTTCAAGCCCGGCAAATTGTTGACCAGATTCAATCCAATGTTACGCGCAATCCGTAAGGGCTCAAAATCAGTCGCAAAAAGCCGTTGCAATCCATCCGTTGCGAGGTGCATCAGCAGGATGTCTTCCTTGCGTTCCCGAGCGTACCGGGACAGCACGCGCGTGTCGCCACGATCGCGATGCGCGCCGCGTTCGTCCACGACGCGCAGCAGCGCCTCCACATCCGCAAACCCCAGGTTCATGCCCTGTCCTGCCAGCGGATGGACCACGTGCGCCGCATCACCGACCAGCGCCACGCGCGGAGCGACGATCGCATGCGGATGAATCAGGGACAATGGAATCGCCTTGACCACACCTTCGCCCAAAGGCTGCAGCGCACCAAGCGAATCAGCGCAATATGTACCGAGCCGCGCAGCCAGCGCTTGGGCAGACTCGGACAACAGCGTCTCGGCCAAGTCGTCGGGCGCAGACCACACCAGCGAGACCCGGTTGCCAGCCAGCGGCAACAAGGCGACGATGCCCTCGGCAGCGGTGAACCATTGATACGCCACGCCCCGGTGCGGCAGTTCCGTGGCGAAGTTGGTGACGATCGCCTTCTGCGCATACGGCCGGTAATCGATGCCGATGTCGGCCTGCGAGCGCACCCACGACTGCGCGCCGTCCGCACCGACGACCAACTTGGCGCGCACGTTGCCGCCGTCGGCGAGCCGGATCTCTGCACCGTTTGCATCGGTCAGCATCGACAACGCTCTCGCCTGAATGCGGCGCACTCCCGAGGCGAACTTCAATGCAGTATCGAGCGCCTGATTCAGATTGCGATCCTCGACGATCCAGGCCAGCGCGCCGACCCGCGCCCCGTAGGCATCGAACGCCACCTGCCCCGGATACCGCGCGTCATCGCCCTTGACCACCATGGCGTCGACCGGCGCAACGCGGGATGCATCGAGCGCATCCCAGACCTTGATCCGTGAAAGCAGCCCATGCGCGAGAGGATTGAGCGCATAGACGCGCAGGTCCCATGCGTCGTCCGCAGGTGTGGCGCTCGCCGCCGGCGACGCCGTTGTCGCGACCGCCTGCGCATCGACCAGCGTCACGCTGGCGCCAGCCTGCGCGAAGCCGAGCGCGGCCGCCTTGCCGACGGCGCCGTTGCCGATGATGCAGATGTCGCTTTGAAGATTCATGCGGAGCCAGGTTGTTGAATGCGTGGCAGCGTGCGGACCAGGGAGTCGCACTGAAAACCACCGCACTCATTATAGCGGCGGAAGAAAATATCCATCGGCCACGCCTTGCATAATCCGCCAGCTTTGCTATACTTGCGCGCCTTGGCCTGGTAGCTCAGTCGGTAGAGCAGAGGATTGAAAATCCTTGTGTCGGTGGTTCGATTCCGCCCCGGGCCACCAAA
>JACMOV010000001.1 GCA_014377845.1 Herminiimonas sp.
CGCCAGCACGTATTCCGATGGCATCCTACGGCAGTTTTTCAGGGCCCGGCATGCGGCGGCAGGTAGCAGGGTAGCGCTGCGCACTGCCGTCGATGCCTCCGGTATCGCATGATCGCGCGCCAGCTTTGCCTGCTGCGCGCCTACGCGCTTATCTGGTCCGTCACCTTGACGATCATGGTGGCCGACGACGCCGCCATGCTGGCGATGCTGTTCGCATGAGCGACCGGAAACCGCTTCCGCTTTCCTGCGGCACGCTGGTCGTGAACGCGGACGGCGAACTGTTGCTGTGTCATGTGACCGACACCGGTCACTGGGATATTCCGAAGGGGATGCAGGACGATGGGGAGACGCCACTGACTGCAGCCATGCGCGAGATGTGGGAAGAGACCGGCCTGGTGTTCGAGGCGGCGCTGTTTCAGGATCTCGGCTGTTTCGACTACCGTCCCGACAAGCGCCTGCACCTGTTCCGCCTGATCGCGCCGGCCGAACTGCGCAGCCTGGATCACCTGGTGTGCACGAGCTTTTTTCCGCATCACCGGACCGGCACGCCGACCCCGGAGGCAGACGGCTTCCGCTGGGCACGCCGCGTGGAGATCGCGACCCTGTGCTGGCCACGGATGGCGAAGCAGTTGCTGGCGCTTGCGTGGTAGCGCTAGCGGCGCGCTTCGATCTGTGTTTGACAGCCTAGCCAAACAGCTTGCCTTTCAGCAGACTCATCCCCTCTTGCAGCAGCGCGTTATCCGGCATCTGGCCATTCGGCGTCAGCTTGTCGATGATCTGCGGCAGCAGCTGTGCCAGGCCGTTGGCCGCGTGCTCGGGTGCGACGCCAGCCTGTTGCGCAACCTGCGCGACGGCGTCTTCGCCCAGTGCATCCTTGATCTGGGCGCCGCTGACCGACTGGTTCTCGCCATGACCGATCCATGAAGCGACCTGGTCACCCATGCCGCTGGCCTGCAGCTTTTGCAGAAGCGCCGGTACGCCGCCTGCGTTATTGACGAGCGCCATCAGACCGCCAAGCAAGGCGCTCTGCGGCACCGGATCCTGTTGGCCGCCGATGGCACCGAGTACTTGTCCTGCGAGTTGATCGAGCAAGCCCATGTTTTTCTCCTTGAATTCTGTTCGAATCGGCTAGCCTCCGCCGCAGAGTCGGGCACGCGCGTGTCGTGATTGCTGCGCGCCCGTGCGACGATTGTACTTCGCCGATGGGATGCGGCGTGCGACGCACCGTCACGCTCCGTCACGCTCCGTCACGCATCGCCACGCGATCGCGTGATCGGATGGCGCTGCCTGCGGGAGTCGGATCGCTCGGTCGCAGAAAGCCGGATCCGGTCCGCCTGGCATGCGCCACTCCCGATGACAGTGACGATTACTTCGGGCTTTTTGCAGACGGAAAAAACACCTGCTGACGATCGACCTTGAAGGCAGCAATGGCCTTCTGACCTTCATCCGATGTGATCCAGTCGATCAGCAGCATCGCGCCCTTGAAGTTAATGCCGGGATGTTTTTCAGGATTGACGGCAATGATGCCGTAGGGGTTGAACATTTTCGGATCGCCATCGACTGCGATGACCAGACCGGTCCTGGCCTTGTAGGCACTGTAGGTGGCGCGGTCGGTGAGGGTGTAGGCGTTCAGTTCGGCGGCCATGTTCAGCACCTCGCCCATGCCGAGGCCGGCGGCGACGTAGGCGCTGCCCTGTGGCTGGGTGCCAAGCTGCTTCCAGTAGGCTTTCTCCATCTGGTCGGTGCCGGAATTGTCGCCGCGCGAGATGAATTTCGCCTTGCTGTCGACGATCTTGCGCAAGGCCGCCTGGACGTCATGGATGCCCTTGATCCCAGCCGGGTCGGATACGGGTCCGGCGATGATGAAGTCGTTGTACATCACGTCGCGGCGGTTGACGCCGTAACCGGCGGCGACGAACTTGTCTTCCGACGGCCGGGCATGCACCAGGGTGACATCGACATCGCCGTTCTTGGCCAGCTCGAGCGCCTTGCCGGTACCGACCGCGATCACGTTGACCTTGGTATTGGTCTTTGCTTCGAACATCGGCAGCAGGTATGGCAGCAGGCCCGAATTGTCGGTACTGGTGGTAGTCGACATCTTGATGACCTGCTGCGCCATGGCGCCAGGCAGCAGCGATGCGGAGAGCAGGACGACGGCGGTGAATTTGCTGAAACTGCGACGGTGCATGGTGTTCTCTTGTGTTCGTGGAAGGATGATCGCGGTCGAGACGTCTTCCGGCCAGCCGACGCCCGATGGCGCCAAGGATAATCAATGGGTCCGATGCGGGCAATAAGCTGTGGAGTGCAGGTTATCCTCCAAATGATTTGCCGGACTAATAGGCGCACGATTGCATATTCAGTTCCATCAGGCTCGCTTGGCGACGGTGATTATTTTCGCTCTCGGGCAATCCACGCTTCGACATCTTCCAGCTTGCGAGGAATCGTCCCCGTCAGCATCCGGAAGCCGCGATCGGTCATCAAGACTTCATCTTCGATGCGCACGCCGAATCCTTGCGCCGGCAGATAGATGCCGGGTTCGACCGTGAAGACGGCGCCGACCGGAATCGGCTTTTCCATGTCGCCGGCGTCATGCACATCGAGCCCGACGAAATGACCGAAGCCGTGAATGAAGTCGGCCAGATAACCGGCGCGCCGCATCGATTCTTCGGCCACATGCTGGAGGTCGGCCATCGACACGCCAGGCTTGATCGCGGCGAAGATATCTTCCTGCGCCTGGTAGACCGCGCGATAGACGCGCGCCTGCTCCGGCGTGAAGCGGCCGGACACCGGGTACGTTCGTGTCACGTCGGCGGCGTAGCGGCCGTATTCGGCAGCGGCATCGACCACCACCAGGTCGCCGTTCTGCAGGATGCGCGAGTTCTTGTCCCAGTGGAGAACCGCGCCGTTCGGCCCGCTGCCAACGATGGAGGAATACGAAAGGCCGGTGCCGCCGGCGGCATAAAAGGCGTATTCAAGCTGGGTCTGGACGTCGCGTTCGGACAAGCCGGCGCGGGTCGCGCGGGCGACGACATCGTGGCCTTGCGCGGTAATGGCGATGGCGCGTTCCATGCGCGCCAGTTCCTCGGGTCCGTGCGCAGCGCGAAGCTGCGCCAGCACGCCGCGCTTGTAGACGACCTTGAGTCCGAAACGGCCGGCCATGCGCAGCGCCATGTCGTCGTCGCCGCGTCCTTCCTTGCCCATCCTTGCCGGCGTGATGATCGCCACGCAATCATGGTGCAGGCCGGTGCTGGCCATGGCGCCCTCGGGCGAGCCGCGCGCGACCCGATCGACGCCGAACTGTTCCAGCAATTGCGGCGAGATCGGCTCGCGCGGACCGGTCCAGCGTTCTGCCTCCGGGTCGCGTGACTTCAGGAACAGCGACACCTTGCGATATGTCGATTGCGGCTGCAGCAGCAAATGCGCGCCCGACTCGTTGATCCCGGTCAGCCAGTAGAAATCGGCGTCCTGGCGGTAGTCGTCGGTTACCCCGCTGACGTCGCCCTGTGATGCAATCACGGCAGCGCAGCCGTCCAGCGCGGCCATCAGTCGCGTGCGGCGTTGCTGGTAGACCGCGGCAGGCAGGTCGGCCGGCGGCGTCGGCGCCGGATGCACGAAGTTCCCACTGAGCGCAGTGGCGAGGGCGAGGGCAGTCAGCATGGGGGCCGGTCCTTTGGGTATCGAAACAGGATTGTCGTGCGGCAGGAGTGTACGCCGGAGAAAGAAATCCGGCATAGCGTGTCTCGGGCATTGTTGCCTGCCGCACGTTGGCGGCACGGCTTCAGCGCCGCGTGGATCTTGTCATCTCGCACTGAATCAGGCCAACAATGCCGGATGCGACCACCTAAAGCTGCCTCGGACGCTGCCGCAATCCGATCCTGCGCACCAGTTCACCGGTCGACACCGGCCAGCCGATACGACCGAACCAGGAACCGCCAGCCACCGATGCGGCATTGATCCCGCCATAGACCAGCAGGGCCACTGCCTGCGCGGCGAACACGCTGCCGATGCCGCTCCCGGCGCGAAAGACCAGGTAACCGATACCGGCGGCCACCGCCATCCGCGTCACGCTGGCACAGACCGGCCACATCAATCGTCCGGCGCCTTGCGAGGCGAAGTAGAGCGTCAGGCCGAGTCCGAAGAAGCCGTATGTCGGGCCGACGATGCGCAGGTAATGCGCGCCGGTCCCCAGCATCACCGGATCGGTATCGAAGAGCCTCAGCCAGGCATGCGGAAAAAATGCGGCCCACAGCCCGATCGCCTCGGTCAGCGCAAACGAGAATGCGGCCCCGATCCAGGTCGCACGCAAGGCGCGTTCCGGATTTCCCGCGCCGATGCAGGTACCGACGATCGTCACCAGCGGCGCACCCAGACCGAAGGCCAGCGGCACCAGCAAATATTCCAGGCGCGACGCCGTACCGTAGCCGGCGATGGCAGCGATGCCGAAGTGGCCGACCAGTGCAGTGCCGGTAGCGATGGTCACGTTGCTGGCCACCGTAGAAATCGAGCCGACCAACCCCACCCGCAGGATGTCGGTAAAAAGATCGCGCCGCACTCCCGATCCCAGCAGGGAAGGGCGCAGCGCACTGCGGCCCGACCAGAGATAGCCGGCCATCACCATCGCCCCCAGCACGTAGAAACTCAGGAGCGCGATGGCGCCGCCGGCGATACCGAGCGCCGGAATCGGACCCGCCCCGAAAATCAGGACCGGCGACACCGGGATCAGGAATACGGTACCGGCGACGGTCACGATCGCCGGCAGCGCCATGTTACCGGTGCCGCGCACGACGGCGCCCAGCGAATTGAACAGCCACACCAGGATCGCGCCGCCGAATACCCACGCCGCATAGGTCATGGCCGCCTCCAGCGCCGCGCCGCTGCCGCCCATGGCGCCGAACAGCCAGCGCCCGCCACCGAGAACCAGCACCATGAAGAACAACCCGAACGCCACCGCGATCAGGATCGCATGGAACACCAGCGCATCGGCGTCGCTGCGCCGGCCGGCGCCCAGCGCCCGCGCAATGGCCGAGGCAATGCCGCCGCCGACCGCGCCCGCTGACATCATCTGCATCAGCATCACCACCGGAAACACCAGCGACATGCCGGCCAGCGCATCGGTGCCAAGCTTGCCGACGAAATAGGTTTCGATCAGCGCCGCTGATGCCTGCGCCGCCATGACCAGCACGTTTGGCAGTCCCATGCGCAGCAGCGTCATTGGCAGCGGCGCTTCCAGCAGGGCGCGGGTGCGGGCGTCCATCGCGCGCGCCGGTGCAGTGGAATGCACATCAGGCGACGACACTTGCGCCTGCACGGTCAGGAACATTCAGCAATCGCTCGTTGGTTGGTAATTTTGGCAATGCCAGGTCAACGCCTACGACCTGGCGCCCGGACGGGTTGTTGGTAAATTGCGGGCGGGCCTGGCGCGGAGAAACCGATACTTTCGGCCACGCCATGAATGGAGTTCTTTTATTTTACATAACATAAATTATCAGCGATTGGGTTGTAGCGGCAAAGTTGTAATGTCCTCTTTTGGCAAAGTTGAAATGTCCTCTTTTCCCGGATTGAGCGCATCGTGCGCTGAACTGGGAGGCAGTCATGGACAAAGCTGGGACCATTACGATGACGATGCGCGCGCTGGACAGGATGAAGGTAATTCA
>JACMOV010000181.1 GCA_014377845.1 Herminiimonas sp.
ACCACATTTTCCAGCCAGAGCGGGGTTTCCGGACGATATCGGGTCGGCGGCACCGGGGTGCCGAATCGTGGCCGCTGGAACGGCTCGATCTCGCCATACGGAAAACGCCGTGTCAGCATCTGATACAACGTTACTCCCGTAGCATAGACGTCGCTCTGGCGTGATGGCGCCGCGCCGTCGAACTGTTCCGGCGCCAAAAAAGACGGCGTACCGGCCTGGCTGCCTTCGACCGCATCGCTTTAGTCCAGACCCGATTGCGCGACGCCCAAATCGAGCAGCCGCAATTCATGGTCGGTACCGAGATGGACATTGGCCGGCTTGATGTCGCGATGAATGATGCTACGGCGGTGCAGCGCGCCGATGGCGCGCACCAGCTTGATACCGTGGGTGATGACATCCGGTACCGTGTAATGGTCGCCTGCATCGAGATGCTCTTGCAGCGTGTGGCCGTCGTGCCAGGTCGTCAGGAAGTACAGCCAGTTCTTTTGCTCAAGCGTCACGACCTGCGGAAAGAAGCGCGCCACCACCCGCGTGGCCAGCCATTCTTCATGGGCGAACGCGGAGCGTTCGTGTTCATCGGCGGCACGCTCCGTCTGCAAGGTCTTGAGTACCAGCTTGCGGCCCGATTTTTCTTCGGTCACACGGTACAGAATGGTTGTCGGCGACGCATGCATGAGGGCATCGACCGTCATGCCGTCGATGCGCTGGCCTGGCTTGAGCTTTGCCGGAACCGGCAAATGTCGCGACGTCGCCAGCACATCGCGCAAGGATTCTTCCGGCAGCTGCGCCACCTTCAAGACGATGGCGCTGACATTGTCCGCCGAGCCAGCGGCAAGCGCGGCGTCGACCAGTGCGCGCGCCGTGTCTTCGGCATCTCGACTGCCCAGGGCGAATTCCGACAGCAGGTGCGTGAGATCGTACTCGGTCATCGATGCCCACACGCCATCGCAGGTCAGCAGGAATACGTCGCGCTCGTGCATTTCGCCCATGCCATGATCGATCGCCAGCCGCGAATCAAGGCCGATTGCGCGCGTCAGCACATGGTGCATTTCCGGACGGTCCCACACATGGTCGGACGTCATGCGTGACAGTACGCCCTTGCGCAACAGGTAGAGGCGGGTGTCGCCGACATGGGCAAAGTGGTAAAAGCCACCGCGCAGCACGATCGTCGTCAGCGTGGTCGCCATGCCGGCCAGCGCCGGGCGCACCGATCCCTGGTTCTGGACCCAGCTGTTGGTGGCCTTGATGACGCGGTCCAGCGCCTGAGTGACCGACCAGGTATCGGGTGTGGCGTAATAATCCGCCAGCAGGCCGCGCACTGTGTACTCGGATGCTTCGCGCCCGCCATCGTTGCCTGATACGCCATCGGCAATCGCCGCAATCAGTCCCTTCGACGACAGTTCCGGGCCGTTGGGCGTAACGATGCCGACGAAGTCTTCGTTGCGCTCGCGCCGGCCTTTTTCTGTTGCGTAACCGGCGGCGATTTCAAGGGGCATGGCGTAATTTTATCGGAGTAGATTGATCGTCTATTGTAGACCCGCCATTGTCAGATTTTCGCATTGGTCATGGCGGCGCTGCCCCAGGTGGTGCGCCAGCGCGCCTTGACCAGCGACAGGCCGATCAGCGCGATGACTGCGAGCGAGGCAAAGATGGTCAGACCGAGCTGGTAGCTGCCGGTCATCTGCTTCGAATAACCCAGGCTGGACGCCAGATAGAATCCACCGATGCCACCAGCCATGCCGACCATCCCCGTCATGACGCCGATTTCCTTGCGAAAGCGTTGCGGCACCAGTTGGAACACTGCGCCATTACCGATGCCCAGCGCCAGCATCGCCAGCACGAACACGATCACTGCAGTCCACGCCGACGCCAGGCCGAAACTGGCGACAAACAAGAAGATCGCCGCGAAAAAGTACATGATCGAGAGCGCCTTGATGCCGCCGATACGATCGGCCAGGCGCCCCCCGAGCGGACGCACCAGCGATCCGGCAAACACGCAGGCGGCCGTGAAGTAACCGGCCGCCACAGGCGACAGTCCGTACTGCACATTGAAATAGATCGACAGCGATGATGCCAGACCCGAAAAGCCGCCGAAGGTCACGCCGTAAAAGAACATGAACCACCAGGCGTCCTTGTCCTTCAGCACGTGAAGATATTCGACCATGGCTTTCGGTGGCGGCGCGGAAGGGGCATCCTTGGCAAAGACCAGATAGACGATGAAGGCGATGCCGAGTGGAATCAGGCACCAGCCGAACACGTTTTGCCAGCCGAATGCGATTGCCAGCGCCGGTGCGAACAGCGCGGCGAACGCCGTGCCCGAGTTGCCGGCGCCAGCGATGCCCAGCGCGGTGCCCTGGTGTTCCGGCGGATACCAGCGCGACGCCAGTGGCAGCGCCACGGCAAACGCCGCGCCAGCTACACCCAGCAACACGCCCAGCGTCAGCAGGCTGTGGTAAGTATCGAGCGTACCTTGCCACGCCCACAGCATGCTCAACATCACGATGACCTGGCCGATCGCTCCGGCTTTTTTCGGTTTCAAGTGATCGACCAGTACGCCCATGACGATGCGCAACAGTGCGCCGGCCAGTAATGGCGTCGCCACCATCATGCCTTTTTGCGATGCCGAGAGATGGAGGTCGTTGGAGATCAGCACCGCCAGCGGGCCGAGAATGACCCAGACCATGAAGCTCAGATCAAAATAGAAAAATGCGGCCAGCAAGGTTGGTGTATGACCTACTTTCCAGAAGCTCGACTTCTGCATGGTATTCCCTTCGTTGGAAAAACAATCTTGCAAGCACTATGCAAGCGCTATGCCACGTGATTCATGCATCAGTAGGGCTCATGTTTGACGCACTGCACCACAATTTGGGAAAGTGCACTGCTATCGGGCGAAATGCGGTTCATGCCGGTGCGCATCGCGCAAAATTGGCAGGCATCGATTTTGCATAGGTGCAAGCACGCACTTTTTATTGGGAGGCTTTAATGAAGAAGCTGAAGTTGGTAATGGTCGGTAACGGAATGGCCGGCGTTCGCACCTTGGAAGAACTGCGCAAGATCGCGCCTGATAT
>JACMOV010000182.1 GCA_014377845.1 Herminiimonas sp.
GGCGCCGAAATGACGCAAAAGGCGCTCCGCCTCGAGCGTCAGTAGTCTGCTGAACGAGCGCTCGCGCAACGACCCATACAAGAGCAGGATGCGCGGCGGATGCGTCGCCACGGTGGGCGGCGCGAGCTTGGCGAGATCGGGAACGTCGATGTGGGCTGCGCTGATGTTGGGCAGGTCGTCGGGTGCGTCGGGCATGGTCGGCTTCGTATTCGGGTAGCAGGCAAGGTGCTGGGCGCCGAGTGTATCAGTGCGCCGGCGATGCGCAAAAAAAAGCCCCCCGAAAAACGAAGGGCGCATTGATGCGATGCGGCGACGGGATCGGCTGGCTCGAGCGACAGGAATTGCCCGCGTGGGTTCGATCCTGCAGCGCTTAATCGATACGACGGATCGACGACAATTGATTGGTCAAGCCGCCCAGACCCGCATACCGTCCTGGACCGAACACGGTGCAGCTGCCACGATAATCGGCATCGATACACATTTGCCATTGACCGGCATTGACGATGACCGAGCCGATCTTGTCGTTGAAGCCACCCTGTGTGAAGGTCGACATGTCCTGGCGCACCGGATAGCGTGTCCCGGTGAAGTTTGCGCCGGTGAACAGTTCGACATCGCCACGTGCGGCGCCGTCACGCCCGTCGTCACGCGGATCGCGGGAGGCGGCGCGGATCGACGACACCGAACGGTAGAGTGCGGGTTCCATGCGCTGGTATTGTCCTGGCCCGACGACCCGACAGGTGCCGCGGTAATACGAATCGGAACAGAATTCCCAGAAACCGTTTTCGATCACCATCGACTGCGCCATGTCATTGAAATTCAAAGCAGACAAATCCGGGATGTCGTTGGCGACGGCAATGCTGCGCCCACGGATGCCGTCGTTCGTAAACAGTACGATCGAGTTTTGCGCTGGCGCCTCGTCGCGATCGCGATCGCGGTCCTGATCCTGCCGGTCACGACGCCAGCCGCCGCCATGCACGACCGGCGGTGCCTGTTCTCGCACCACCGGTCGCGCAGAGGAGATGGCTTTTTCCATGCCGTAGCCGAGCGACGGATAGCGGCCCGGCCCGAAGGTGCGGCAGGTGCCCCGATAGCCCGCATCGGTACACATTTCCCAGGTCCCGCCCTCGACCACGAGACTCGAGGTGCGGTCGTTGAAGTTCATGGTCGTGAAATTGTTGACGTCATGATCGATCCGGGCGCTGCGCCCGCGGAAGTTCGGCTGACCATAAAGGTCAACCGTACCGACCGTGACGGGCAGCTCCTGCGGCCTGCCGGCAACGACCGTCTCGACTTCCCGTGCCGACGAGACGCGCTTGTCGAAGCGGCCGTCCAGACTCGCATACTGACCAGGTTCGAAAATCGCGCAATCGCCCTTGAAGTTGTCGTCGCTGCAGACTTCCCATCGACCGGATCGCACCACGATGCTGGACGTACGGTCGTTGAATCCGACATTGCTCACGCTCGGCGCGGTGGCGCGCAAGGTGACCACGCGGCCGCCGAAGCCCGCGCCTTCGAACAGCGAGATCTCGCCTGCATGGGCGGCGCTGGTTGCCACGCCGGTCAACAGCGTGAAGGTCGCAAGCGTGACCAGGGAAACGGCGGACGGTTTCGGTATTCTGTTTGTCATGGTGGACTCCTCTTGTAAGACGATCACCGCTTTGAGCATGCCGCATCGGACATGGCGGGTCGTCGTGTGCTCGAATCATTGCGCGACGTAAAGTTCGCGTATGTACGGCAGCACACCTGAGGCGCATTCGGGCATGCGCGTCTGGTAAGCAAGGGTAACTTCAGGAAGAAGGCAGATCAGTGACCGAGAAATCCGGCGATTGCCGCACTCGACGGCGGATCGAGGTCGATGAAGCGCAGGCCGGCCTTGAATTCGCTCTGGCCCGCATAAACGCAGAAGATCACCCGGGCGCCGGCGGCGACCTTGTACGGCGCACCATCGACGGGAATGTCGAACAGGACGCGGTAGTGCGCGCCTTCGACCACCGGCTCGCGCGCGGTGATCGCCATGCCGTCGCGCGCCACATTAATGGTGCGCATGTCGACTGGCTCGGCCCGGTCCGGCACCAGTTTTCCGGAAGCCTTCAGGGCCTTGCGAGTCGAGTGACGCTGATCTGAATCCATGATGTCTCTGCCAGAAGATGATGCGACAGCGGTCCCGGCCGGGGAACCCGTGAAACGATAGCCGTACGATTAATTGTAACTGGAATCTTAATCGTTTCACAACGGAAATATGGGAAATGCCGTCGGCGCCGGAATCCGCGCAATACTGCATGCCGCGGCCCGATCTGCGTTCGTATGTTCGATATCGGACATACCTGTTGTGGCAATTAGGGCAATCATCGTGGTTGGAAAATTCGAGCGTCCGCAGCACCGCCATGGCACGGTTCATCCTCCGCGCCGCAGGTAGTCTGAAACGGTTTGCAGGGTGAATTGTCCTGCTCGTTATCGTATCGCTCGCCACCTCGATCAACTTTCTTCTGGAGCATGCATGGCAACCGCAATCGAAAAACAGAACGGCAAGAAATCCAAACCGGCCAAACCGGCCAAGCCGCCCAAGTCCGCAGTCGCCAACGGCGCCGGCGTCGAGAGGGCGACAAGTCCGCACCTGCTGCAGCATGCACGCGAGATCCAGCGTTTCGGCGAAATCGTCGCGCTGCCGAACGGCCTGTCGATCAAGACCTGCTCCGAAAGTGTCGCCGCGCTCAACCAGATGCTTGCCGATACGATGACCTTGCGCGACATGTACAAGAAGCACCACTGGCAGGTCAGCGGTCCGACCTTCAACCAGTTGCACCTGCTGTACGACAAGCATCATGCGGAGCAGGCGGAGCTGGTCGACACCATTGCCGAGCGCATCCAGTTGCTTGGTGGCCTGAGCGTGGCAATGGCGGCTGACGTTGCCGAAATGACGAGCATCCAGCGCGTGCCGAACGGCCGCGAAGAAGCGCCGGTACAATTGGTGCGGCTGCTTGCCGCGCATGAAATGATCATGAAGCAGGCACGCAAGGCGGCCGACAAGGCCAACGACGCCGGCGACCCCGGCACCAACGACGTACTGGTAAGCGACGTCTTGCGCACCAATGAACTGCAGTCCTGGTTTCTGTCGGAGCATCTCGTCAACACACCGCTGGTCGACGCGAACTGACCGACCTGACGGCACGGCATCGCGCCTGTTGCGACCATTGGTTGCAACAGGCGTTTTCTTTGGCGCGCCGCAACGGCGGGCACTGGATTGCACCCGCCGCATGCGCGGCCTGCGCGATCGTGTCATCATCGCCCGATGACCACTTCCCCCATCCCCCTTTTTCCGTTGAGTACCGTGCTGTTCCCCGACGGTTACCTGCCACTGCAGATATTCGAGGTGCGTTATCTCGACATGATCAAGCGCGCGATTGCCGCGGGCACAGGTTTTGGCATAGTGACGCTGACCGACGGTGCCGAAGTACGTACGCCGGATGCGATCGAGACCGTGGCGCCGGTCGGCACGATGGTGCAGATCCGTTCGCATGCCGCACCCATGCCGGGCCTGATGCAGATCCAGTGCATCGGCACTTCGCGCTTTCGGATCGACGCCAGCGAAAGGCTCAAGCATGGCCTTTGGATGGGCCAGGTCACGCCACTGCCACCGGATCAGGTGGTATCGATTCCAAATGAACTGGAAGACACTGCAGATGCGCTCGGCAGACTGATCCGCACCTTGCAGGATGAACAGGTCGTCACCGAAGAAATGCCGCTGCAGGCGCCGTTTCGCCTCGATGAATGCGGCTGGGTCGCCAATCGGTGGGCCGAACTGCTGCCGTTTGAAGCCGAGCAAAAACTGCGGCTCCTGGAACTCGACAATCCGCTGGTACGACTCGAGCTGATCCAGGATCTGCTGCAGGTGCACGGCGTGCTTTGATTCCGATTGCTTCACAATCCATCGTCGTTTGCCCAGGAAAAATTGAGCGCAACGGCTTGATGCGGAAATAATTTTTGTTTTTTCCTGGAAACCCTAAATGTTCGGCCTCCGCGCGCCGTTATACTTCGTGTGCGCGGCGCATTTCAGGCGCTGCTGCCGACTCTGGTACCGCCGCAGAGCGTGACGGCACATTCGCTGTATTCCTGGCGGTCGGGTTAAAGGGAACGAGCGATGCGTTTTTTTTCAATCCACTTATCGGACCGATTCGGCAATCGGCTGACGCGGCTGTTCGTGCCGGTCATCGTGA
>JACMOV010000183.1 GCA_014377845.1 Herminiimonas sp.
CAGGCTCGGCGCGACGCACAGCAGCATCAGCAACGAACATAGTACTCCAAGTGCGGATCTGGTCATCGACGACTCCTGCATGCATGCGAAAAAACAGCTTGCAGTGTAGCAAAATGTCAGAATGTCGCAAGAGAATTAGGAACTTAGCTAACAGTACTCATCGTATTTCTAGAATACAAATTCAACGTCCGCATCCCCCTTTCGTTGTGCTTCTTACACGGCTTCGCCGATGGCCCGCGCGAGATCGGTCGTATTGGCGTTCCCCCCCATGTCACGGGTAAAGGGCGCATGGGCGGCACCAGCGGCCAGCACCTTCTCGATCGCCGTCACGACCGCTGCTGCCGCCGTCGCATGACCGAGGTGTTCCAGCATCATCGCGCCGCACCAGATCTGGCCGATCGGGTTCGCCACGCCCTTGCCGGCAATGTCTGGCGCCGAGCCGTGGACCGGCTCGAACAGCGACGGAAACAGCCGTTCCGGATTGATGTTGGCCGACGGTGCGATCGCGATGGTGCCGGTGCAGGCCGGTCCGAGATCGGACAGGATGTCGCCGAACAGATTCGATGCCACCACCACATCGAACCAGTCCGGATGCAGGACGAACTGCGCCGTCAGGATGTCGATGTGATACTTGTCCCACTTCACGTCCGGATAGGCTGTTGCCATCGCCGCGACCCGCTCGTCCCAGTACGGCATGGTGATCGAGATGCCGTTCGACTTGGTGGCCGACGTCAGGTGCTGCTTCGGCCGGCTCTGCGCCAAGTCGAAAGCGAACTTCAGGATGCGGTCGGTGCCACGCCGCGAGAACACGCTCTGCTGGAACACCACCTCGTGTTCGGTGCCCTCGTACATGCGGCCGCCGACCGACGAATATTCGCCCTCGGTATTTTCACGGACCACGTAGAAATCGATGTCGCCCGGCTTCCGGTTCGCCAGCGGCGACGCAATGCCGGGCATTGACCGGCACGGCCGCAGGTTGACGTACTGGTCGAACTCGCGCCGGAACTTCAGCAGCGAGCCCCACAGCGAAATATGGTCCGGCACGGTCGCCGGCCAGCCGACCGCACCGAAGTAGATCGCGTCATGCCCGCCGATCTGATCCTTCCAGTCGTCCGGCATCATCTGCCCATGCCGCGCGAAATAATCGCAGGAGGCGAATTCCTTGACATCCCATTGCAGGTCGATGCCGAACTTGCGCGCTGCAACGTCGATGACATGCATGCCTGCCGGGACGGTTTCCTTGCCGATGCCGTCGCCGGCGAGTACTGCGATTTTTTGCATTTTCTCTCCTTGGAAAATCAGGAACCAGATGGCGGCTTACACGCGCGCCGAAACATCAGATCCAGTAGCTAATCCAGAAACTTCACGAACCCCCCCACCGGCTCCCGTTCGGTCACCAGCGAATTCTCGATCTTGCTCATGTCCGCATAGCCGAGCGCCATGCCGCACACCACCTGCTCGTTGGCCGGGATCTCCAGCACTTCGCCGATGATCTTGTGGAACTGCGTGAACGCTGCCTGCGGGCAGGTGTCGAGTCCGCGCCCGCGCGCCGCGATCATCACGTTTTGCAGGAACATCCCGTAGTCCAGCCACGAGCCCTTTTCCATCGTCCGGTCGATGGTAAACATCAGTCCGACCGGCGCGTCGAAAAACCCGTAGTTGCGTGCATGCTGGGCCTGCATGCCGGCCTTGTTCTCGCGGCCCAGTCCGAGCAATGCGTACAGGTCCCAGCCGACCTTGCGGCGGCGGTCGATGTAGGGCGAGGCCCATTTCACCGGGTAGTAATGGTATTCCTCGGAATGTTCCGCAACCCGCGCCGAATCAAGGTAGACGTCGATGATTGCCTGCGACAGTTGCTGCTTGCGGGCGCCGGTGCAGACGTAGACTTTCCATGGTTGCGTATTGGTGCCCGACGGCGCACGTGCTGCCACTTCCAGCAACGCCTCGATGTCGGCGCGGGGAACCGGCGTCGGCAGGAAAGCCCGGATCGAACGGCGCGAGCGGATGGCGTCGTCGACGATTTTCTGGGCAGGCGATTCGATCATGTTGGCTCCGTCTGGATGGATTGCAGCAAGGCGCGCAATGGCGCCGGAATGGGTGTGGGCCGATGCGTCGCGCTGTCGACACAGACATGCACGAAATGGCCTTGCGCCGCAGGTGTAATCTCATCGCCGCGGAAGATGCCGACTTCATAGCGCACGCTGGAGTCGCCCAGCGCCGCGACGCGCAGGCCGGCAGTCACGGCATCGGGAAACGCGACCGCAGAAAAATAGGTGCAGCCGGTTTCGATGACCAGGCCGATCACCGCGCCATGTTCGACATCGAGCTGGCCGTTGCGGATCAGGAAGGTGTTGACCACGGTGTCGAACCAACTGTAATAGACGACGTTGTTGACGTGGCAATAGGCATCGTTGTCGGCCCAGCGCGTGGTGATCGCCTGGAAATAGCGATACGCCGCGCGGTCGATTGGCGTTGCGCGCGTCATCTCTTCACCACGAAAGCGACCCCGAGCACTGCCAGCAGCATGCCTGCCATGCCGACGACGCTGAAGCCTTCGCCGAACATCACCCAGGCCATCAGGGCGGTGGTGGGCGGCGTCAGGTACAGCAGGCTGGTGACGCTGGTGGCGGCACTCTTGCGGATCAGCGCGAAGAGCAGGAACACCGCGCCGATCGACAGCACGAAAATCGCCCACAGCAGCGCCCCCACGAACTGCGGTGTCCAGTGCACATGGGATAGCGACAGGTCGAAGCCATCGAAATAGATCGCCAGCGGCAGCATCACCAGGGTCGATGCGATGTACTGGATGAGCGTGCCGGAACGCAGGTCGAAGTGGGCGCAGCGGTGCTTCTGGTACAGCGTGCCGACCGTGATCGCAATCAGCCCGAAGACACCGAGGCCGATGCTGGAGTACGACAGGCCGATCAGGCTGATCTTGTTGGATACCACCAGTGCGACGCCGCCGAAGCCGAGAACGAATCCGATCCACTGCCGCGGCCGCACCCGTTCCCCGATCAGTGGCGCGGCAAAGGCGGTCAGCACCGGCTGCATGCCTGCGATCAGCGCGGCAAGACCGGCCGGCATGCCAAGCCGGATCGCGCACCATACGCCGCCGACATACCCCGCATGTACCAGCACGCCCGCCAAGGCAATGTCGCCGACCCGCCCGGTCGGCCAGGGCGCGCGCGCCAGCAGCACCAGCGGCAGCAGCGCCAGCGACACACCGCCGAAACGCAGCACCAGGAAGGTCAGCGGCGGGGCATACGGCAGGCCGAACTTGGCGACGATGAAACCGGTACTCCAAAGAATGACGAAGACGATCGGCATGACGGCGAGCCAGCGGCTCGATGGTGCAGCCAGCGCGTGGCTGGCGCCTGGTACGGCAGAATTCATAAATGGTTGGTCCCTGTGGCTGCCGTGGTCGGCAGGCCGGTTTTATTTGACGGCCGCGTCGCGCGCATGCTGCGCGGCGATGGCGATGGTTTGCAGATGCACTGCCACCGTGTCACCGATGTTCCTGCCGTACCCCCCTCCCATGGTAACCGCAACCGGTACCGCATGTCGCCGCGCGCGCTGCAGGACCATCCGGTCGCGCGCCGCCATGCCTTCCATGCTCAGTTTCAGACGGCCCAGCCGGTCGCCTTCATGCGCATCCGCGCCAGCAAGGTAGATGATCAATTGCGGGGTGAAGCGGGCGAACAGTGTGTCGAGCGCCGTGTCGAGCGCACCGAGGTAAGCCGCATCGCGCGTACCATCGGCCAGGCCGACATCGAGATCGCTCGATTCCTTGATGAACGGGTAATTGTGTTCCCCATGCAGCGAGAGCGTGAAGACCGATTCGTCGCGGGCCAGAATGGATGCCGTGCCATTGCCCTGGTGGACATCGCAGTCGATGATGGCAACGTTGCGGACCCGGCGTTCGGCCTGCATCAGCCGTGCCGCCGTGGCGCCGTCGTTGAAGACGCAAAAGCCTTCGCCGCGGTCGCGGTGCGCATGATGCGTGCCGCCGGCAAGATTGACGGCCACACCATGGGTCAGCGCCGCGCGGCAGGCAGCGATCGTCGCCCCGGTTGCGCGTCGCGAGCGTTCCACCATGTCGACCGACCAGGGAAACCCGATGGCCTTTTGCTGCGACTCTGGCAGTGTGCCGTTGACGACGGCGGCGATGTACTGCGGATCATGCGCCAGCGCCAGAACACCGTTCGGCGTGGTGGGCGCCTCGTGGAGATCGACTTCCTCGAGCAAGCCCACAGCTTCCCGCAGCAGCCGGTATTTCTGCATCGGGAAGCGGTGCCCGGGCGGTAACGGGAGGACGAAGTGATCGCTGTAATAGGCGTTCAAGAGTGGGCCAACCGTGAAAAAGTTAACGATGTGCGCGCAAAACACAGGCAGCCGCAGCGCAGCGCGTGGCCGAGTCTAGCATGACGGACGGACTCGAAAGTCGCCTTCCGGCCCAGAAGAAAGCTTCCGAAAAATAACACTTTGAGTGGTTTCTGGCAAAAAACTCCTTTTTAAAACAATAATCTAGCGGAATGTTGGTTTAAATAAAAAGATCCTTGACAATAAACCTCAGGCTTTTACAATGGTGGTTGTTGCAGTGCACAAAAACAAGTCGCGTTGCACGTTCATCCATCGATAATCATCATTTCGGAGCTACCACATGTTTTCATTACCTGAAGAATTCTCTGCTGCCACCAAGAGTCATTTCGAAGCCCAACTGGCAATGATCACGGCGCTGACCAACAAGGCGTTCGAAAGTGTCGAAAAGATCGTCGACCTGAACATGAACGTCGTCAAGGCTTCCCTGGAAGAGTCGACCGTCGCTGCCAAACAGCTGATGGCAGTCAAGGACCCGCAGGAATTCATGGCGCTGTCCTCGCAGCAAGCACAGCCGGGCGCTGAAAAGGCAATGGCTTACGGCCGTCACCTGGCATCGATCGCCTCCGCAACCCAAGCCGAGTTCACCAAAGCGGCCGAAGCGCAAATCGCCGAAACCAACCGCAAGGTTGTGGCATTGGTCGAGGAAGTCAGCAAGAACGCACCGGCTGGCTCCGAGCAAATGGTCGCAATGATGAAATCGGCACTGGGCAACGCAAACGCCGGTTACGAGCAACTGACCAAGACCACCAAACAAGCCGTTGAAGCACTCGAAGGCAATCTGAACAACGCCGTTGCACAGATGACCCAGGCTGCCGAAAAAACCACCGGCCGCGCAAAGAAGTAATTGCCCTGCCTGCGTGCCGCCGGTGGCGGTGCGCACGCAAAAATGCCCGCCAGAATTGCGCGGGCATTTTTTTGTCCCGGCGAAAGCAAACCGCGGTTTGCTTTCGCCCTATCTGGCGGTTACAGGTAGACGTGCTCGCCGCGATTCGACTTCCACTGCTCTTCCAGATAGCGTGCATCTTCATCCGACCGCGGCTTCACTCCCATGAGGATGCCGCCATCCTTGATGCCGGCTTCATAGTGTTTGACGCGCTCTTCCGGAATGCCCCAGCCGATCAGTGCACCGAGTACGCCGCCGGTGGCGCCCCCCGCACCTGCGCCTGCAAGTGCCGCCACGAGCGGACCGGCCACCACCATACCGACGCCGGGCAGCACGATCGAGGTACCCACGGCGGCGATCGCGGCGGCGATGGCGCCGGGCGTGCCGCCGATCGCGCCACCGATGCCTGCGCCCTCTGCTGCCTTGCTGCCGAGTTCGGTCTCGGTGGCATCGGTCTCGGAGAAATGACGCTTGCGGGTTTCATCGGACATGACAAGGTTGACATCGTTGCGGTCATAGCCACGATCTGTCACCGAGCGATACGCCATCTCGGCGCTTTCGCGATCGCGGAACAAGCCGGTCAAGACGCCGGAGCTGTCGCGCACCCCACTGGCGCCGGCGACCTCGCCCCAGGCCGCATCCGATGTGCCGGACATGCCGTTACCAGTCGTGGTGCCCGTGGTTTCCTTGATGTGGTCATTGGTCATGATGTAGTTCTCCTTGGTGAATGAAATCCCGTCGCGCGGCAAACCGCTACCGCAGCGATGCCACGCAATCACTGCAACGCATTAACGCTGGGCGTAGCGCGACTTGCCGCCTTCTGGCATTCGGTGCCAGAAACGATAACGGGAGCGTAAATCGCTCCATGGGATGACACAGTAGGACGGCGGCTGAACTGCCTGTAGGACTGAACGAATGGTATTTTGAGAAACAATTTCTTCGCGAATACAAAACCTCCGCAAATCGGCTCTCAACCAAACCGGTTTCGAAGGGATGCGATCCGAGACATCGACCCGGAATGCCTGCCGGGCCGATGCTTGGCTCAAACCGACGTGAGCAAGGCCTCGGTAAGCGTTTCGAGCCGGCGTTGCGCCTGCTCATCCGCCATTGCCGGCAAGCTGCAAATGCGTGCCAGTTGCAACCGGGCGGAGGCCTGCGAAGGTCCGGACGCTCCGCTGCGTAAGGCCGACTGCAGGCCAGCGACCTGCAGTGCAAGTCGCTCCCGAACGAATGCCGCTGGTGACGCGATACCGTAATCGACTTCGAGGCGCAGCAATTCGGTGTCGCGCACCGGCTGATTCGTCTCCAGCAAGGTCGCATAGGTCTTGTCGTCCGCTGTGATGGCAGCAATGGCCGCGTCGAAGCGGATGCGCAATGGCTGCTCAAGCTCGGCGTCCAGCGCTGGCAACTGCGCCCACTGTTCGGCCCATGCGCTGCCTGGCGCAGCATCCACCACATGCATCAAGTGCCGTTCAGCGGCAAGACACAGTCTTAGGCGGGACGCCAGTGCGACGTATCGTTGATGCGCCACGGCGCGCTGGCGCGCAGCCGCTTGCGCTTCCAGGGCGTGGATCGCCTTGTCGAAACGCGTCTGCAGCGTAGCCTGCGCGGCGCGTGGGACCGGCCCGGCCGCATCCCACGCGCCGCGGGTCTCGCGCAGGGTTGCGGCGCGTTCTCGCTCGCTTGCTGTTTCCTGGTTGGCGAGTTGTTCGATCGCCGCACAGAGTGCCGTCCTGGTCTGCAGGTTGGCATTACGCTCCGCATCTGCGGCCACGCCGGCGCTCTTGCGCTCCGCAAATACCCCATCGCACGCGCTGCGGAAGCGCTGCCACAGGGTCTGCTCCATTTGTCGATCGAGCGGAAAGGACTTTGCATGTTGCTGCCAGCGCGCCTGCAGGGCTTGCAGTCGCTCCGGTGTTTCGCGGGCTTGCGGCGGCAGTGCGCTGACTTCCTCGATCAGGCGTTCGCGCTGGGCGATCGCCTGTGTCTGCTGCATTGCCAGCGGTGCCAGCAGCGGCTGCAACGCCTGCGCGAATGCGGCGTCAAGACGTTTGTGTTCCTTGCGTTCGATCGTTCCCAGCTTCTGCCACGCCTGTCGCATGCGTTGGCAGAATGCGGCGATTGCACGCCAGTCAGGCGCCGTGCCCGCTTCCTGCTCGGGCGCGCCTGCATCCATATCCGCCTCGGCGCTGGTCATGCCGGCTTCAAGGGCGAAGACACCGATTTCATCGAGCAGCGCCTGTGCCTTGGTAGCATTGGCCGCGCGCTCCTGCGCCAGCACCGCAAAATGCGCAGCCACCGGTGCGTAGGCGTTGGTGCAGGCAGCATCAAAGCGCGTCCACAAGGCGCGCGGCGCGACACCGGCCGAGGCGTCCAGCGCGCGCCAGCGCTCGCGCATGCTGCCGACTTTTTTTGCCAGTTCGGTTACCGTCAACGCCTGCTGCGGCAGGGCTTCCACCGCAGCCAGCAATTCTTCCCGCGATACCGTTCCACCCCAACGTGCCCAGCCCTGCAGCCGGCCGAGCTCGGCGCGCGCCGCACTCAAGGCGGCCTGCTGCCCGGCAGGCAAGCGCAGGCTGTCGACATCGAGCGTACGCACGAGACGATCCTGCTCCATCGCGCGCTGCAACGCGCCTTCATCGAGCGCCGCCTGCAGGGCAGCGAGGGCGATGCCGAGTTGGGCGCGCCGCTGATCCAGATCCGCCGACGGGTGCCGCGATGCCACAGCCACCGGCGCATCTGCACTCTGCCCCTCGGAAAGCTGCGCCGCGTCCACTGGTTCTGTCGATTTTCGCGGAGGCGCTGGTACGACTTGCCGCACCAGGTTATCGAAGCGCTCTTGCAGGGACTCCCGTTGCGCCACATCGGCCACCGCCGGAAGGCCGCGCCAGTCGCGCTGCATTGACGCCAGCTGCGGGCGGTTTTCAGGTGGGTGGTCGTTTGCGAGGGCCGCTTCCCATGCTTGCAGAGCCTGCTCCCGCGCAGCGATGGCTGCAGATGCAACCGCAGCTGCGTCCTGCAGGTGCTGCACCTGCTTCCGCAGGCGCGCGAGTTCGGGCAGCAGTTGCTTCGGCAGGCTTGGCAATTCAGCATCCTGCGGCACGGTGACGAGCGTCGTGTCGGCGTCCGCAGCAAGCGCATCGATCGCAGCGCCGTGCGTTGCCGGATCGGCGACCACCGCACGCAGGCGCGCAATCGCATCGAGCACCCGCCGCTGCAGCGCAGTCTGCGCCGCAAGCCGTTGCGCGAGCCTTGCATGCACCGCGTCGTAAGCCGCCTGCGCCTCGCCCGCAGGCGCCTCGATCGCCTTCCATGCGCGTTCCAGCTCGACCACCTGGTTGGATCGCAATGCCGTCTCGGCACACAGGGCCTGCGCGTGCTCCAGCGTCTGCTGTGCGCGCTGCTGCGATGCCGCCTCCCGGTCCAGCGTCTCCAGCCGTTGCTGCATGAGCCGGGCGACACGGCGATCGGTCTCGCGCATCGCTTTCTGTACCGCTCCGAGGGCAGCACGGCCATGAATGTTCTGCGCGGCGCGAAAGCGCGCTTCGGCAATGCCGCAGGTTGCGATGAAACCTGCCAGAGCCGCCTCGTCGGTCCCAAGCGCATCGGCCTGGGCGAGCGCCCGCTGGCGCAGCGCACCGGCATCGGGTGCCGTCGCTTTCGCAACTGCCTGGGAGACAGCCTGGGAACTACGTTTTGATGAAGCTGCAACTGCCGCCGGTTTCGAACGCTTGAAGAAAAAATCGAACATGGGTCACAACCAGTAGGGACGCGCAACGCACACGCAATCCGCAATCATAACAAGGGGATCGCGTTCGCCGCGCGTAACGCTACAACGGGTCGTACTCCGCCCCCATTGCATCGAGCGCCGCGCGCATGCGGCCGAAACCGGCGCTGGCCTGCTCCGGTTCGCCCTTGACGCCCAGTTCGATATGACGGCGGGTGAGCGCATCGCCGACGCTGGGCAGGCTGAACACTTTTGCGGCTGGAAATTCGGCCTCGATCTTTTCCATCAACGGCGTCAGGGTGGACTCCGCCACTTCATACACCAGGACCGACTGCTCGAACCACGCAGTCTGGTGGAACAGGTGAGCATGTTGCGCGTCGAGCACGGCTTCGATCATCGGCCAGGCCATGACCGGAAACCCCGGCACGAAATGCACCGCCCCGCCGCCGGCGCCCGCGATCGAGAAGCCGGGGATCTTGTTGTAAGGGTTGTCGATGATCGCGGCGCCCTGCGGAAATTCGCCCATCTTCAACCGGTGCAGATTGTCGGGGGATTCAAGATCGATCGGCTTGCCGCTTTCGCGGGCCATTTCCAGCATGCGCTCGCGGATCTTTTGCCGCGCTTCCGGATGCAGGGCCAGCGGTACGCCGAGCGCCGCCGCGGCGCACTGGCGGGTGTGATCGTCCGGCGTCGCCCCGATGCCCCCGCAGGAAAACACGATGTCGCCACCGGCCAACGCCCGTTGCAGCGCCGCCGTGATGCGCGACGGATCGTCGCCCAGGTATTCAGCCCACGCAAGCTGCAGGCCGCGCGCCTTGAGGATCGCGAGCACCTTGACGAAGTGCTTGTCTTCGCGCTTGCCGGAGAGGATTTCATCGCCGATGATGATCAGACCGAATGCCATTTTTTTCCCGTCGGTTGGACAGCAGTTGAAAGCGGAGATGCGCCCGTCGATGCCACCTTCGCATCGTCGGCGCGCTGGCGCTCGAGCGCCTGCAGGCAATAGTGCTCGAACCAGAGCCCGGTGAACACGAACACCAGCACGTAGAGCCAGATCGCCCCGGCGGCCAAGATCGGAAAAAGGATCACCGACAGGGCGCCACCCAGCCACAGCAGCGTCGGCGCAGCACCCATGGCGCCGGTGATGGCGCCGATCGCCAGCAGCGCCCAGCGATGGGTCTTGACCAGCCGCCGCCATTCCTGCGCATCGGCGTGCTCGGCCAGGGCATCGTAGGCCATCACCCGGTATGTCAGCCAGCCCCACAGCACCGGCTGGATCAGGAAGGTCAACGGCGGAATCACCGACAATGGCAACGTCACGAGCCACATGAAAACGAACACGAAAAACGAGGTCAGGGATATCCAGAGCGTGCCCCAGATGCTGCCGCCACGATGGCGCACCAGGTCTGGGTAACTGCGGCTCGCAACATGCCTGACGATCACTGGCATGGCGAGCGTCCCCACGAATACCAGCGCCGTCAGGATCATCAATGGCAGCAGGACCCACATCGCCAGCAACGGCACCACGACGGTCTTGATCGCACCCAACCCCAGCCACGCCAACACGCCGCCGGCAATCCGAAATCCGTCGTTGTCGAGAAAATAGGCCTGAACCCAGTCGATCAGCGGTTGCAGGCCGAGCCACAGGATCAGCCCCCAGACCACGATCGACAGCACGAACGGCGTCAGCGTCAGCAACAGCATGCGCACATGCAGCTGCGAATACAGCGCGCGGCCAAATGAAATCAGGATGTCGCGCATCGACCGGGCGGCGGGATGACCCCGGCGACGAAACAGACTTCTGAAAAAGGAAACATGGATTGGATTCGAAATCGTGAGGGCAGCCATACAGCTGCAATGGACGCGATTTTACCGCGTGGCCGCGGATGCGACCGAGGTTAACACTTGCCCGCAAAAATCCCCCTGGCAGCGGTCCCCACTTCCATGCCCGGCCGCAGCCGAAGCGGTACGGCAGCCAGGACAATATCCGCTGCCCTGCTACAATCGGGACCACCTCATCCGCACTGATAAAGGACCAACATGGCAACCGTAATGACCGCAACCGGACTCGAATACGAAGACAAGATCGTCGGCGAAGGCGCCGAAGCCAAGGCGGGAGATCATGTCTCCGTCCACTACACCGGCTGGCTGCGGAACGCCGACGGCACCGCTGGCAAGAAGTTTGATTCGAGCAAGGACCGCAACGACCCGTTCGAATTTCCGCTCGGCGCCGGCCACGTCATCAAGGGCTGGGACCAGGGCGTGCAAGGCATGAAGGTCGGCGGCTTCCGCACCCTGATCATCCCTGCCGCACTCGGCTACGGCGCACGCGGCGCAGGCGGCGCGATCCCGCCGAACGCGACGCTGATCTTCGACGTCGAGCTGCTGGCGGTCTGATGCTGGCGGTCTGATTCACCATCGGGCTTGCACCCGCCGGCCGACGCGCGGCTGACTGGTTCACGAGGACTTTGCATCACGCAACCAACCGGAGGAACACATGACACTGCAAGCCCGTTTTGAAGAAGCGCTGACCGCATCGAAGAACCTGCCGGAGCGTCCGGACAACATGACGCTGCTGGAGATCTACGCGCTCTACAAGCAATCCACGGCAGGCGATGTGGATGGCGAACGCCCGGGCTTCACCGACATGGTCGGCCGCGCGAAGTTCGATGCATGGGCTGGCGTGAAGGGCTTGTCCAAGGATGAGGCGATGGAGAAGTACATTGACTTGATCGAGAGTTTGAAGGACTGACGCCAGCCCGGCGGCCTCCGCAGAACGAACTTTCAAAAAATGGCCCGAGCCACTGCGTTTGACTGTTCGGATGCAGATTCCCCAAGTCAATCTTCCTGACTAAAATCAAACAAACAATTTAATAGCGGAAACAGCATGCCGTTCGGTCTTAAAAGCTCGACGGCGCGATTGATTGAATCGATGTTGCGAGTGCACTCTAGAAAATAGTTTAATAACGCAGACGCTTGTGCATTTCGATGTAGCGTATCCACTTCGTTCGCGTGAACCTGATTTCCGGCGTTCGTCGCCTGCAGGTTTGGTTTGTGTGGGATAAACCAGGGTAACGTGACTGGACGCGCCAGGGCGAGACATCGCCACGCAGCGCCACATGGAAGGCGCCCCGCCACAACGATCTTTCCTGCCGAAATAGGCCCCCGCCAGAATTTGTTTGGCATATGCCCCCTTATTCCAGATCGTAGCAACAGTGCCGGTTTTCGTATTCGCATCATTTCAGAACAACCCCGACTTCCTGTCTCGAACTGAACGACTTTTTTGGGATTGAAAACATGCGGTGGAATTTTGGAAAGGCATCTAAAAAGCCGGTCAATACACCCGTGAGCAATCCTGCCGAACAAGACATTTCTTCATCGGGAATATCGTCTGGTTGCCACTCAGACGGGATACCAAGAGCGGAACGATTGGAAGCAACCACACGGGTAGCCAAGGCAAACGGAGACGCGCAGGCCGCACAGAAAACAGGCAACAAAACGCGCGGTCTTTCAGGCGCGCTCGCCCAACTGGTAAAGTTACCTCGGCAGTTCAAGCAGGCCCAGGCTTCGTTCGCAGAATTCAAGGCGGGCCGGTCGCAACCATTTGCATTCCGAAAAAAAGAGATCCCCACGTCGCCGCCAGTGCTCTCTACACAGGTCGGGCAAGACCGGCAAGACAGCATGGCGGCGGTGAGTATCTGGCTGGCCCAATCCGTCTCGGTGTCGGAAAGCGTGAATGCAGTTGATTCACCCGACTGCGCATCACAAGATTCCGAAATTAGTCTGTGTACTGCGCCGCAAGTTACCCAAGCGACGCCACAGCCACATGATCAGGTGGATTCGTTCAGTTTCAATCAACTCGAAGCTGACGGCAGTACGGCACGGTTTGGGGCCATGTCACCCTCGATCGGAGGAGAGAGTCCCCGGGACTCGTGGCACGCCGAATCAGCCGAAACGGAAAAACAGTCAGGGCGATTTCTCAAGCCGGGACTCGCGGAAGATAACGGGTCGAATATCCCTTGCGTGGCTCACTCGGCGGTATCGGTCGAGATCCAGGGCAAGCAACATTACATTCACGCCAACCGGATTCACACCGAAAATGGCAATCCGGTAATGGGCGAAACGACACGAAGAGGTGTCTATGTTGCTGGCCAGTCACCCAGAAAAGGCGAGGCGCTGAAGCGCCTGCTGACGCATGCGATCGATTCGAAACAGGGGATATTCCAGATCATCAGGCCGGATGACCATCGTGCAACGATGGCGGGGAAATCCTCTAAATCCATGCTCGCAAAGCTATCCCACATCCGGAAAGGCGAAATTCTCGGCGAGCGCTACAAGGTCGAGTCATTGGAGCGCGAATACGAGGATGACGTGCATGCCTGCTACCTTTTGACGGTGCGCTCCGTGACGGAACCCAATGCGTTGATCACAGTACCTTTGACACAACTCGGGCTGAAATTCGACGATAAATTGCTGCAGACCCGCGAGATTGAAAACGCGCATCGCTATCTGGAAAAGCATGTCACGCTGAACAGCACGCTGAACGAGCCCGCATCATCGGAACCCGTCGTGATCAGTCAGGCCGGCGTCGGCAGAAGTGCCACGGTCATCGTCTATAACGCCCTGATCAAGAAAATCGAGTGCGGCGATATCCGATCCGAAAATGCACTCGATCGTGCGCTTGAAGAGCAGATCGCGACAGGACGACAGGATCGGGGCCCGCAATTCATTCACTCGGGGGCCCAACGTGAAGAGCTTCGGGCAGCGTTAAGAAGCAGAATTTTGTCGACTAGTCGCGCCAGCGCACTGTAGTCAGACCACCGGCGTAACCCCGAACACCTTCGCCATATTTTCGCTCACCTTCTCCTGGATCTTCGGCGCAAACACCTTGAGCATGAAACCCAGCGTGATGTCGAGCTGCGCTGCGCGGTCCAGCAATGTCAGCGTGCCGGATACGCCGCTTCGCTTGAAACTGAGGACGTCGCCTTGCCAATCGATCGCCATGTCGAATTCGTTTGCCATTTCATCGGCGACTTTTTCGGCGGCGGCGCGGGCTTTTTTTGCGGTGAGTTGATGGCTCTGGTGGATCGTGATGTCGGCCATTCTCAGGTGCTCCGCTTCAGATTGCGGTCGACGCCGGGATTGAGCAGGTTCGGCGGTATCTCGCCGGACAAGGCTGCCACCAGATTGGCGGCGGCGCATTCGGCCATCGCGCGCCGCGTGGGTTCGGTGGCGCTGCCGATGTGCGGCGTCAGCACCACGTTCGAAAGCCCGAGGAAGTCGGGATGGAATGCCGGTTCGTTCTCGAACACGTCGAGGCCGGCCGCGCCGATGCGGTGCGCGCGCAACGCGGCGATCAACGCCACGTCGTCGACGATGCCGCCGCGAGCGATGTTGACCAGGGTTGCCGTCGGCTTCATCAATGCCAGTTCCGGTGCACCGATGGTGTGATGCGATTGCGGCGAATACGGCAGCACCAGCACCACGTGATCGGCCTGGCGCAGCAGATCTTCCTTGCTGACGTAGCGCGCGTCGTTGGCATGGGCTTCCTGCTCCGGCGTCAGGCGCGAACGGTTGTGATACAGAACCTGCATGTCGAAGCCGATCGAGCGGCGGGCGATCGCCTGGCCGATGCGGCCCATGCCGATGATGCCCAGCGTCGCGCCATGCACATCCGCACCCAGCATGCCGTCGTAGCGCCATTTCTTCCAGTGCCCGGCGCGCAGCCAGTGCTCCGATTCCGTGATTCGGCGCGCGGCGGCCATCAACAACGCCCATGCCATGTCGGCAGTGGTCTGGTTCAGCACGTCGGGCGTGTTGGTCACCATGACACCGGCGGCGGTGGCAGCATCGACGTCGATGTTGTTGTAGCCGACGGCCATGTTGCAGATCGCCTTCAAGCGCGGCGCGGCGGCGATGAGTTCGGCTGACATGCGCTCGCTGCCGGTGATGTAGACGGCATCCTTGTCACGGATTTTTTCCGCGAGTTCGGCGGCGCTGTGGATATGGTCGTCCTGGTTGGATTCGACGTCGAAACGCTCGGCAAGGCGCGCGATCACATCGGGGAAAACGGCGCGGGCAATCAGGATTTTCGGTCGCATCTCGGGTTCATTCGTTGTTCGTGGAAGAGGATTTCGGCAGCGCAGACGCCGGGGTCGGAGCGGTTTCGGCGCGCTCCGGATTGCCGGCAGAACCAGTGGGCAGCTTCAGGCCGAGGCCGCCTTGCATTTTAAAGCCTGTGCCATTGTCCGGTTGCGCCGCGTTGTGTTCCGGTATCGGCGCGGATGGGGTGCTGGCTGCTTTTAAGGGAGACGTCACCGACGCAGGTGTGGCGCGCTCGATCGCAGACGGCTGCCAGCCGGCCAGCGCCAGCATGACGAAATAACCGACCGGATAAGCCAACACGACGTGCCAGCCGTGGCGCAGCCAGCGAGCGACCGATTTCGCTTCAGGGTGACGGTTGGCGACGGCCACGCCTGCCGACGAGCCGAACCAGAGCATCGAGCCGCCGAAACCCGCCGCATATGCCAGCATGCCCCAGTCGTAGCCGCCTTGCTTGAGCGCCAGCGCAGTCAGCGGAATATTGTCCAGAACGGCTGACAGGAAGCCGACGCCGAGCGTGCTCGGCCAGGAAGCGGCCGGCAGCTTTTCGACCGGCATGAGCGACGCGCACCAGACCAGCGCCAGCAGGAAGATCGCACCTTGCAGTGCATTCGGCAGTTCCGCCCAGTCGGGCCGGCGCCAGGCAGCGCTCGCCAGGATGCCTGCCCAGACTGCGATCGCCAGGAACGGCAAGGCATCTGCACGGGCCGAAAAATACAGGTTGATGACGAGATTGGTCGCGACCGCGATCAACAGGATGCCGCCCACGATCAGCAAACGTGCCGCATCCAGCCGGACACCTGGGTGCGCATCGGCCACGATCGGCGAGAACGCATGCTGCTGACGGGATGCCGGAATCGCCGTGACCAGCAGCGCCACGACGGCCGCGATGTAACCAGGGAAGACCTTCAACGGCGGCACGCCGGCGATCCAGATCATTGTCGTGGTGGTATCACCGAGCACGCTGCCGACACCGCCGGCATTGGCGCAGGCCACCAGCGAGGCCAGGTATCCGACATGGATGCGGCCGCGAAAGACGCTGTGCGCAATGGCTGCACCGATGATCGCCGCAGCGATATTGTCCAGCACGCTCGATAGTACGAACACCGCCACCAGCAGCAGGAAGCCGCCGCCCGCGCCGTCGGGCAGGTACTTCGGCAGCAGCGCCGGCAAACCGCTCTTTTCCACATGTCGGGCCAGTAGCGCAAAGCCCAGCAAGAGGCCCAGCAGGTTCGACAGCAGCACCCATTCATGCCCGGCGTGGGTGATCAGTCCGGCAATGCCGGCACCCTCGGCAAAGCGCGAAAAGGCAAGCTTGTAGAGCGTGATCGCCGCGGCACCTGCAAGCGCCATCGCCATCGTGTTCCAGTGGATGAACGCGATCGCCAGCAGCAGCGTGCCCAACAGCAGGAACTCCGGCGGCACCCCGTTCATCGCATCGCTGCACCGGGACGCTGCGTGCGCACCCACGCATCGGCTGGCAAATAGGCTTTGCCGTCATCGTAGTGCCAGTCGCGCATCTGCGGCTTGCCGTCCCGGTAGTCGAGCCGGCCAACCCAGGTGCCCATGGTCGACTGCTGGTCGATCGCGCGAAACCGTATCTGCCCCACCGGTGTGGGCAGGTTCAGGTTGCGCAGCGCCGCCACCAGCCGCTCGGGATCGGTCGAGCCAGCGGTTTTCACGGCAGCGGCAATCGTCTGGATCATCATGTATCCGACCAGCGAGCCGAGGCGCGGCGCGGCGTGATAGCGCGCCTGGTAAGCGGCGATGAAGCCCACCTGCTCCGGCGAGGTCATCTGCTCGACCGGATAGCCGCTGACCAGCCAGCCGCGTCCGGCGCCATTGCTGAAGGCTTCGAGGTTCTCGGGTTCGCCACCCAGCATCGAGACCACCGAGACGCCCGAAAACAGGCGCTGGCGCTCGCCTTCCTGCACGAACGCACCCAGGTCCTTGCCGAAGGTGGCGTTGAAGATCGCCTGCGGCCGCGCCTTCTGCAGTGCCTGCACCACCGAGGCGGCGTCGATCTTGTCGAGCGCCGGCCATTGCTCGGCAACGAAACGCACGTCGGGCCGCCGGGCCTTGAGCAGCAGCCGGAAGCTGGCGACCGCGCTCTGGCCGAATTCATAGTTCGGTGCCAGCGTCGCCCAGCGCGTCACCGGCAGCTTGGCCGCTTCCTCGACCAGCATGGCGGCCTGCATGAAGGTCGAAGGCCGCAGCCGGAAGGTATAGCGGTTGCCCTTGTCCCAGGTGAGCGAATCCGACAACGGCGCACCTGCCAGGAATACCTTGTGATTCTGGCTGGCGACATTGGCCACTGCCAGACCGATACCCGACAGGTAGGTACCGGCGAGCAGGTCGACCCGGTCCTTGAGGATCAGGTTCTGCGCCAGCAGCACGGCTTCGCTGCGGACGCCACCATCGTCGCGGGACAGGACTTCGAGCGCCCGGCCATCGACACCGCCGGCGGCATTGATTTCCTCGACCGCCAGCTGCCACCCATTGCGATACGGAACGGCAAACGCCGGCGCGCTGGAATAGCTGTTGATTTCACCGATGCGGATCGGCGTGGCATGACGTGTCACCTGCGCGCCTTGCGCACCTGCGACCGGGATCGCGCCCAGGATCAGGACGATGCCGATGACGGCGGACAGCATTCTGCTGCTCAAGCGTGCCTCCTCAATTGAACGGGTATACTTGGGAGTCGACGTCTTCGGCGCCGTGCCGGCAAGCGCGGAACGCCACATGTGCCGACGTGATCGATAAAGACGTGCAGTAGGCCCCTGCATTTGCTTATTTGGATTCTGTATAACCCCGGTTTGTCCGGGACGTTGTTTTGCCTTAAAATACAAGGCTTTGCGGTTGCAAGCGCGGCTGTGTGATCTGCATCATTTTACACGCGCCGCATTGCCGACCGACCCCGGAATTTTTCCGAAAAATAGAGATAGGACTGTTATGACCCACGTTGTGACCGAATCCTGCATCCGCTGCCGCTACACCGACTGCGTTGATGTATGCCCGGTGGACTGCTTCCGCGAAGGACCGAACTTTCTGTCGATCGATCCCGACGAATGCATCGACTGCGCCGTCTGCGTCGCCGAATGCCCGGTCAATGCGATCTATGCGGAAGAAGACGTGCCAGCCGATCAGCAGCAATTCATCAAGCTCAACGTCGAACTGTCGCGCAAGTGGCCCTCGATCACCAAGACCAAGGCCGCGCTCGCCGATGCCGACCAGTGGAAAGACGTGCCGCAAAAGCTGCAGTTCCTGGCACGCTGATTTCCCGGGCCGGACGATTTCCGGCAGCGACCGCACCATTTGCGCATCGGCCCGCCGCACCGCGGCACCATCCGGGCGTACCCATTCATTTATCTGGAACCTGATCGCCGTATGACTACCAGCACCTTTCACACTTCCGCACCGATCGAAACCGATGCCGTCATCGTCGGCGCCGGCCCGGTCGGCCTGTTCCAGGTGTTCGAACTCGGCCTTCTCGAAATCAAGGCGCATGTCATCGATTCGCTGCACAGCGTCGGCGGCCAGTGCGTCGAGCTGTACCCCGACAAGCCGATCTACGACATTCCCGCCGTGCCGGTGTGTACCGGCCAGGAACTGACCGACAACCTGCTCAAGCAGATCGAGCCGTTCGGACCGACCTTCCACCTGAACCAGGAAGTCACGCTGGTGCACAAGCGCGATGATGGCCGCTTCGACCTCGAACCCTCCACGGGCACGCGCTTCATCACCAAGACCATCTTCATTGCTGCCGGTGTCGGATCGTTCCAGCCGCGCACGATCAAGGTCGATGGCATCGAGCAGTTCGAAGGCTCGCAACTGTTCTATCGCGTCAAGGATCCGGTGCAGTTCCACGGCAAGAACCTGGTGATCTGCGGCGGCGGCGATTCCGCGCTCGACTGGGCGCTGAACCTGGTCGGCAAGGCGGAATCGGTGGTGCTGCTGCATCGCCGTGACGAGTTCCGCGCCGCACCGGCATCGGTGGCCAAGATGAAGCAGCTGTGCGAAGACCTCGAGATGCAGATGCTGGTCGGTCAGGTCACCGGATTCGAGACTGGCGCCGATGGCAAGCTGACCGAACTGAAGGTCACGGCATCGGACGGCGTCACGCGCCGCATGCCGCTCGACGACCTGCTGGTCTTCTTTGGCCTGTCGCCGAAGCTCGGGCCGATCGCGGAATGGGGCCTCGATATCGAGCGCAAGCAGTTGAAGGTCGGCACCGAGAAGTTCGAAACCAACGTGCCAGGCATCTTCGCGGTGGGTGACATCAATACCTACCCTGGCAAGAAGAAACTGATCCTGTCCGGCTTCCACGAGGCGGCCCTGGCTGCGTTCGGCGCTGCACCGTATATTTTCCCCGACAAGAAAATCCACATGCAGTACACGACCACATCGCCAAAACTGCACAAGATCCTCGGCGTCGAAAGCCCGGTTTTCGATTAAAAATCGATCGTTCAGATCGAATTTGGTTCCCAGGATCTTCACGCGCGAGTGCGGGTTACCGAGCACGCCTTGCACACCTTACGAGAGTATCTTGCTGAATACAGGTCCATTCAGCGGGATGCGCTTGGCCCGCAGCTCTTTTATTTATTACACAATTTCAACTTTTTCTATTGTGTTGCGCCGCCGCAGCGATTAGCGATTCTGTTGTGCGCCAATTGTCACCAAAACGCAAAATTACCTTTCCTTGGGGTACTGTATGTTCTGCAGCGGGCCTCTGGAAACGGGTGGTTCGTCATCGGGTTGCGTCTCATGCAACACTTTTACCGAACCGGGCTGCGAGCACTCCGGCAGTCTCGATTCCCTGTGGTTTAAACCCGACATGCGATAATACGGTGGGAATAAGGCGATTTGAGCCTTTCGCTTAGACGATTATCATTTGACAGTTGGAGTTTCACGAAATCTTGTCAATGATGCATTGCAGCAATTCGGATTTTTGTCCAAAATCAAGTAACAACAGCTATTTCTTACAGAGGTCGACATGCTCTACCAATTTCATGAGATGAACCGTACGTTTCTCAATCCGCTGATCCAGTGGGCGGAGGCCTCGTCCAAGCTGTTCACCAACCCGGTCTCGCCCCTGGCGCACACGCCGTTTGCGCAGCGCATTGCCGCCGGCTACGAACTGCTTTATCGCCTGGGCAAGGATTATGAAAAACCGGCCTTCGACATCGTGTCGGTCCCCGTCAACGGCCAGACCGTGGGTATCGTCGAAGAAGTGAAGATGCACAAGGCGTTTTGCCGGCTGATCCACTTCAAGAAGCTGATGAGCAACAAGGACTTCACTGCCCTGGCGCAGCCGACCGTCCTGCTGGTCGCGCCGCTGTCGGGACATCACTCGACACTGCTGCGTGACACTGTGCGCAGCTTACTGCAGGATCATGACGTCTTCATTACCGACTGGACCGATGCACGCATGGTGCCGGTGTCGGAAGGGCCGTTCCATCTCCATAACTACGTCTACTACGTACAGGACTTCATTCATGCACTGGGCAGCAGTGTGCACGTGATCTCGGTGTGCCAGCCGACGGTGCCGGTCCTGGCGGCGATCTCGCTGATGGCAACCGCCAAGGATCCGAAGATGCCGAAGACGATGACCATGATGGGCGGTCCTATCGATCCGCGCAAATCGCCGACCGAGGTCAATAACCTGGCCACCGAGAAGCCTTTTTCCTGGTTCGAGAACAAGGTGATCTACAGCGTGCCGGGTAATTATCCTGGCGTCGGTCGTCGCGTCTATCCGGGCTTCCTGCAGCACGCCGGTTTCGTGGCGATGAACCCGCAGCGGCATGCGCAAAGCCACTGGGATTTCTACATGCATCTGCGGGAAGGTGACAACGCATCCGCCGAAGAGCATCGCAAGTTCTACAATGAATACAATGCTGTTCTCGACATGCCAGCCGAGTACTACCTCGAGACCATCAAGACCGTGTTCCAGGAATTCCACCTGCCGGCTGGCACTTGGGAAATCGACGGCAAGATGGTGCGCCCGGCCGATATCAAGAACGTTGCCCTGTTCACGATCGAAGGCGAGCTCGACGACATCTCCGGCCCCGGCCAGACCGAGGCGGCGCAGGACCTGTGCTCCTCGATTCCAAAATCGATGAAGCAGCATTTCATCGCACCGCAATGCGGCCATTACGGCATCTTTGCAGGACGCCGCTGGCGCGAGACGATCTGCCCGCGCATCACGGCGTTCATCAAGGCGCACGAGTAAATCTCTGCTTCAAGGGCTTTGAGCGGTACAAGCGCCGTTCGCTGCGAAGCGAACGGCTTTTTCATTTGCGCAACCGCATCGCGCCGTTCGGTTTTCACGGATAATCCTGTTTTTGACGTAAAGAGTTCGCCGTGCCGCCCCTGCCGCCCTCCGGATCGCCCCCGCCGCCCCTGCCTGATGCGCAGGCGGCGCTCGCCGACCGTATCGAAGATGTGCTGCCCCAGACACAGTGCACCAAGTGCGGCTATGCGGGATGCCGGCCGTATGCGGAAGCCATCGCTCGCGGCGCGGCGAATTACAACCAGTGCCCGCCCGGCGGCACCGAAGGGATCGCCCGACTCGCAGCAGTCCTCGGCAAGCCGGTTTTCCCGATCATCCCGCTCAATCCCGCCAACGGCGTCGAACGCCCGCGGCCGGTAGCACGTATCGACGAGAGCCGCTGCATCGGTTGCACGCTGTGCATCCAGGCCTGCCCGGTCGACGCCATCCTCGGCGCGGCCAAGCAGATGCACGTCGTGCTGCCCGACCTGTGCACGGGCTGCGACCTGTGCGTTGCGCCCTGCCCGGTCGATTGCATCGACATGCTGGTCGTGAAGCCGGGCCGCACCGGCTGGGACGCATGGTCGCAGCAACAGGCCGACGACGCTCGCGCGCGGCATGATTTCCGTACCGCGCGACTGCAGCGGGAGCGCCAGGAAAACGATGCCAGGCTCGCGGTCAAGGCGGCCGCAAAGCTGGTAGCCGTCAATGCCGAGACGCCGGCTTCGGCGGCCGAACAGGCCGAACGCGACCGCAAGAAAGCGATCATCGCCGCCGCGATCGAACGCGCCCGGCTCAAGAAAATCGAGGCGGCAAGACAAACCGATCAGACTGATTCCGACCGCAACAGCGCGCCACCGAAAGGATCCACATGAATGCAGAAAAGCGGCGCGAAATATTCACGCGCCTGCGCGCCGCCAATCCGCATCCGACGACCGAACTCGAGTACACCACGCCGTTCGAACTGCTGGTAGCCGTGATCCTGTCGGCACAGGCGACAGATGTCTCGGTCAACAAGGCGACTCGCAGGCTCTACGCGCTGGCCGCTACGCCTGCCGCGATTTTTGCACTGGGCATCGACGGCCTGATCCCCTACGTGCAGAGCATTGGCCTGTATCGCAACAAGGCCAAGAATGTGATCGAGACCTGCCGCATCCTGCTCACCGAGCACGAGGGCCAGGTGCCGCGCAACGGCGCTGCATTGGAGGCGTTGCCGGGTGTCGGCCGCAAGACCGCCAACGTGGTGCTGAATACTGCGTTCGGGGAACCGACGATCGCCGTCGACACGCATATCTTCCGGGTGGCAAACCGTATCGGACTTGCGCCAGGCAAAACCGTCGAAGCGGTCGAACACAAGCTGATGAAGTCCACGCCGCCCGAATTCCTGAACGACGCCCACCACTGGCTGATCCTGCATGGCCGCTACACCTGCATGGCGCGCACGCCGCTGTGCTGGAACTGCATGATCGCCGATCTGTGCGAGTATCGCGACAAGACCGCATTGCCCACCAAAGGAATCTGAACATGAGCATCGGCGCGCATACCCACGCCCATCCCCCGCACGCGGAGCATCATTTCTCGGCAAGCGACCGGGTACGCGACATCGTCATCGGCATGGCGGACGGTCTGACGGTGCCGTTCGCACTCGCAGCCGGCATCACCGGTGCCGCCGTACCGCTCGATATCGTGATCACCGCGGGTATCGCCGAGATCGCGGCGGGCTCGATTGCGATGGGTCTGGGCGGTTATCTCGCGGGCAGGACCGAACACCAGCACTACTTCGCCGAAGCCGCACGCGAAGAAGAAGAAATCCGCACCATGCCGCACCGGGAACGGCGCGAGGTGATCGACATCATGGCCGCCTACGGCGTGCGAGAAGAAGAGTGCGTGCCGATGCTGGCGGGTCTGGAGCGCAATCCGAAGGCCTGGCGCGACTTCATGATGCGCTTCGAACTCGGCCTGGAAGAACCGAATCCCTCTGCGGCCAAGAAGAGCGCCGCCACCATCGCAATTTCGTACATCGTCGGCGGCTTCATCCCGCTGTCGCCATACATGTTCTTCAAGACGCCGGACATGGCGCTGGGGGTGTCGGCGGGCGTGACGCTGACGGCGCTGTTCGCGTTCGGCTATTTCAAGGGCCGCTTCACCGGTACCGGCGCGATGCACTCGGCGTGGCAGACGGTGACGATCGGCGGGCTGGCGGGCGCGGCGGCGTTTTTCCTGGCGCGCCTTCTGAGCTGATCGAGGCGACTGCCCCCATGTTCACACCTTCCCAGCACGACGTGCGTCGTTTTTTTTGCGAGACTTACCGCAAGCATGAATCGCGCGCGATCCTGACGCCGCTCGAAGCGATCGCTCGCGACTGGGTACTGCAACATCCGGAGTACGCGACCGAACTGCGCGATGTCGAGGCCGCGCTGGCCGCTGACTATGGTGTGGAGCAGGGCAAGCCGAATCCGTTCCTGCACCTGTCGATGCACCTGTCGATTGCAGAGCAGGTGTCGATTGATCAGCCACCCGGCATCCGCGCGGCGTACCTGGCGCTGGCGCAGCGGCTCGACTCCGAGCACGAGGCACATCACCAGATCATGGAATGCCTGGGCGAGATGATCTGGCAATCGCAGCGCAGCGGGCTGCCGCCGGATGGCGCTGCCTATATCGAGTGCATCCGCAAGCGCTGACACCAAGCTGTGTTTGCCCGCCTGGTCCAGATCGGAAGCGGACGAAAAAAAACCACGCCGTTGCGTGGTTTCTTGCCGCAGCAGCGCGATCCTATTTCTGGACCACGAACACGCCTGGCAGGCTGTGCAAATAGGCGGCGAGGTTGTTCACGTCGTCGTGCGACAGCGCCTTGGCCTGGGCGCCCATGATCGCATTGCCGCGACCGTTGGCGCCATCCGCGCCGCGTTGGTAGGCTGTCAGTGCGTGCTGCAGGTAGTCCTGGTGCTGGCCGGCGAGCTTCGGATAGCTCGGATCGATCGGGCTCTTGAAATCGGCGCCATGGCAGGCGGCGCAGTTGTACTTTTGCGCGGCCGCCTTGCCGGCTTCGATGTTGCCGCTGGCGAGGGCCGCAGCCGACATCAGCGAAAGAACCAGGCCGGAGGCGATGAGCGTGTTTTTCATGGTCGGTTCCTTATTTCTGCTGCGAGTAGTAAGCGGCGAGATTGGCCATGTCCTGATCGGAAAGGCTGCCTGCGATGCCGCGCATCGTCGGGTGCTTGCGCTCGCCCTTCTGGTACGCCTTCAGCGCATTTTCAATGTACTTTGCGGACTGGCCGCCCAGCATCGGCACCTGGTAGACCTCGGGAAAGCTGGCCTTGTAACCAGGGATGCCGTGGCAACCGATGCACATGGCAACCTGCGCCGCCTTCGGATCGCCCACCAGGTCTGCCGCGAACGCGAGACTGCTGCCCGTAACGACGCTCGACAGCGCGAGCAATGTAATGAATTTTTTCATGGTGGCTGAAGAAAATGAATGCAAAAAGCGGGAGCGCGCACTCCGGCATCCTCACTTGCACCGGACCCGGGGCCGACCGAAAACCGCACGGCCACGCACTCAAACCGGGCGATTTTACCTTAAGAAAGCAGCCCAGTCCATGGTGAAACATTATCGGATCGGCGCATGGCTTGCCACGGCTGGAGGCGCTCAACCGGCTCCGGATTTCGGCTCATCGTCAGTACGAGCGTCGGCCGGCGGCAATTCCGGCCGGCGCACGGCTGCCGGCTGCTGGGGAAACAGGAACGCGTGCGGCGACGCCGTGAAGCGCCGCAGCACGGCGCGAAACACCACTCGCCGCACCCGCCCCGGCACCTCCCGCGCCCGCAAGGCGAGCATGAGCGAACAGGCGAAGGCGACACCGACGTTGAGCAGGCCGATGAAGAAAATGCCGACCGCCGCCAGCCATACTTCAGGCGTGGTGAAGCTGTTCCAGCCGAGTGTGACGATGGCTTCGGTCACGGTCGCCGTCGACAGCGTGACGTGGCGCACATCCAGTGGCAGGCCGAAGAATTGCGCCAACACCGGCGTCATGCCGAGCAACGTGCCGAGTGCGATATTGCCGGCCAGCGTGGCGATGTTGTTCTCCATCCAGACGGCGCAACGCGCGGCCTTCGCCGCCCCCATCGCCTGTACCAGGCGCCGGTGATGCGTGAGCGCCTCACGCAGCCGGCGCAGCGCGAACCAGTTGTCGGCGAACCCGGCAAACAGACTCGCCAGCCACAGCAGCACGCCAGTGAAGGCAGCAAAGACAGGCGTCACACCAAGGATCGACAGCGACTGCAGGCTCGCATGCGCCTTTGCAGGATTCATCAGCGGTGTGCCGGTAGCGAGCAATACGCCGACGCCGATCAGCGCCATCGTCGGGATTACCGCAAACAGGTTGCCGAACACTGCCGCCGCCTGTGAGCGCAGCAACCAGGCGATTTCCAGCATCAGGCTGCGCAGCCCGTCGACCGTCTCGAGCGCACCCATCTTGGAGGCCAGCGCCGGCGCGGTGACAGCCGGCTGCTTGGTCGCCAGCACGCCGCCGAACGCGGACATGATGATGAAGCTCAGCGAGAAATTCAGTGACGCGAACACCCCCTCGAAAAACCGCGCCAGACCGACGCCGGCGATCACGTTCTTGAGCAGCGCGGTAAAGGCGGTGAAGAAGCCGCCGATGCAGGCGGCAATGAACATCGCACGGTATTCGGTGCGATCGCGGGCGATGTAGTGTTCGCCGTGGTTGGCATTGCGCTCGACCATCTTGCGAGCCAGGAGTGCAAAACTGCGCTGCACCAGGCCACGCACCGAGCGCCGCTCATGATGCGCGCTGATCAGGTCGACCAGCAAGGCCTGCGCCTGGGCACTGTCCTCGGCTGTATTTCGCGAGGCGCGCAGGTCGATCAACCTGGCCATGCGTGTCAGTTGCGCCCGCATGCGTTCGAGATGGTAGACCAGTCCGACCGAGACGCCGTATTCATCGAGGTGCGCATAGATACGGTCGGTCTGTGCGTGGCAGACGGCGATCAGCATGCGCACGCTGCGCAATGCAGCCGCATCACCGCCGCTGACGAGGTAGCTTTCGAGTTCGCGCCGCAACGACATGAACGGGGTCGACTGCAGCGGCAGGCGCGGGCCGAGCCGTTGGCGGAACGCCGGACTGATGCCGATGGCGACGATGACCGTCACCAGATAGACCAGCGCCTCGTCGATCTGCTGCAGGTAACCGAATGCGATGGTGTCGTCAGCGCACAGCCGCCACAGGCGCGCCAGTGTCTTGTGGTCGAGGCCGAGCAGCCAGTCCGCATCGGCCGGGTCGGGGAACATCGCCGTGAACAGCGTCGACAGGTCATGCAGCGCCGGCGGCCGCGGAAAGGCCAGCCGCACGATGCGCTCCAGCAGTTCGCTGAAGAACGCCGGCTCGCGCGGCAAGCCGGTACCCGCGAACAGTTCCGGTCCGACCGATTCGCGCAGCGTCTTGTGCAGCGTCGCCTGCACCACCCGCCGCACGTCGCGGTTGACGTCGAGCCACTCCAGCAGAAAGCGGGTGCGTTGATGCCGGACCCGCCGCCACGCACCCTCGTCCAGCAGGGACACACGCGGCTCGCGCCGGATCCATTGGGCGACATCGATCATCCAGTTGGCCCGCTCGTGCCAGGTCGCAAAGGGGTTGGCGCGGCCCATGAGCACCGCGACCTGGGAGGCATATTGCAGGTGCTGGTGGCCGGGCGGGTTGGCGCCGCGCCGGAAGCGGCGCCAGATCGCCAAGAAACGCAGAAAAGCGATTTTCATTGTTTTTTTCATATGCATTCGGCCTCGCCATGCCGTCGCATGACAATGACCTTCTGCATACCTGTGTCGGAATTACGTTATCGGATATGCACGGAAAAGCGTGCGCAGGCTAAACCGGTGAAGCGCCACTGGGGCACGTCGCCGATTCCAATCATTCATTACCTGAACTGCTGGTGTCGCTCCCATTGGACCCTCGTGCGGTCCGATTGGCGTCATGCCGGAGGTGCCCGCTTGCAAAGCCGGTTCAACGCCGATGGCTGGGCTCTTCGCTTATACTCGATTTTATTTTCTTCCAGATGACACGTCATGCGACCTATTACACGATTCGAAGGTTCCCCAAGTTACGTTGCAACAGGTGATTTGAAACTTGCGGTCAATGCCGCGCTCACGTTGCAACGGCCGTTGCTGATCAAGGGCGAACCCGGCACCGGCAAAACGATGCTGGCCGAAGAAGTGGCGGCCGCGCTCGGCATGCCGCTGATGCAGTGGCACATCAAGTCGACCACCAAGGCGCAGCAAGGCCTGTATGAATACGATGCGGTGTCGCGCTTGCGCGATTCGCAGCTGGGCGACGAGCGGGTCAAGGACATCCACAACTACATCGTCAAGGGCGTCTTGTGGCAGGCGTTCACGGCCGAAGAGCAGGTCGTGCTGCTGATCGACGAGATCGACAAGGCCGATATCGAGTTTCCGAACGATCTGCTGCGCGAACTCGACCGGATGGAATTCTACGTCTACGAGACGCGCGAGATGGTGACGGCGAAGCACCGGCCCCTGGTGATCATCACATCCAACAACGAGAAAGAATTGCCGGACGCCTTCCTGCGCCGCTGCTTTTTTCATTACATCAAGTTCCCGGACAAGGACACGATGCAGGAAATCGTCGACGTGCACTATCCGACCCTCAAGAAAGACTTGCTGGCGCAGGCGCTGCAGACTTTCTACGAGGTGCGCGACGTGCCCGGCCTGAAGAAAAAACCGTCGACTTCGGAACTGCTCGACTGGCTGAAACTCCTGCTGGCCGAGGACATTCCCCCCGAGGCGTTACGTAGCCAGGATGCGAAGACCATCGTGCCGCCGCTGCACGGTGCGCTGCTCAAGAACGAACAGGACGTGCACCTCTTCGAGCGGCTCGTGTTCATGTCCCGAACCAGCCGCTGATCGCAAGGAACGAGCATGGCATTCATCGAACCGGTCACCTTGCATGGCCAGCACGTGACGCTGGAGCCGCTGTCCGCCGATCATGAAGCTGGCCTGGCGCTGGCGGTGGCCGACGGCGAACTCTGGAAGCTCTGGTACACCACCACGGTGAGGCCGGAAGCAATGGGCGCGGAGATCGCGCGCCGGCTTGCGCTGCAGGCCTGCGGCGCGATGCTGCCATTTGCGGCGCGCCGCAGCGATACCGGTGCGCTGTGCGGCATGACGACGTACATGAATGTCGACGCCAACAACCGGCGCTTGGAAATCGGCTCGACGTGGACCGCGCAAAGTGCCCAGCGCACCGGCATCAATACCGAATCCAAGCTGCTGTTGCTGGGGCACGCGTTCGACACGCTGCGCTGTATCGCAGTCGAATTCCGCACCAGTTTCATGAACCAGCAGTCGCGTGCCGCGATCGCGCGGCTCGGCGCCAAGCAGGATGGCATCTTGCGCAATCACCAGTTGACGCACGACGGCGTGCTGCGCGACACGGTGGTGTTCTCGATCATTGAATCGGAATGGCCGACCGTGCGCCGCCACCTGCAGCACAAGCTGGATCGCTAGGACGCCATCATGCTGATCGATTTTTTCTTCACGCTGAAAGACGCCAAGATCCCGGTCTCGATCAAGGAGTTCCTGATCCTGCTCGAAGCGATGCAAAAGAACGTGATCGGACCGTCGCTCGACGATTTCTATTTCCTGTCGCGGATCACGCTGGTCAAGGACGAAGCGCACTTCGACAAGTTCGACAAGGCGTTCGGCCAGTACTTCAAGGGCATCGACGCGGTCTTCGAAAAGAATGCCGACATCCCGCTTGACTGGCTGTTGAAGCGCATGGAGCGTGAACTGACCGACGAGCAGAAACTGCAGCTCGAAAAATTCGGCTACGACAAGCTGATGGATCGCCTGAAGCAACTTCTGGACGAACAGAAGGAACGCCACGAGGGCGGAAACAAGTGGATCGGTACCGGTGGCACGTCGCCTTTCGGCAATGGCGGCCAGAATCCGGAAGGCATCCGGATCGGCGGCCAGGGCGGCAACCGCACCGCCGTCAAGGTCTGGGAAGCGCGCGCCTACCGCGACTACGATACCGAGCGCGAACTCGGCACCCGCAACATCAAGGTGGCATTGCGGCGCCTGCGCAAGTTCGCCCGCGAAGGCGCGGAAGACGAACTGGCGCTCGACGACACGATCCGCGCGACGGCCAATAACGCCGGCTACCTTGACATCAAGATGCAGCCGGAGCGCAAGAACAAGATCAAGGTGCTGATGCTGCTGGACGTGGGCGGCACAATGGACGACCACATCGCCCGCACCGAAGAACTCTTTTCGGCGTCGAAGTCCGAATTCAAGAACATGGAATTTTTTTACTTTCATAACTGCGTCTACGATTACCTGTGGAAGCACAACCGGCGCCGGCATGCCGAACGCTTTCCGACCTGGGACATTCTGCGCAAGTACACGCCCGACACCAAACTGATCTTCGTCGGCGACGCCACCATGAGCCCGTACGAGATCTTGCAGCCGGGCGGCTCGGTCGAATACAACAACGAGGAAGCCGGCGCGGCCTGGCTGCAGCGCTTCACCAGCACCTTCCCGAAATTCATCTGGTTGAATCCCGAACCGGAAGGTCTCTGGCAATACCGGCAATCGATTGCAGTGATCCGGCAACTGATGAACAACCGCATGTTCCCGGTGACGATCGAAGGACTGGAGCGCGGGATGCGGCTCCTGAGCAAATAGCGCTGCTTCAATTTCAACTGTCCAACCGCAAGAATCACACGCCTTCCCGGTCATCAGACTCGCCGCATCCGCTGACTGCCGCGGCACTTTTTCACGGTCCCTGCGGCTTTGCCGACACCCCTGCCCGTCTGCTTTTGTTTAGAATGCACTCCGCAGCAACCACCGGATATTGAATCGCACACCGCATGGCAACCAAAAAAGCACCCCTGTCCGAATACAGCGAATCCTCGATTCGCGTCCTCAAAGGTCTGGAGCCGGTCAAGCAGCGCCCGGGCATGTACACCCGCACCGAAAACCCGCTGCACATCATTCAGGAAGTCATTGACAACGCCTCCGACGAGGCGCTCGGAGGCTATGCGAAACAGATGACGGTGACGCAGAACGTCGACGGCAGCATCAGCGTCGAGGACGACGGCCGCGGTATCCCGGTCGGGATGCATCCTGAAGAAAAAGTACCGACGGTCGAAATCGTCTTCACCCGCCTGCATGCCGGCGGCAAGTTCGACAAGGGCTCCGGCGGCGCATATTCCTTTTCGGGCGGCCTGCACGGGGTGGGCGTCTCGGTCACCAATGCGCTGTCGTCACGCCTGGAAATCACGGTCTGGCGCGAAGGCGGCATGCACCAGATGGCGTTCGCAGACGGCGATGTGGTCGAGAAGTTGAAGACCCGCCCGATCACCCGCGATGAAAAGAAATCCGGTACCCGCGTCACCGCCTGGCCGAATCCGAAATACTTCGATTCGCCGGTGATCGCCACCGCCGACCTGCAGCGGCTGTTGCGCTCCAAGGCGGTCCTGCTGCCGGGCGTGAAGGTCACCCTCGTCACCGCCAAGACCGGCGAAGTCCAGACCTGGCAGTACGACCAGGGCCTGCGCGGTTACCTTGTCGAATCGCTGGCGCAGGGCTCCGGCGCCGATCCGGTGATCCCGCTGTTCGAAGGCCAGCAGTATGCGAATGCGGATGCGGAAGGTTTTGCCGAAGGCGAAGGCGCGGCCTGGGTGGTCGCCTGGACCGAAGACGGCAACGTGGTGCGTGAGTCATATGTGAACCTGATCCCGACCTCCGCCGGCGGTACGCACGAATCCGGCCTGCGCGAAGGTCTCTTTGGCGCGGTCAAGAACTTCGTCGAAATGCATGCGCTGCTGCCCAAGGGCGTCAAGCTGTTGCCGGAGGATGTGTTTGCGCGCGTCTCTTTCGTGCTGTCTGCCAAGGTGCTCGATCCGCAGTTCCAGGGCCAGATCAAGGAACGCCTGAATTCGCGCGACGCGGTGCGGCTGGTATCGACCTTCTGCAAGCCGCCGCTGGAACTCTGGCTCAACGAACATGTCGATTACGGCAAGAAGCTGGCCGAGCTGGTGATCCGGCAGGCGCAATCGCGGTTGCGTTCAGCACAGAAAGTCGAAAAGAAAAAATCCTCCGGCGTCGCAGTCTTGCCGGGCAAGCTAACCGATTGCGAATCGAACGACGTGACGCGCAACGAACTGTTCCTGGTCGAGGGTGATTCCGCCGGCGGCTCCGCCAAGATGGGGCGCGACAAGGAATTCCAGGCGATCCTGCCGCTGCGCGGCAAGGTGCTTAATTCCTGGGAGACCGAACGCGACCGGCTGTTCGCCAATAACGAGATCCACGACATGGCGGTGGCGATCGGGGTCGACCCGCACGGCGTCAACGACACGCCCGACATGTCGGGCCTGCGCTACGGCCGCATCTGCATCCTGTCCGACGCTGACGTCGACGGCTCGCACATCCAGGTGCTGCTCCTCACACTGTTCTTCAAGCACTTCCCGATGCTGATGGCGCGCGGTCATATCTGCGTTGCCCGCCCGCCGCTGTACCGGGTCGATGCACCGGCACGCGGCAAGAAGCCGGCGCAAAAGATCTACGCGCTCGACGATGGCGAACTCGAGGCGATCCAGGACAAGTTGCGCAAGGATGGCGTCAAGGACAGCGCCTGGTCGATCTCGCGCTTCAAGGGCCTTGGTGAAATGAATGCCGAGCAGTTGTGGGAAACCACGATGAACCCGGACACGAGGCGCCTGCTGCCAATCACGCTGGGGGCGTTCGACCAGGCTGCCTCCGAGTCGCGCTTCACCATGTTGATGGGCAAGGGCGAGGCGGCTGCGCGCCGTGCATGGATCGAAGAGCACGGCAACGAGGCCGAAGCCGACATCTGATGCGCGCGATCGCCATACGATGGATGCAGTTCACACTGGCGGCAGCCGCGATGGCGACTACCGTGGCGGCGCACGCCGACGTGTATGGCTACATCGATGCCGAGGGCGTGGCGCATTTCTCGACCGCGAAGATCGACGAGCGTTACCAGCTGTTCGTGCGCGGCAACCAGCCATTCGATTCGGCGGAATTCACCGGCGCAGCATCGCCATCGACATCGAAACCGGCGACGGTCGCGAAAAACCATTCGCCGCTGTTTCAGTACCTGACCCACCATCCGAACCTGAAAAAGTACGAGCCGCTGCTGAACCAGGCGGCGCTCGAATTCAGCATCGAGCCGGCGCTCCTGAAAGCGATCATGGCTGCCGAATCGGGTTTCAATCCGGGAGCCGTCTCGCCCAAGGGTGCCGTCGGCCTGATGCAGCTGATGCCCGCCACCGCCGAGCGTTACGGGCTCGCGGCCGATGCCAGGCGCAGCCTCGACCAGAAGCTGACGGATCCGAAGACCAACATCCGCCTCGGCGCACGCTACCTGCGCGACCTGCGTGCGCTCTTTCCTGGCAAGCCGGACCTGGTGATCGCGTCGTACAACGCTGGCGAAGGCGCGGTGCAGAAATACCGCAACGCGATTCCGCCATATCCCGAAACCCGCAACTACGTGCAGCTGGTGACGCAGTTCTACCAGTTCTATCGGCCGGCAGTGGCCGAAGCCGGCGCATCGGCCAGCGCATTGGCCAGCGCATCGCCCAGCGTATCCGGCCGCCGGGTGCAGATGACGATTCCGGGACGCGCCAGCATGCCGGCGTCGGTCACCGGCACACTACTGCAATCGATCGATTGAAACGGCCGTGCGCCACACTGACCGCAATCCGATTCACCGCATCCTGAATACGACACTACACGCATGAGCGACCAAGCCAATCTCTTCGATGTTTCCCCCGCCGATGGCGCCGAGTCCCTGACACTGGCGACCTTTGCCGAACGTGCCTATCTCGACTACGCGATCTCGGTCGTCAAGGGCCGCGCCCTGCCCGATGTGTGCGACGGCCAGAAGCCGGTCCAGCGCCGCATCCTGTTTGCGATGAACGAGCTGGGCCTGAACGCCACTGCCAAGCCGCGCAAGTCGGCCGCCGTGGTCGGCGACGTGCTCGGGAAGCTGCATCCGCATGGTGACCAGTCGGTGTACGACGCTCTGGTGCGGATGGCGCAGGGTTTCTCGTTGCGGTATCCGCTGATCGATGGCCAGGGCAATTTCGGCTCGCGCGACGGCGACGGCGCGGCGGCGATGCGCTACACCGAGGCGCGCCTGACGCCAATCGCCCGCCTCTTGCTGGAAGAAATCGGCATGGGAACGGTCGACTTCCAGCCGAACTACGATGGCTCGACCGAAGAGCCTAAGCTGCTGCCGGGTCGCCTGCCGTTTGCGTTGCTGAACGGCGCATCCGGCATCGCGGTCGGCCTCGCCACCGAAATGCCGTCGCATAACCTGCGCGAGGTAGCCAAGGCGGTCGTCGCCATGATCCGCAACCCGGCCATCGCACATGCCGAACTGATGACGCTGATGCCGGGCCCGGACTTTCCCGGCGGCGGACAGATCATCACCAGCGCGGCCCAGATCGCGGAAATGTACGAGACCGGACGCGGCAGCCTCAAGGTGCGGGCGGTCTGGAAGATCGAGGACCTGGCACGCGGCCAGTGGCAGGTGGTGGTGACCGAACTGCCGCCCGGCACCTCGTCGCAGAAAGTCCTCGAGGAGATCGAGGAGATCACGAATCCGAAAATCCGGCTCGGCAAGAAAACCCTGTCGGCCGAGCAGATCGGCCTGAAGCAGTCGCTGCTGTCGGTGCTCGATACGGTGCGCGACGAGTCCGGTCGGGATGCGCCGGTGCGGCTGGTGTTCGAGCCGAAATCGAAGAACCAGGACCAGACGGAATTCTGCAACCTGCTGCTGGCGCACACCTCGCTGGAGAGCAGCGCGTCGATCAACCTGGTGATGATCGGCGGCGATGGCCGGCCGCGCCAGAAGGGCCTGTCCGACATCCTGCGCGAGTGGATCGATTTCCGCTTCACGACCGTGACGCGGCGCGCAAATTTCAAGCTGGGCAAGGTCGACGACCGCATCCACATCCTGGAAGGCCGCGAGGCGGTCCTGCTCAACATCGACAAGGTCATCAAGATCATCCGCGAGTCGGACGAACCGAAGCCGGCGCTGATGACCGCCTTCGCGCTATCGGATCGTCAGGCCGAAGACATTCTCGACATCCGCCTGCGCCAGCTGGCACGCCTGGAAGCGATCAAGATCCAGCAAGAACTCGCCGAGCTGCGCAGTGAGCGCGGCACCCTGCACGACCTGCTCGCCAACCCGGCATCGATGAAGCGGTTGGTCATCCGCGAGATCGAAGCCGATGAAAAACAGTTCGGCGACAAACGCCGCACGCTGATCCAGGCCGCCGACCGCGCAACCGTCGAGCAGAAGCTGATCGACGAACCGGTAACGGTGGTCATTTCGCAAAAGGGGTGGGTGCGTGCCCGCACCGGCCACGGCCATGATGTCGGCCAGTTCGCCTTCAAGGCAGGTGACGGCCTGTATCGCGCCTTCGAGTGCCGCACGATCGACACGCTGCTGGCGTTCGGCTCGAACGGCCGGATCTACTCGGTCGGGGTGGCGTTGCTGCCCGGCGCGCGCGGCGATGGCGTACCGATCACGACGCTGATCGACCTGGCTTCCGGCAGCACGATCCTGCATTACTTCGCTGGCGCCGCCGACACGACGCTGCTGATTGCGTCGACGGCGGGCTACGGTTTCTCTGCCAAGGCCGGTGACATGGTCGGCCGTAACAAGGCTGGCAAGGCGTTCATCACGCTCGACGAGGGCGACACGCCACTGCTGCCGCGGGAGATTTCAGGCAAGGCAAGCGCGATCGCCTGTGTCTCGGAAAAAGGCCGGCTGCTGGTGTTCGGCCTGGATGAACTCAAGACCCTCTCCGGCGGCGGGCGCGGCGTGACCCTGATGGACCTGGAAGCGAAAGAAAAACTGTTGGCCGTGCAGCCGATCACGCAGCGCGGCGTGATCGTCTACGGCATCGGCCGCGGCAGCAAGCCGCAACAGGTGCTGCTGTCGGCGACCGGGCTGGCACCGCATATCGGCAAGCGGGCGCGCAAGGGGAAGCTGCTGGAATCGAAGTTGAAGGTGAATGGGTTGATTGCTGCGGACGGGGTGTGATGGTGCAGGCGAAGGTGCTTGTCGTCGCGGTGACGCTTAGTCAAACGGCTGTACTCCGTGGGCCGCTAATTAGGGTCAGACTCAAAATTGCATGGCCCCGCAAATTTGAATCTGACCCTCAATAGCTCCTCAGATTTTAACCTGGCCCTCAATAGCTTCGACCTTTCGTGGCACTACCTTACAGCTTCGCCGCAATCAGCTTGCCCAGGATCGCCACGCCTTCGCGGATGCGAGCCGGCGGCACCGTCACGAAGCTCAAGCGCAGCGTGTGCTTCTGCGGATCGTTCGCGTAGAACGATGCGCCGGGAACGAACGCGACGTTCTGCGCGATCGCTTCATCCAGCA
>JACMOV010000184.1 GCA_014377845.1 Herminiimonas sp.
CTTGGCGCGACGAATCTGCCTGCGTCGCATCAGGAAATACACAACTGGTACGACGAACATCGACAACAGCGGGGCCGTGATCATCCCGCCGACCATCGGTGCGGCAATGCGCTGCATGACTTCGGACCCGGTTCCGGTGCCAAGCATGATGGGGACCAGGCCGGCAATTATGACGGCGACCGTCATGGCCTTGGGCCGCACGCGCAACACGGCGCCCTCGCGAATCGCCTCCAGGAGATCGACTTCGGTGTCCCGCCCGTTGTCGAGTCGCACTTCCCACGCTTGCTTCAGGTACAGCAGCATGATCACGCCGAATTCGGAGGCTACGCCCGCCAGGGCGATGAAGCCGACGCCGCTGGCGACCGACAGATGGTGGCCGAGCGCCCATAGCAGCCAGATGGCGCCAGCCAAGGCAAACGGTAGCGTCGCCATGATCAGCGCCGCTTCGTCGAAGCGCTTGAAGGTCAGATACAGCAGCACGAAGATGATGACCAGCGTCGCCGGTACCACGATCTTCAGCTTGGCTGTGGCCCGCTCGAGGTATTCGAACTGCCCAGACCAGGAAATCGAATAGCCCGCCGGCAGCTTGACTTCTTTCGTCACCGCAGCCTGCATCTCGTGGACCGCCGAACTCAGATCGCGATCGCGGATATCGACGTAGACCCAGCCGGACAAGCGCGCGTTTTCGCTCTTGAGCATCGGCGGCCCATCGCTGATGCGGATGTCGGCGACGTCTCCCAGGCGGATTTGTGCGCCCTTGTCCGTCAAGAGCGAAAGCTGGCGCAGCTTCTCGACCGAATCGCGCATTTCACGTGGATAGCGAACGTTTATTGGGAAACGTTGCAGCCCTTCCACGGTTTCGCCAATGTTGTCGCCGCCGATGCCTGCGGAGACGATGCTCTGCACATCGGCGATGTTAAGGCCGTACCGGGACGCGGCATCGCGGTCGATTTTGATGTCAACGTAGCGGCCGCCGTTGAGCCGCTCTGCCAGTGCGGACGAGACTCCTGGGACTTTCTTGACGATACGCTCGATCTCGCCCGTGATGCGGTCGATTTCCTTCAGGCTCGTTCCTCCAACCTTGACTCCTACCGGACTCTTGATTCCGGTGGCCAGCATGTCAATGCGGTTGCGGATCGGTGGCACCCAGATGTTCGACAAGCCCGGCACTTTGACGATGTCGTCGAGTTCCTTGACCAGTTTGTCCGGCGTCATGCCGGTGCGCCACTGCGCCTGAGGCTTGAACTGGATGATCGTCTCGAACATCTCCAGCGGGGCCGGATCCGTCGCCGTTTCTGCCCGTCCCGCCTTGCCGAAGACGCTTTGCACTTCCGGCACGGTTTTTATGAGCCTGTCAGTCTGCTGTAACAGTTGCGCCACTTTTCCGGCGGAAAGGCCGGGCAACGCCGACGGCATGTAGAGCAGGTCGCCCTCGTCCAGCGGCGGCATGAATTCACCACCGAGGTGAGACAAAGGCCACAGCGTCAGAACTGCCAGTGCGGCAGCGGCGAGCAAGGTGGCCTTCGGAAACCGCAGTACCGCTTCCAGCATGGGCCGGTAGAGCGCAATCAAGAAACGGTTGAGCGGGTTCTTGTTCTCGTCCGGAATGCGGCCGCGAATGAGATATCCCATTAAGACTGGAATCAGCGTAATCGACAGGCCCGCTGCAGCGGCCATCGCATAGGTCTTGGTGTAGGCCAGCGGTGCGAACAAGCGGCCTTCCTGCGCTTCGAGGGTAAATACCGGGATGAAGGACAGCACGATGATCAGAAGCGAAAAGAACAGTGCCGGCCCCACCTCGACGGCGGCGTCGCCGATCACGCGCCAGTGCGTTTCTCCCTGCAGTGTCTGGCCGGGATGCGCATGGTTCCAGGCCTCGATGTGCTTGTGCGCATTTTCGATCATGACCACGGCCGCATCGACCATGGCGCCCACGGCAATCGCGATGCCGCCCAGCGACATGATGTTGGCGTTGACCCCCTGGTAGTACATCACCGTGAAGGCGATCAGGATGCCGATCGGCAGTGTCACGATCGCCACCAGCGCCGAACGAAGATGAAACAGGAAGATGGCGCAGACGATCGCGACCACGACGAACTCCTCGATCAGTTTGTGCTCGAGGTTTTCCACTGCCCGCTTGATGAGGTTGGAGCGGTCGTAGGTCGTCACCAGTTCGACGCCAGCCGGCAGGCCGGCCTTGAGTTTTTCAAGCTTGACCTTGACCGCACCGATGGTTTCCAGCGCGTTTTTCCCGGAGCGCATGATGATGACGCCACCGGCCACTTCCCCTTCGCCGTTGAGGTCGGCAATCCCGCGCCGCATTTCCGGCCCGATCTGCACGCGGGCGACGTCGCCCAGCCGTACCGAAACGCCGGCGTCGGTGGTCATCAACGGGATCTTGCGGAAGTCTTCCAGCGACGTCAGGTAGCCCGAGGCCCGCACCATGTACTCCGCCTCACCCAGTTCCAGCACCGAGCCGCCGGTTTCCTGGTTCGCCTTCTGCACCGCTTCGATGATCTTTCGATGGGGGATATTGAAGGCCCGCATCTTGTCCGGATCGAGCACAATCTGGTATTGCCGCACCATGCCGCCGATGCTGGCCACCTCGGAGACATTGGGTACCGTCTTGAGCTCGTATTTCAGGAACCAGTCCTGCAGCGCGCGCAACTGCGACAGATCCGTCTTGCCGCTGCGGTCGACCAGCGCATATTCATAGACCCAGCCGACCCCGGTGGCGTCCGGCCCCAGCGCAGTCTTGGCCTGCGGGGGCAGACGCGACTGCACCTGGTTGAGATATTCCAGGACACGGGTGCGCGCCCAGTACGGATCGGTGCCATCCTCGAACAGCACATAGACGTAGGAGTCCCCGAAGAACGAGTAGCCACGCACGACCTTTGCCCCCGGCACCGACAGCATCGTCGTTGTCAGCGGATAGGTCACCTGGTTCTCGACGATCTGCGGCGCCTGCCCCGCATAGGTTGTGCGGATGATGACCTGGACGTCGGACAGGTCGGGAATCGCGTCGAGCGGCGTGCGCGCCAGAGACCAGATGCCCCATGCCGACAGCATCAGCGTCGCCAGCAGCACCAGGAACCGGTTGGCGATCGACCAGCGGATCAGCTTGCCCATCATTTTGCGGCTCCCGGCATGGCGGGCTTCATGTCACCCATCGCCTTGCCGTCGGCTGGCGTCGGCATCGGACCTGGAGTGCGCCCGGGTGCGGCCCCCGCGGCCGCCATGGAAGTGATCTGGTACTGGCCGTCCGGCATGGCGCGGATGTCGAAGTCGACCGTGTCGCCGACGGCGACGTTCTTAGGCAGGCCGGCGGCAGGCAGCTTGAAGCCCATCGTCATCGCGCCCCACTGGAGGTCGGCGATCGGCCCGTGCGAAAGCGTGACCGAATCCTTATCGATTTTTTCGATCTTGCCGTTCCCATGATGGATAGCAGATTCGGGAGGTTTCGCAGTGGCCGGTCCCGCGCCGTCCGCAGGCGGCGGCATGCCTTCCATGCGGGTGGTGGTGCCGCGCAGGCTGGCTTCCGAATCGATCAAGAACTGGCCTGATACCACGACCTTCTGACCGATTTCCAGTCCTTTGCGAATTTCCGTTTTGCCGCCGCCTTCGCTGCCGATCTCGACGTCGACCGGATTGAACTTGCCGTCGCCGGTCGCTACCATCACGACGCTACGGGTACCGGTCTGTATCACCGCTTCTGTCGGTATCAGCAAGACGTCCTTGCGCCCGGCAGGCGCAAAGCTGACTGTTGCAAACATTCCCGGGACCAGCTCGTCCTTCGGATTCGCGATTTCGATTCGCGCCTTCAAGGTGCGGGTCGCCGCATTCACTTCCGGGAGCAGCGCACTGACCTTGCCTTTAAAAACGGCGCCCGAGAGCGACGGCGTGCGGGCCTCGACCGTGATGCCGGGACGCACTTGCGCCGCGATGTTTTCAGGGATTTCCGCGTTTACCCAGACGGTCTTGATGCCGTTGATTCTAAACAGCGGTGCGCCTGACATGATCGTCATGCCTTCCTTGACCGACAATTCGGAGACGACGCCGCTGATGGGCGCAGGCAGGGTAACGCGCTGGATGACTTTGCCGCTGGCGGCCACCGCCCGGATCTGGCTGTCGTTCATGCCGACCAGTCGCATGCGTTGCTTCGCCCCTTCGCGCAGCGCGTCGACCCCCGCCGTATTGGTCATGCGTGCTACAGACAGATATTCCTCCTCGGCTGCGATCCATTCCGGAACATACAGCTGCGCCAGCGGTTGCCCTTTTCGGACGCGGTCAAGGACGGTTCGCACATACAGTTTTTCGACAAACCCGCTACTGCGGGCCTGCACCACCTCGACGTCGCGGTCGTTGTAGGCCACCGTGCCCACGGCACTCACGCTCGATTCAAGAGCGCCGCTTGTGACTTCGGTCGTGCGCACGCCCAGGTTCTGCTGGACGCGGGCGCTGATGGCCACCGCGCTATCGTCGCCACCGTCGCCACCGTCGCCGGCATAGACCGGCACCAGTTGCATGTCCATGAACGGGGATTTGCCTGGCTTGTCGAATTTTTGAGCCGGTACCATCGGGTCATGCCAATACAGCACCTTCTTGTCGCCGTCGGCAGCAGCCGTGGTGCTCCCCGGTAACTTGCCTGAGGCGCTCGCTTGCGCCGACATTTTCATGCCTTGTCCCATGCCCCACGAATACATGCCATAGCCGGCGGCCCCGACCAAACCGGTAGCAACGAGTATCAAAACGATTTGCGAGCGCTTCATTTCACATCCTTGACGAGGTCGATGCCGCCGTGCGACGCCGTGGCACCGGTAGGAAACAGGAAATTGAGTCGGGCCCAGATGCGGGCGGTATCTGCCTGCAGTTGCAAGGCTTGCAGCCGGACGTCGATTTCATTGCGGCGCGCAGCGAGCACTTCGGCAAGACTTGCCTTGCCGCCGCTATAGGCAGTAATACCGGAGAGGGTGCGTTGCGCTGCGAGCGGCACCAGGTCGCGTGCATAGCGCGCTGCACGTTCCCGATCATTGTTCCATTCGTTGATCATGACGCGGGTCTGCGCGACATGGTCACGCAGCATCTCGTCGCGCTCGCTTTTTGCCTGATCGACCATGGCCAGTTTCGAGGAAAGCTCGCGGTCCTGACGGTTCTTTTGGTCCCATTGGAACGGGATCGAGATGCCGACCGACACCATGTTCGAATAAGCAGGTCCACGCTGCTGAAAAGCGACTTCGACACTCCAATCGGACTTTTTGTTGGCCTGTGCCAGCCGTGCCTCGGTTTCGGCAATGTCGATCTGGCGGTTGGAAACGGCAATTTCAGGATGATGGGCAAGCTGCGTCTCTAGGGCCGCAGGGTCCAGGCGAATGGCGTCCATGTCTGGTTTTTCCGCTAACAAAAAGTCAGTGTCAGTACCGATCCAGCGTGCGAGCATCGTTTGCGCGTTCAGGATGCGCCGCTTGTATTCGCTGTTCCGGTCTTCAAAACTGGCGACTGCACTTCGGGCAGCGAAAACATCGGCCTGGCTGCCCCGACCTGCGCGATAAGCACCGTCGGAAGCCTGGATTTCCAACTTCGCCTGCGTGCCTTGCTCTTCAATTACGGCCGACATTGCCTTCGCGTAGTAGAGGTCGAGCCAGGCGAGCGCAGTGTCGCGTTCAATCGCTGCTGCCACCACATCCTTTTCATCCAGTGACTTGTCAGCGGTTTGGGTCAGGCGATCGGCACGTAGCCGTCGTTTGTCTTCCAGAGTGATTTCCTGCATCACGCCGACCCGACGCATGGTCATAAAATCTTTGTTCAAATCAAAACGGTCAGGCCCGGACGCAGGGAGATTGTCGACACCTAACTTAACTATGGGATCGGGCAGCTGGCCCGCAGCAACGGCGGCTTCGCGCGACGCTCTAGCTGCAAAATCCTTGGCCGGAAGCTGGCGCGAATGCGCAATGGCGCGGCGCTGTGCTTCAGCAAGCGTCAGCGGCGCTTCTGCCGC
>JACMOV010000185.1 GCA_014377845.1 Herminiimonas sp.
CTGCTTCAACATCGTCTCGACGTTCGACACCTCGAACTTGCCGCCCTCTTCCACATTCAACTGCTTGACCACGCCATCGACCACCAGCGCGGAATAGCGGCGCGAGCGGATGCCCATGTTGCGGGCGGTCAGGTCGAACTCCAGACCGAGGGCCTTGGTGAAGGTGGCGCTGCCGTCACCCATCATCCGCACCACACCAGTCGCCTTCTGGTCACGGCCCCAGGCGCCCATGACGAAGGCGTCGTTGACCGAGATGCACCAGATTTCATCGACGCCCCTGGCCTTCAGTTCCGGCGCGTGATGCACGTAGCCAGGCACATGCTGAGCCGAGCAGGTCGGCGTGAAAGCGCCTGGCAAGCCGAAGATCGCAATCGTCTTGCCCTTGACCGCATCTTCGACATTGACGTTGTTGGGGCCGATCGAACAGCCTTCGGTTTCGACTTCGATGAATTCAGCAAGGATTCCAGCAGGCAGGCGGTCGCCAATGGCGATTGTCATGTCATTACTCCTCATCAATGGGTGGTGATTCTTCGTTTTTATCGTTGCACGGGCGGGCATGACGCTTCACTTTGCGACGCCGACGAATGCTGCCGCATCCGCTGCAAGCCCGGCCACCGCGCCCGCGCAGTATGCCTTGTTCCATTGGTATCTGCTCACATGCGGACGCCAGATATGACAACACCGCTTGCAGGGAATGCCCGCAAACGGTGTCGTCGGTGATGCCGCTCAAGCGGGGCGAATGCCTGCCGCGCCTGGCGCGCTACATGCCGCGGATCAGTCGGCCTGCTTGCGCAGGAACGCCGGGATATCGTAGGTTTCCATGCCGTTCTTTTCCAGCGCCCGCACCGTCTCGGAAGCCGACTCGCGACGCCACACCGCCGGCGCCTTCATGCTGTCCATGCCGTGCGGCGCACTGCCGCCCGTGCCTGCGGCGCGACCCGGCACGTGGCCCAAACCGGCGCCGTTCATGACCGCTTCGTTGTTGGTGCCGGTACGCAGCACCGGCATCGGCGCCTGCACCAGTTGCACGCTCTTGCGCGCGCGGCCCAGACCGGTCGCCACGACGGTCACGCGGATGTCGTCGCCCATCGTATCGTCGTAGGCGATGCCCTGTGCGATTGAGGCATCGGGCGCGGCAAACGCGCGCACGGTGGCCATGACTTCCTTGATTTCCTTGCCCTTCAGGTTGCGGCTGGCCGTAACGTTGACCAGCACGCCACGCGCACCGGACAGGTCGATGCCATCGAGCAGCGGTGATGCCACGGCCTGTTCGGCGGCAATGCGTGCACGGTCGACGCCGGAAGCGGTCGCCGTTCCCATCATCGCCTTGCCCTGCTCTCCCATGATCGTCTTGACGTCGTTGAAGTCGACGTTGATATGACCCGGGACGTTGATGATCTCGGCGATGCCGGCTACGGCGTTGTTGAGGACGTCGTCGGCATGCTGCAGCCACTCGATCATGCTGTCGTCTTCGTAGATCTCTTCCAGTTTTTCATTGAGGATGATGATCAGCGAATCGACGTGCTGCGACAGCGCTTCCAGACCTTCGTCGGCGATGTCCATGCACTTCTGGCCTTCGTACGAGAACGGCTTCGAGACCACGGCCACGGTGAGTGCGCCCTGCTCCTTGGCGATCTGCGCCACGATCGGGGCGGCGCCGGTGCCGGTGCCACCACCCATGCCGGCCGCGATGAACACCATGTGCGCGCCACGCAATGCGTCTTCGATGCGGCTACGCGACTCTTCGGCCAGCTGGCGGCCGATCGCCGGCTTCATGCCCGCGCCCAGCCCGGTCTCACCGATCTGGATCACGTTGTGTGCCTTCGACATTTTCAATGCCTGCGCATCGGTGTTGGCAGCGATGAATTCGACGCCGGAGACGCCCTTGTTGATCATGTGCTGGACTGCATTGCCGCCGGCGCCGCCGACGCCAACGACCTTGATCACGGTACCGAGTGCAGCGTTGTCGAGGATATCGATTTCCATGGAAACTCCCAAAATTGTAGGCCTGCTAAAAAAGAACCGGTGGCAGCGCGCGAGATGCGGATGCGGTGATGCCACCAACGAAATTCAAACCATTCGAACCGCCCGTGCCGTGCGGGTCCTTCCACCCGTTCGGCCTGCACGGCCACTTGCATGTTTGCTGCGGACTGCGCCATCTTGCAGTTGTCAGTCGCTAGGCATCACGCGGTGTGACGACTAGCAACTGCTAACTGCACTACCACTCCCCCTTGCTACGACCACGAACTGAAACAAAAATTACTGACTGCAGAACAAAATCCAATCCGGGGCACATCCCCGGTCTTTTAGAAATTCCCGAGAAACCATTCCTTCATCCGGGTCCAGATCGCCTTGACCGATCCGTCCTGGCGCGTGACCACATGGCCGCGCAGATACTGCTTCTTCGCTTCCAGCAGCAGGCCGAGCACGGTGGCATACCGCGGACTGCGCACGACGTCGGCAAGCTGGCCGCTGTAGGCCGGCGTGCCGAGCCGTGCGGGCTTGAGAAAAATATCCTCCGCCAGTTCGACCATGCCCGGCATCATGGCCGAGCCGCCGGTCAGCACGATTCCCGACGACAGCACTTCTTCATAGCCCGACTCGCGCACCACCTGGTGCACCAGCGCGAACAGTTCTTCGATGCGCGGCTCGATCACGGCGGCCAGCGCCTGGCGCGACAGCGAACGCGGACCACGGTCACCGAGTCCCGGCACTTCGAGCGACTCGCCCGGATCGGCCAGCACCTGTTTTGCGACGCCATAGCGCAGCTTGATTTCCTCGGCTTCGCCGGTCGGCGTGCGCAGCGCCATGGCGATGTCGTTGGTGATCTGGTCGCCGGCAATCGGAATGACGGCGGTGTGACGGATCGCGCCTTCGGTAAAGATCGCCACGTCGGTGGTGCCGCCGCCGATGTCGATCAGGACCACACCGAGTTCCTTCTCGTCCGGCGTCAGCACCGCATCGGCCGACGCCATCGGCTGCAGGATCAGGTCCGAGACTTCGAGACCGCAGCGGCGGATGCACTTGACGATGTTCTGCACTGCCGACACCGCACCGGTGACGATGTGCACCTTGACCTCGAGGCGAATGCCGCTCATGCCGATCGGCTCGCGCACGTCTTCCTGGTTGTCGACGATGAATTCCTGCGGCACCGTGTGCAGCAATTGCTGGTCGGTCGGGATGTTGACCGCCTTGGCGGTCTCGATCACGCGCGCCACGTCGGCTGCGGTGACTTCCTTGTCCTTGATGGCGACCATGCCGCTGGAATTGAAGCTGCGGATATGGCTGCCTGCAATGCCGGTGTAGACATTGCGGATCTTGCAGTCAGCCATCAGCTCGGCTTCTTCGAGCGCGCGCTGGATCGACTCGACCGTGGCCTCGATGTTGACCACCACGCCTTTCTTCAAGCCTTTGGATTCGTGCTGTCCCAAGCCGATGACTTCATGCCGGCCGTTGGGCATGATCTCGGCCACCACGGCCACTACCTTGGAGGTGCCGATGTCGAGTCCGACGATCAGGTTCTTTGCGTCTTTTGTCATGTCGTTTTCAGGCTTTCTGCTTACTTGTTTTTCTTCGTTTCTTTTTTCGCATCCGGTCCGAATCCCATCCCGCTGGCACGCAACGCCAGACCATTCGGATACCGCATGTCGACGCTCTCGATCCGGTTCTGCAACCGCGCCACCAGTTGCGGATAGACGGCCACCAGCCGATCCACCCGCTCCTTCAATGTCGTCTTCGTCTGCTCCCGGCCCAGTTCGACCGTGATGCCGTTGTCCAGCTTTACCATCCAGGCATAGCGCTCCGACAGGTGCACCGATTCCGGCGCGACCGCCATCGGCGCGAACCAGCCATGCATCTCCTGGAAGCGCGAGACCACTTCCTTTTCGCTGCCGTCCGGGCCGCCGAATTCGGGCAACTCACCATCCTCTTCGGCTTCGGCCAGGTTGGCGGTAAACACATCGCCCTTGACCGAAAGCAGCCGGCCGTCATCGCCCCAAGTGCCCAGCGGCGCATGCTCTTCCAGCGTCACGATCAGCTTGTTCGGCCATTCGCGGCGCACCATCGCCCGCCGCACCCAAGGCACGGTTTCGAATGCTGTACGCACCGTTTCCAGGTTTGCGGTAAAGAAATTGCCCCGGATGCGCGGCAGCGCCGTGCCGCGCACCGTCAGCGGATTCACATGCCGCAACTGCGTCTCCGCACCCTCGATGCGAATGACCCGGATCGTGAACATCGGACGCTGCGCCAGCCACCAGAGGCCGGAGGCAAACAGCGCCAGCAACACCAGCGAGAACAGGCCGCCGGATGTTGCGTTCATCGATTTGATGTCATGCCACATTGCTTGTCAGCTTCCCTCAGGGTCGGTTGCTGCAGGTGCTTCGCCACTGCCGGTCCCGTGCGGCATCTTCACGCTCGCCATGCGCAGGATCTCGACACACAATTGTTCGTAGCGCATGCCGGCAGCGCGCGCCGCCATCGGCACGAGAGAGTGGCTGGTCATGCCGGGCGAAGTATTGACCTCCAGCAGGAACGGCTTGTTGTCAGATGCGCGCAGCAAGAAGTCGACCCGACCCCAGCCTTCGCAGCCAATGGCGCGATACGCTTCGACCGCAATGCGATCCATCTCGGCCGCGGTGTCGGCATCCAGCACCGCCGGGCAGACATACTTGGTCTCGTCGCCGAAGTACTTGGCCTGGTAGTCGTAATTGCCCTGCGGCGCGATGATCTCGGTAATCGGCAGTGCCCGCGCGCTCGATCCGCGTCCGAGCACGGCAACGGTGAATTCGCGGCCGGTAATGAATTCCTCGGCCAGCACCACTTCGTCGAACTGCGCTGCCAGTGCATACGCGGCGCGCATCTCGGCGTAGCCCGATACCTTGGTGATGCCAATGGTCGATCCTTCGTGCGGTGGCTTGACGATCAGCGGCAGGCCGAGCGTGTCGGGTACGCGGCGCAGGTCGGTGTCGGCGTTGAGCAGCGCGTACTTCGGCGTCGGCAGGCCGTGCATCAGCCAGATCATCTTCGTGTAGATCTTGTCCATGCCGATGGCGGAGGCCATCACGCCGCTGCCGGTGTAGGGAATGCCGAGCTGCTCGAGCGCGCCCTGGAGCGTACCGTCCTCGCCAAAGCGGCCGTGCAGGGCAATGAAGACGCGCTCGAATTTTTCGGCGGCCAGTTCGGCCAGCGAGCGCTCGGCCGGATCGAAGGCATGCGCATCGATGCCCTGGCTCTGCAACGCCGCCAGCACGCCGGCGCCGGACATGAGCGAGACTTCACGCTCGGCGGAGCGGCCGCCGAAGAGTACGCCGACCTTGCCGAATTGCGCTGCATTCGCTGGTGGATTCATTGGTGCATTCGCTGTCATGACTGTGGTCCGGTTGAGGGATGCACGGAGGAAGCGCTGGATGTCGCGGCGGTGGCGATCGCCGCCAGCTTGCCCGGCACGGCGGCGATCGATCCGGCGCCCATGGTGATGACGACATCGCCATCGCGCAGCAGGCCGCGAATCGTGTCCGGCATGTCGCCGATGTCTTCGACAAACACCGGCTCGACCTTGCCGACCACGCGCAGCGCATGCGCCAGCGCACGACCATCGGCGGCGACGATCGGTGCTTCGCCGGCCGCATGGACCTCTGCCAGCACCAGCAGGTCGGCGCTGGAGAGTACCTTCACAAAATCCTCGAACAGGTCGCGGGTGCGGGTGTAGCGGTGCGGCTGGAAGGCCAGCACCAGGCGGCGGCCAGGATAGGCGCCGCGCGCGGCGGCCAGCGTGGCGGCGGTTTCCACCGGGTGGTGGCCGTAATCGTCGACCAGCGCGAAGCTGCCGTTCTTGCCGGTCAACGAATCGGCCGGCAGCGCGATTTCGCCATAACGGGTGAAGCGGCGGCCGACGCCGGTGAATTCCTCCAGCGCCTTCTGGGTATCCGCATCTGCCACGCCGACTTCGCGCGCGATGGTGATGGCGGCGCAGGCATTCTGCACGTTGTGCATGCCGGGCTGGTTGAGGCGCACCGTCATGGGCGCATAGCCTTCCTGCACCACGGTGAACTGCATGAAGCCGTCGAGCGCGATGGCATCGACTGCCCGTACCTGCGCTTCTTCATGGAAGCCGTAGGTGATGATCGGCTTGGAGATCGCCGGCATGATTTCGCGTACATGCGGATCGTCCATGCACAGCACCGCGATGCCGTAGAACGGCAGCCGATGGGTGAAGTCGACGAAGGCCTGTTTCAGCTTGCCGAAATCATGTTCGTAGGTTTCCATGTGATCGGCGTCGATGTTGGTGATGACCTCGATCACCGGCGACAGGTTCAGGAACGAGGCATCCGACTCGTCGGCCTCGGCCACGATGAAGTCGCCCGCGCCGAGCTTGGCGTTGGCGCCAGCGCTGGTCAGGCGCCCGCCGATGACGAAGGTGGGGTCGAGCCCGCCCTGCGCCAGCACGCTGGCGACCAGGCTGGTGGTCGTCGTCTTGCCGTGGGTGCCGGCGATCGCGATGCCTTGCTTCAGGCGCATCAGCTCGGCCAGCATCATGGCGCGCGGCACCACCGGGATCTTGCGCTCGCGGGCGGCGATCACTTCGGCATTGTCTTCCTTGACCGCGGTCGAGGTGGCGATCGCATCGGCGCCGGCGACGTTTTCGGCGGCATGGCCAAGCGTGGCTTTCGCGCCCAGCTTGTCCAGCCGCAGCGTGGCGGGGTTGCTGCCGATGTCAGAGGCGGAGACGACATAGCCCAGGTTGAGCAGCAC
>JACMOV010000186.1 GCA_014377845.1 Herminiimonas sp.
CGGCGCGCCTGGCGACGCCATGTTCTCGGTCGCCGTCACTGGCACCAACGGCAAGACCAGCTGCACGCAGTGGCTGGCTGCGGCGCTGTCGCGCAAGGCGCCGCCATCGGTGGTGATCGGCACCTTCGGCGTCGGCCTGGTCGAGCATGGCGAGAGCAGCGGCTTCGACGTCACCGGCTACACCACGCCGGACGCAGTTCAGCTGCAGGATGCCTTGGCCGGCGCCCGCGCCCGGGGTGCGACGTCGCTGGCGATCGAAGCCTCGTCGATCGGTCTCGAGCAGCAGCGCATGCAGGGCCTGCACATCGACGTCGCCCTGTTCACCAACCTGACCCGCGACCACCTCGACTATCACGGCGACATGGCCGCCTACGAGGCCGCCAAGACCCGCCTGTTCGACTGGCCGGACCTGCGCCATGCGGTCCTCAATCTCGACGATCCGATGGGCCTGCGGCTGGTCGCGCATCTGCGTGCGACCGCGCCGCAGGTAAGCCTGACCGGCTACACGATCGCTGGCGCGCGGGGCGAGGTGCTGGGCGATGGCGGTGTCTTGCTGGCGGCGAGCGACATTCGCGGCAGTCATGCCGGCACCCAGTTCCAGCTACAGGCGCCGTTTTCGACGCCGACCAGCAGGAACCTGATGCGCACCCATCTGGTGGGCGACTTCAATGTCAGCAACGTGCTGGGCGTGCTCGGCGTGCTGCTCGCCAAGGGCATGGCGCCGGCCGATGCGGTCGCGGCAATCGAAGCCCTGCAGCCGGTCGCTGGCCGCATGCAGCAGATCGGCGGACCGGACCAGCCTCTGGTGGTGATCGACTACGCCCATACGCCGGACGCGCTGCAAAAGACGCTGGCATCGCTGCGCCATCTGGCCGATACCCGCCAGGGCGCGCTGTGGTGCGTCTTCGGCTGCGGCGGCGACCGCGATCCGGGCAAGCGGCCGCAGATGGGCGCGATTTCCCAGGCGGCAGACCACGTGGTCATCACCAGCGACAATCCGCGCAATGAAGTGCCGGCCGCGATCATCGCCGACATCGTCGCCGGCATCACCGACGCGCTGGCGCAGGGCCGGACACCGCACGTGATCGAAGACCGCGCCACCGCGATCCTGTGGGCGCTGCGCCATGCCGCGAAAACCGACGTGATTCTTCTGGCCGGCAAGGGCCACGAGCGCTACCAGGAAATCCGCGGCCGCAAGCTGCAATTTCTCGATGCCGACCATGCCGCGCTGGCGCTGGCGGCGCGCGCCACCATGAAGGGACCGTACTGATGCGCGCCACCCTGTCACAGTGCCAGCGCTGGATCAGCGGCAGCAACCTGGCCGCGGCCGATGCCGGCGTCGCCTTCGAGGACGTCGCCACCGACAGCCGCACGGCGCCGGCCGGCAGCCTGTTCGTGGCGCTGCGCGGCGACAATTTCGATGCGCATGCCTTTCTCGCCGATGTCGCCGCCCGCGGCGTCGCAGCCATCATGGTCGCGCAGGATGCCGCGCCCGCGCAGCTCGCGGGCCTGCCGGTACCGCTGCTGTGCGTGCCGGATACCCGGGTTGCATTGGGCGAGGTCGGGCACGGCTGGCGCAGCAATTTTGCAATCCCGATCATTGGCGTCACCGGCAGCAACGGCAAGACCACGGTCAAGGAAATGATTGCATCGATCCTGGCGGCCGGTCTCGGCGCCGGACACAGCATGGCGACGCGTGGCAATTTCAATAACGAGATCGGCGTGCCGCTGACGCTGCTGCGCCTGGACGACACGATCCGTGCCGCCGTGGTCGAACTCGGCATGAACCATCCGGGTGAAATCGCTGTCCTGTCAGCGCTGACGCAACCGACGGTCGGCCTGGTCATCAACGCCCAGCGCGAGCACCAGGAATTCATGGCGACGGTCGAAGCGGTGGCGCGTGAAAACGGTGCGGTCCTCGCCAGTTTGCCGGACGACGGCGTCGCGGTTTTCCCGGCCGGCGATCCGTTCACCGGCCTGTGGCAGGAACTCGCGGCGGGATGCGGCAAGCGGCGCGTGCTGACCTTCGGCCTCGACGCTGCAGCCGACGTGCGCTGTACGTTCGTGCCGAACGTCTTCGGCAGCGACATGGCGGTGGTCGCCGATGGCAACGCCTTCACGGTCAGGCTGTCGGCCGCCGGCGAGCATAACGTACGCAATGCCCTGGCGGCGATCGCCTGCGCCCTGGCGATCGGCATGCCGGTCGATGCCATCGTGCGCGGGCTGGAAAGTTTTGCGCCGGTCGCCGGCAGGCTGCAGCGCAGGACCGCAACCAGCGGCGCCTTGGTGATCGACGACACCTACAACGCCAATCCGGATTCAGTGCGGGCCGCCATCGATGTCCTGGCGGCAGCGCCGGCGCCGCGCGTGCTGGTGCTGGGCGACATGGGCGAAGTCGGCGAGAACGGCGCGGCGTTCCATGAAGAGATCGGCAACTACGCCCGCAGCCGCGGCGTCGGCCAGGTGCTGACCCTAGGCGATCTGGCGGTGGCGACGGCCACCGCATTCGGCGCCGGTGCTGTGCATTACGCCGGCATCGCGCCATTGCAGCAGGCGGCTGCCGTACTGGCGACGCCAGCGGCGACGGTGCTGGTCAAGGGTTCACGTTTCATGAAGATGGAGCGCGTCGTGCACCATCTTCTCGGTCAACAGGTACAGGATTCACACTGACATGCTGCTCTGGTTAGCACAATATTTTCAGCAGGACGTCGGCGCGCTTCGCGTCGTCAACTTCATCACGTTCCGCGCCATCGCCGCGACCATGACGGCGCTGGCGATCGGCCTGATCGCCGGTCCCGGCGTC
>JACMOV010000029.1 GCA_014377845.1 Herminiimonas sp.
CGGGGCCCGCCGGCGGCGACGATCGCTGCCGCATCCGGAACAGTTGATCGCAAGCGAGACAGCCGTGGCGCTACTGGCAGAGCGACTACGCATGCCGTACAGTGCAGACTTGCCAATGCAGAGGACCTGCCAACCTTGATCATTGATCCGAGCCCGCCAGCCGCGCCGCGCTGGCGGCGGGCGCTTCTGAGCGTCAACAGGAACGTCACCGAATTGTTCACCCGGGGTGTCGACGGAAGGCACCGATGGGTTGCCGCAGGACGCTTGTCGGCCATGGTGGCGGCAAGCGGCGTGATGGGCTTGTTTCTGTACACGTTGATCCTGATTCCGTTCACGCCCAGCATCGCGAACCTGAAAAAAGCGCGGGTCGAGCAGCCCTCGATACTGTTCTCGGTCGATGGCCAGCGCCTGGCTACCTACAAGCGGTTCAACCGGGAGTGGGTGCCGCTGGCGCGCATTTCGCCATCCGTCGTGCAGGCCCTGATCGCCACTGAAGACAACCGGTTTTACCAGCACCACGGCATCGATTTCTATCGGCTCGGTGGCGCAATCGTGCGCACGGCGAGCGGTCATGTGCAGGGCGCTTCCACGATCACCCAGCAACTGGCGCGCAATCTGTATCCCGAAGAAATCGGCCGCTCCCGGTCCCTGACTCGCAAGCTCAAGGAAACCATCACCGCACTGAAGATCGAGCATGCGTTCACCAAGGATGAAATCCTGGAAACCTATCTCAATACCGTGCCGTTTCTTTACAACGCGTTCGGCATCGAAATGGCGGCGCGTACGTATTTCGACAAGTCAGCTGTCAGGTTGACGGTCGCCGAAAGCGCCACCCTTATCGGCTTGCTCAAGGGCGCGAGCTACTACAACCCGGTTTTCAATCCGCAGCGTGCCCTCGATCGCCGCAATGTCGTCCTGACGCAGATGGTTCGGCGCGGCGTGCTGGCGCCGGCCGCCTTCGAGGTCCTGAAACGGCGTCCGATCCGGCTCGACTTCGAGCGCCAGCTGGAGGCGCGGGGCAATGCGCCGCATTTCGCAGAGCATGTACGCAAGTGGCTGATCGGCTGGGCCGACCGTCACGACTACGATATCTTTGCCGATGGACTGAAGGTGTACACCACCATTGATTCGCGGATGCAGGCGGCGGCAAATCTAGCGGTCCGGCGCCGACTCGGCGCACTGCAAGCCGTCGCTGATGTCGAGTGGAGCGTACCGTCGCAAAAACTGCTGGCGACTTCGACCGGCACCTACGCTGGGATGCATGCGCGGGTTACACCATTCGCGCATTTCTGGCGCACCAATCCTGGTCTGCTCGATGACTTCGTGCGTGAGTCGGTGGCGTATCGTGCCGCCCTCGCGAGCACCAACAGCGCGGAGGCGGCGCTGGTCCAGGTGAAGCAGGACAAGGACATCATGGCGCGCCTGCGTCTGGCCAAAAGCCGGGTCGAAACCGGCGTCGTGGCGCTCGATCCGACCACCGGCGACATCAAGGCCTGGGTCGGCAGCCGCGATTTCGACACCGACCAATTCGACCATGTGGCACGCGCGCAGCGCCAGCCGGGATCGACCTTCAAACCCTTCGTCTATGGCGCGGCGCTGGAACACGGCATGGCGCCCGACAAGACCTTTGTCGATCAGGTGATCGACTACCGTGCCGCGGATGGCAGCGTCTGGCGGCCGCAGGACATGGCCACGGCCAGCGGTCAGGCAATGACGGCGACCCAGGGGCTGGTGTATTCCAAGAATACGATCACGGCGCAGGTGATGCAGGAAGTCGGGCCAGCCAGGGTGGTCGACTTTGCGCGCCGCGCCGGGGTACGCACCAGCCGTCTCAATCCGGTGCCATCGCTGGCGCTCGGCACCAGTCCCGCCACCTTGCTGGAAATGGCATCAGGCTACGCAACGATTGCCAATGGCGGCGAGTACGTGGCGCCGGTCATGGTGACGCGGGTCGAGGACAGGCGGGGCAGGGTGCTTGCCGAGTTTTCCACCAAGTCCGAGCGCGCCATGTCGCGCAGTACTGCCGAGGATCTGGTGCAGATGATGCACGGCGTCGTCGTACGGGGCAGCGGCGAGGCACTGCGCACCCAGTTCGGTATCCAGGGCGAAGTCGCAGGCAAGACCGGCACCACGCAGGACAATACCGATGGCTGGTTCATCGCGATGCATCCGCGCCTGGTGGTCGGTGCCTGGGTGGGCTTCAACGACCCCCGGGTGACCATGCGCAGCAGTTATTGGGGACAGGGCGCCCACAATGCGTTGCCGGTCGTCGGCGATTTTTTACAGCAGGCAATCGGCGCCCGGATGATCGATGTCGGGGCGCACTTCCCTAAAGCGCGGGATGCCTTGCCAGGCGCAACGGTGTGGGGGCCGGTGCTGGACTGGGCGCGGCATCTGGTCGGCATCGTAACGGATGCGTCGGTGCCGAAGGCGACCATCTCGCCGCCAGTGCGATCGGCGCCGAGACGGGTCGCGCCGGCAGATACGGAATCCGGAGTGCCGGTGCCTGCGCCGCATTTACCTGCACTTGTACCGGCCCCCGACTTTGTTCCGGAACCCGAACCGCCGCCGGCACCAGAGCCTCCACCATTACGGTACCGATATGCGCCGCCTGCATTATCGGCACCGCCGACAATTGAACGGAGCACTGCATTGCCAGGCCGGGTGGCGCCGCCGACAGCATTCGAACTGGAGATCGAAAAAGAGGGGGCCGCCAGCCGCAACGCACCGGTGCGAGGCACGGATTCGGAGGGTGACGCCGTCGACACCGGGCGCCGCTTGTCCAATTAAATTCTGACGAGTCGTCAAAACATGCGATCGCCAGCACGGCTTTGAGGGTTATCATCCAGGCAAGACATGGTGACTGACTACACCGCTGCGATCCAGCCAGTGTCGCCATCGGCATGGCGTCCAGCCACGTTTTGATTCGACCCCGAGGTAGCGACGCATGTTGCGTCGGCCTTTAATTGCACGCCTGACCCGCTGCGGATTCCTGGAGCACCAAATGAACGATTCCCAACCTGTCACTTCCCACCAGTCGCCAGGCGGCGACGGCCATCTTTCGGAGCAGGAGGCGGTGCGCATCACGCAGCAGGATGAAGTACCGGCACTCACGTCGTTCGTCGCTGCGCTGGAAATGGGTGCGCCGGTGTCGACTGACAAGGCGGCGCGGTTGCTCAAGCATATGGTCAAGGAACAGATGTCGATGGATGCCGGCCTGATCGCCGACCAGATGCGGCATGACCAGTGGGAGTCATACCTCTCGGGAGACGAAACCGTGATCATCCTGGCAGACCGGGCGCTGACCTTCCTTGCCACGCAGGAGGGCGTTGCCCTGTTCAATTTTTTCGTCAAGACCTTCGCGGGTACGAACGGCACGATGTTCGACTGATCAGTTGCTCCAACCGGGCAGTTCGGGCACTTATTGATGCAGCCCGAGGCGCGCAATCGTGCCATCGGGATAGAGCGCAAGTCCGCCACCACGCAGTGTCGCTGCCTCGCAATCCCAGTCGGTGAGCACGTGACGCACACGCCGCTCGCCCGCAATGATGTGTTCATGGACGCCGGGCCGATGCGTGTGGCCGTGGATCATGAGCGGCGCCCGGGAAGCCGAAAACAGGCTGGCGATCGCGTCCGGATTGACATCCATGATCGCCTCGGTTTTCTGGCGCTGGGCGTCACGGCTGCCTTCCCGCATCCTGGCGATCAGCGCGAGCCGTTCCGCCAGCGGCCTCGCCAGGAAGTCGTTCTGCCATTGCGGATTGCGCACGTACGAGCGAAATGCCTGGTAGTCGAGATCGTCCGTGCACTGCGCATCGCCATGCGCGAGAACGATGGTGCGTCCCGCGATGGTGACGATGCTCGGATCGGGCAGCAGCGTCAGTCCAGCCGCCCTGGCGAAATCGCCGCCGATCAGGAAGTCCCGGTTACCGGCCATCCAGAACACCGCCGTTCCGGCGTCGCTTGCCGCGTGCAAGGCAGTGACCACCCGCGCATTGAAAGGCGCGGCCAGATCGTCGTCGCCGGCCCAGTATTCGAACAGGTCGCCCAGCAGATAGAGCTGCTGGACGCGTGGCGCATGGCGAACCAGAAAATCGAAGAAGGCCTGTGCGGTGCGCGGCGCATCCTGCTGCAGGTGGATGTCCGAAATGAACAGCGCCACCGGCGCGGTTGACGGCGGTGGCGCAATTGTTGCCTCGAACGCTGCTTCGATTGCTGCTTCGATGGTTGCTTCAGTAGGCATCAAGGTCGATCAGACCACTTTCGCCTTCTGGATCACGACATCTTCGGCCGGCACGTCGGCAAACATGCCGGTGCGGGTGGTCTTGACGGCGCGGATCTTGTCGACCACGTCCATGCCTTCGACGACTTTACCGAACACGCAATAGCCCCAGTTGGATTCGCCGGCATGGTCGAGGAAGCTGTTGTTCTTCACGTTGATGAAAAACTGTGCCGAGGCCGAATGCGGGTCGGAAGTGCGCGCCATCGCCACCGTGTAATTCTCGTTCTTGAGGCCGTTCTTGGCTTCGTTCTCGACCGTGGCGCCGGTCGGCTTCTGCTTCATGCCCGGCGTGAAGCCGCCGCCCTGGACCATGAAGCCATCGATGACGCGATGAAAGATGGTGCCGTCGTAATGGCCTTCACGAACGTAGTTCAGGAAATTCTCGACCGTCTTCGGTGCTTTTTCGGCATCAAGTTCGATCTTGATGTTGCCGTGATTGGTGGTCAGGAGTACAGCCATGGAAAACCTCGCTAATGGTGATGAAAAACGCTATCCGCAATCCGGATAACGTCAGGGAACGATCTTTGCGGACGTGATCACGATCGGCTTGACCGGCACGTTCTGGTTCGGGCCGTTGTCGGCCACCGCGACTTGCTTGATCTTGTCGACCACCGCGGCGCCCTTGATGACCTTGCCGAAGACGCAGTAGCCGGCGCCGTCGCGACCGGGATAGTCAAGCGCCGCGTTGTTGGCGACGTTGATGAAAAACTGGGCAGTCGCGGAATCGGGGTCGGACGTGCGCGCCATCGCGATCGTGTAGGCCTCGTTCTTCAGGCCATTCTTGGCTTCGTTCGGGATTGGTGCGCGCGTGGTCTTTTCTTTCATGCTGCTGTCGAAGCCACCGCCCTGGATCATGAAGCCGTCGATCACGCGATGAAAGATGGTGCCGGTGTACTGGCCGCTCTTGACGTACTGCAGAAAATTATCGACCGTTTTGGGTGCGAGTTCGGGATTCAGTTCCAGCACGATGTCGCCGGCGCTGGTCGTGAGCGCGACGTGTGGCGCGCCGGCCGCGATGGCGCAGGATGTTGCAGCTGAAATCAGGACGGCGAGCAGCGATGCGGCGAATGTACGGCGTGATGCTGGGCTTGATGCTGGGCTTGATGCTGAGCTTGATACTGGCATGGAAGATTCCCGGAAAACGCGTGGGTGAATGGGGCCGAAAAGCGCCTGGCAAAAAACCTGACAGGCAGCATCATGAAACGTCTGCATTGCACCATTTTCATGTCGTCCGGAAGCGGCAATCCGGGTTTTTTTCGGTGCTATACTTCGACGCTTCGCGGCATTTTATCAAACAATGATTCAGGCAGGGTTCCGGCGACCTGGCTGCGTACAGGCGCTTCCGAAGAATCAAAAAAGTCCATGAGCTCCCTGAAAATCTACAACACGCTGGCGCGTGAGAAGCAGTTTTTTACGCCGATCGAACCAGGGTCGGTGCGCCTGTACGTCTGCGGCATGACGATCTACGATTACTGCCACATCGGCCATGCGCGCATGATGATGGCGTTCGACGTGGTCTATCGCTGGCTGCGGGCCAGCGGCTACAGCGTCATTTACGTGCGCAACATCACCGACATCGAAGACAAGATCATCAAGCGGGCCGTCGAGAACAATGAAACCATTGGCGAACTGACCACGCGCTTCACCCGCTACATGCATGAAGACATCAGCGCGCTCGGCATCCTGCCGCCGACGCACGAGCCGCGCGCCACCGATTACGTGCCGCAGATGGTGGGCCTGATCGAGACGCTTGAAAAGAAGGATCTCGCCTATGTCGCCGATGACGGCGACGTCAATTACGCGGTTCGCAATTTTGTCGGCTACGGCAAGCTGTCCGGCAAATCGCTCGACGACCTGCGTGCTGGCGAACGGGTCGATGTCAATCTCGGCAAGCGCGATCCGCTCGATTTCGTTCTCTGGAAGCGTGCCAAGCCGCACGAGCCGGCCGCGGCACAGTTCGATTCGCCATGGGGCAAGGGACGCCCGGGCTGGCATATCGAGTGCTCGGCCATGGCCTGCGCGCTGCTCGGCGAACGCTTCGACATCCATGGCGGCGGCGCGGACCTGCAGTTCCCGCATCACGAAAACGAAATTGCCCAGTCCGAGGGCGCGCTCGGTCATCCGTTCGTCAACTACTGGATCCACAACGGCTTCCTGCGGGTCGACAATGAAAAGATGTCCAAGTCGCTCGGCAATTTCTTTACGATCCGGGAAGTGCTGACGCGGTACGACGCGGAAGTGCTGCGCTTTTTCATCCTGCGCTCGCACTACCGCAGTCCGCTGAATTATTCCGACGTGCATCTCGACGATGCGCGCCAGGCGCTCACGCGGCTCTACACGGCACTCAACGAGGTTGCGGCGGATGACCTGCCGCTAGATCGCGACGAGGCGCATGCGGTGCGCTTTGCCGAAGCGATGGACGATGATTTCAATACACCGCTGGCAGTGTCGGTGCTGTTCGAGCTGGCAGCCGAGGTCAACCGCACCCGGGCGCCGGCGCTGGCGCGTCAGCTCAAGGGCCTGGCCGGCATCCTCGGTTTGCTCGAGCGCGCGCCGCAGGCATTTTTGCAGGGCGCGTCCATGGCAGGTCAGGGCGATGCCGCCGCCGACACGGCGCTGGCTGCCAATGTCGAGGCCCAGACCGCCGCGCGCGCGGCTGCCAAGGCTGCCCGCAATTTTGCCGAGGCAGACCGGATTCGCGCGGCCCTGTTCGACAGCGGCATCGTGCTGGAAGACAAACCGGGTGGAGCAACGCAATGGCGAAAAGCGTAGACGGCATGGCAATCAGTGCGACGCCGGTCATCCGGCATGCCGTGCCCGCTTACTGGGAGGATGCGAAGGCCGAACTGATGCGGCGCGATCGCATCATGCGCAAGCTGATTCCGCAGTTCGGCGACCTGCAGCTGGTCGGCCGCGCCGAGCCGTTCACCACGCTGGCGCGCTCGATCGTCGGCCAGCAGATTTCCGTACGCGCTGCGGAAACGGTGTGGCAGCGGCTGCTGCTGATCTGCCCGAAATGCACGCCGGCACAGGTGCTGAAAGCCGGCGAAACGCTGGTGACCTGCGGCCTTTCCAAGCGCAAGTCCGAATACATTCTCGACCTGGCCGAGCACTTCAAGGCGCGCCGGGTGCATGCCGACAAATGGATCACGATGGACGACGAGGATGTCATCGCCGACCTGATCCAGATTCGCGGCATCGGACGCTGGACGGCCGAGATGTTCCTGATCTTCAGCCTGCTGCGGCCGAACATCCTGCCGCTCGACGACGTCGGCCTGCTCAAGGGCATCAGCATCAACTATTTTTCCGGCGAACCGGTGTCACGCAGCGATGCGCGGGAAGTCTCCGCCAACTGGGAACCGTTCAGGACGGTTGCGACTTGGTATTTATGGCGCAGCCTGGAACCCGTGCCAGTAGAATACTGAGCACTGACGAGGCCGGCCATTCGCCGGCCTGACTACAAGGACAACGATGAGCACGATTTCCAAGACCACGTTTCTCGGTTTCGAACAGCCGATCGCCGAACTCGAATCGAAGATCGAGGAATTGCGGTTCGTGCAGGATGATTCGGCAGTCGACATCTCCGAGGAGATCGACCGCCTGTCCAAGAAAAGCCAGCAGCTGACAAAAGACATCTACGCCAAGCTCACGCCCTGGCAGGTGTCGCAGATCGCGCGCCATCCGCAACGGCCGTACACGATGGATTACATCAACCAGATATTCACCGATTTCCACGAACTCCATGGCGACCGCAGCTATGCGGACGACCTGTCGATCGTCGGCGGCCTGGCGCGCTTCAACGGCCAGGCGTGCATGGTGCTGGGACATCAGAAGGGGCGTGACACCAAGGAACGGGCGCTGCGCAATTTCGGCATGCCAAAACCGGAAGGTTATCGCAAGGCGATGCGCCTGATGAAGCTTGCCGAGAAATTCAACCTGCCGGTCTTCACCTTCGTCGATACGCCCGGTGCCTTTCCCGGCATCGATGCGGAAGAGCGCGGGCAGTCGGAGGCGATCGGCCATAACCTGTACGTGATGGCCGAACTGAAGGTGCCGCTGATCGCCACCATCATCGGCGAAGGCGGCTCCGGCGGCGCACTGGCGATCGCGGTCGGCGATGCGGTGCTGATGCTGCAATATGCGACCTATTCCGTGATCTCGCCGGAAGGCTGCGCCTCGATCCTGTGGAAGACAGCGGAACGCGCGTCGGACGCCGCCGAAGCGCTGGGCCTGACCGCGCATCGTCTCAAGGCAATGAACCTGATCGACAAGATCGTCACCGAGCCTCTGGGCGGCGCGCATCGCGATCCGAAACAGATGGCGTTGTTGCTCAAGCGGGCACTGGCCGATACGCTGCGCCAGTTCCAGGGCGTCAAGACCAAGGATTTGCTGTCAACCCGTCATGAGAAACTGATGAGCTTCGGTAAATTCAAGGAAATCACCTCACCGGAATGAGTCATGCCGATTGAAGATGCGCGCGCGACAGCGGCGCGCTTCGAACGCGCGCTGGGAGCAATCGCAGCGCGCGTTTTCGATTCCGCCGCGCCTGCACCCGCACCTGAACGCCGCGCGCTCGCCATTGCCTACAGCGGCGGGCTCGACTCGTCGGTGCTGCTGCATCTTGCAAAAGCCTACGCCACTGTCAACGACATCGCGCTGCACGCATTCCACATCCATCATGGCCTGTCCGGTCAGGCAGATGCGTGGCTCGCCCACTGTGCGGCGCGGACGGCAGCGCTCGGTATCGCCTTCGATGCGCGACGCATTCATGTCGACCAGGCAGGCGGCGAAGGAATCGAAGGCGCGGCGCGGCGTGAACGCTACGCGGCGCTCGGCGCGCTCTGCCGTGAGCACGGCGTCACGCTGCTGCTGACGGCGCATCACGAGGACGACCAGGCCGAGACCGTGCTGCTGCAACTGCTGCGCGGCGCGGGGGTCGCCGGCCTGTCCGGCATGGACGCCTGCAACACCGCACCGGCATTGCTGGGCGATCCGGCACTGATGATGGGACGCCCCTTGCTGACTGCGTCGCGCGCTGCGCTGGAATTGTTTGCCGGCGCCCATGGGATCGATCACGTCGACGATCCCTCCAACGACGACCCGCGTTATGCCCGCAATGCATTGCGCCATCGGGTCATGCCGGTGCTGGCAGAAGGCTTTCCCGGATTCGCGCAACGCTTTGCCCGCAGTGCACGGCATGCGGCATCGGCGCAGCAATTGCTGGTCGAACTGGCAGAACAGGATTTTGCGGCATGTACCGAAGGAGACGCCCTCGACATCGACCGTTTTCGATGCATGAGCCCGGCGCGCAGCGACAACCTGTTGCGCTACTGGTTTGCGCGGCGCGGCATGCGGATGCCTTCCACTGCGTGGCTCGAAGAGCTGCGCAGCCAGTTGCTCGGCGCGAAAGCCGATGCCCAGATCCTGGTCGGCCATCCCGATTGCGAGATCCATCGCCATCGCAACCGCATCGTCATGACGCCGCGACGCGCGTTGCCCGATCCCGAACAGGACCAGGCCGTGTTTTGCTGGAACGGTGCGGCGAGCATGGCGTTTCCCGCATTCGGGGGAAGCCTGCACTTCGAACCTGCCGAACAGGGCGTCGATGCAGACTGGCTGCGCACCCAGTCGCTGGCGCTGCACTGGCGCACCGGCGGCTGGCGCCTGAAGCCGGCGGCGAATCGGCCTACCCGTAGCCTGAAGTATCACTACCAGGCAGCCGACGTGCCGGCCTGGGAACGCAATCACTTGCCGCTTGTCTCCATCGGCCGGCAGTTGCTGTACGCCGCCGGCATCGGCATGGACTGCCATCATTTCAGCCAAGGCGACGGCGTGCGGATCAGCCTGCGCTGGGAAGCCGATACCGGCATTGCGACGGCGTTGGCCACCGCATGAACAAGGCTTCACCGGGCGCCATGTCCGACGCGTCGCGCCATTGGATGCCGCGCAATCCGGCGTCGGGTAGGCGCCCGGATGGCGGCGCGATGCTTGTCATTTTGCGTTGCAGAAGGTAAAGTCGCGGGTTGTCCCACGCGTGCTTTTGCACGCGATTTTCATTGCATTTTCACCATCCGGACCGGTATTCCTTATGGCATTAATCGTTCACAAATACGGTGGCACGTCGATGGGCTCCACCGAGCGCATCAAGAATGTCGCCCGGCGCGTCGCCAAGTGGCACGACGCCGGTTACCAGATCATCGTCGTGCCGTCCGCGATGTCGGGCGAGACCAACCGCCTGATCGGCATGGCGCGCGAGATCATGCCGCAGCCCGATCCGCGTGAGCTCGACATGCTGGCCTCGACCGGCGAGCAGGTCTCGGTGGCGCTGCTGGCCATGGCACTGCATGCCATCGGCAAGGAAGCGGTGTCCTACGCAGGCTGGCAGGTCGCCATCCGCACCGACTCGGCATTCACCAAGGCGCGCATCCAGTCGATCGACGAGACCAAGGTCACGCGTGACCTCGACGCCGGCAAGATCGTCATCATCACCGGCTTCCAGGGCGTCGACGGCGACGGCAACATCGCCACGCTCGGACGTGGCGGCTCGGACACCTCGGCCGTGGCGGTTGCCGTGGCCATGAAGGCGCAGGAGTGCCTGATCTACACCGACGTCGACGGCGTCTACACTACCGATCCACGCGTGGTGTCGGAAGCGCGGCGGCTCGAGAAGGTGACCTTCGAAGAGATGCTCGAGATGGCATCGCTGGGTTCGAAAGTGCTGCAGATCCGCTCGGTCGAATTCGCCGGCAATTACAAGATGCCGACCCGGGTCCTGTCCTCGCTGACCGACCCGATGATCCCGCTGGAAGAGGAAAGCACCTCCGGCACCCTGATATCGTTTGAGAAAGAAGACAACATGGAACAAGCGGCTATTACCGGCATCGCGTTCAATCGCGACGAAGCTAAGATCACGGTGCTCGGCGTGCCCGACCGTCCCGGCATCGCTTACCAGATCCTCGGCCCGGTCGCCGATGCCAACATCGAAGTCGACATGATCATCCAGAACCAGTCGGTCGACGGCAAGACCGACTTCACCTTCACGGTGCCGCGCGGCGAATTCAGCAAGTCGATGGATGTGCTGACCGGCAGCGTCAAGGCCACCATCGGCGCGGCCAGCATCACCGGCGACGCCAAGGTATCGAAGGTCTCGGTGGTCGGCGTCGGCATGCGCAGCCATGTAGGCATCGCCTCGCAGATGTTCCGCACGCTGGCAGAGGAGGGCATCAACATCCTGATGATCTCGACTTCGGAGATCAAGATTTCAGTGCTGATCGATGAAAAGTACATGGAACTCGCGGTGCGTGCGCTCCACAAGGCATTCGGCCTGGAAAATGGCGCGTGATTCAAGGCACGCCCGCATAGTTTCATTGACCTGCGGAGCTTGAAAAGATATCATGCGGATCGCTGGCGGTTTCGCCGGCGCTACGGTGATGATGTGCCGTTGAACGCGTGGAGACGTGGCCGAGTGGTCGAAGGCACTCCCCTGCTAAGGGAGCATACGGGCTTAAACCTGTATCAAGGGTTCGACTCCCTTCGTCTCCGCCAAGAAACAAAGTATCAAGCGTCAAGGAAGTGTCAAAAACCCGCCCAAGCCTCGTGCTGACGCGGGTTTTTTGGTTTTAAGCAGTATCAAAGCACATTGAGCTGTCGAGGGATTCGGGTAATTTTA
>JACMOV010000030.1 GCA_014377845.1 Herminiimonas sp.
ACGCGGTAGGTGACTGGTGTCATCACCACTTCCCAGCCGGTTTTCAGGAAATACTGCGCGACGATTACCGCCATTAATTGCTGGTTCGACCAGATGCCGTAGAACGCGATCACGTAGAACAGGCTGGAGTCGACCAGTTCGCCGCAGATGGTCGAGCCGATGGTGCGCGCCCAGAGCATTTTTCCATTGCTGCGCACCTTCATCTTCGCCATGACATAGCTATTGACGAAGCTGCCGGCCCAGAATGCCGTGATGGAGCCGAAGATGATGCGCGGTGTGTTCCCGAAAACCGCGTTCAGATGGGTCTGGTATTCGGTGTTGAACGGGTCGGCGGCCGGGGTCAGCGCCAGCACGACGGTCGACATGATCGCAGCAAAGACCAGCGCGCCGAAACCGGCCCAGATCACACGACGATCGCGGCCATAGCCGTAGACCTCGGTGAGGATGTCGCCGAAGATGTACGAGACCGGAAAAAACAGCACGCCCGCGCCGAAGGTCACCGTGCCCAGTAGCGGCAAGGTGACCTGTGCCGCCTTGGCCGCGCCGATCAGGTTCGAGCAGAGCAAGATGGTCACGAACGCCGCCATCACGAAATCATAGTAACGATACTGCGTGCGTTCCCTCACTGGTGCTGCCTCGATGGTCGTCTGTGCCGTCATGTCTGGGCCTGGTACGGTAGGTGGGGCGTGGATTACAGAAAGAGCTTGTAGACCGGATTGGCGCTCTCGTCCCAGCAGCGGTAGTCGAGGCCAGTCAGGAAAGCGCGGAACGCCACCATCTCGCCGGCCGGTACCTGCACACCGACCAGGATGCGCGCGACATCGCCGCCCTGGTTGCGGTAGTGGAACAGGCTGATGTTCCAGTTCGGCGCCATGCTCTCGAGGAACCGCATCAGCGCGCCCGGCCGCTCCGGAAACTCGAAGCGGTACAGCAATTCATTTTCGGCCAGGCCGCTCTTGCCGCCGACCAGGTGGCGGATATGCAGCTTGCCGAGTTCGTCGTGCGTCAGGTCGATGGTGTCGAAACCGTTCTCGGCAAAATTTCGCGCGATCGTGGCGGGCTCCTCGCGGCCGGCGATCTGCAGGCCGACGAAGACATGCGCGCGACGGTTGTCGCTGATCCGGTAGTTGAATTCGGTAACGTTGCGCGGTCCCACCAGTTTCGTCAATCGGCGGAAACTGCCGCGCTCCTCGGGGATCGTCACCGCAAACAGCGCCTCGCGCTCCTCACCGACCTCGGCCCGTTCGGCGACATAGCGCAGGCGGTCGAAGTTCATGTTGGCGCCGCAGGCGATCGTCACCAGTGCCTGGTCCGTCAGCGGGTGGCCGGCGCGGCGGGCGCGCTCGATGTATTCCTTGGCGCCGGCAATGGCGAGCGCGCCGGCTGGCTCGAGGATGCTGCGGGTGTCCTGGAACACGTCCTTGATCGCGGCGCACACGGCATCGGTATCGACGATGATGATGTCGTCGATCACTTCCTGCGCAAGCCTGAAGGTTTCCTCGCCGACCAGCTTGACTGCGGTGCCGTCGGAAAACAGGCCGACATTGTCGAGCGTCACCCGATGTCCGGCTGCCAGGCTTTGCGCCATCGCATCTGAATCGACCGTTTGCACGCCGATGACGCGGATATCCGGGCGCACCGCCTTGACATAGGCGCCGACGCCGGCGATCAGCCCGCCACCACCGATGGCAACGAAAATCGCGTGGATCGGGTCGGGATGCTGCCGCAGGATCTCCATTGCGACCGTGCCCTGGCCGGCGATCACGTCCGGATCGTCGAAGGGGTGCACGAACGTCATCTGGCGCTCGACTTCCAGCTTCAGCGCGTGGTGATAGGCGTCGGTGAACGAATCGCCGAACAGCTCGACCTCGCCGCCGCGCGCCCGCACCGCGTCGATCTTGACCGGCGGTGTGGTGGTCGGCATCACGATCAGCGCCTTGCAGCCAAGCCGGGTCGCGGCCAGCGCCACGCCCTGCGCATGATTGCCGGCGGAGGCGCAGATCACGCCGCGCGCCAGTTGCTCCCGCGTCAGGTGGGCCATCTTGTTGTAGGCGCCGCGCAGCTTGAAGCTGAACACGCTCTGCATGTCTTCCCGCTTGAAGTAGATCCGGTTGCCGACCCGCTCGGAAAGCGTCGGCGCGAGATCGAGCGGGGTTTCGATGGCGACATCATAGACCCGGGCGGTGAGGATTTTTTGCAGGTAATCGATAGCCATGGAGTTCTTCAGGCGCGGTACGGCCGGTGAAATGCGGCACGACGCGCAGGCGGGTAGCGGGCAGGGATGCCGGATCAAATTTTGGTGGGCAACCACGCTATGCGACCTGCCCGGCAACATGCCAGGGGGAATCCGGCCTACATTATACTGTCCGCCCCGTGGACGCTGGCCTGTATTGGCCTGTACTGGCCTGCGTCTGCGCAATGTCGCCCGCGCACTTGATCTGCAGGCAGTGCGCGGGCCGCCTGCCGCTTTTCCGACTGGAACCAATGATCGAATCCGCCATCCACTGGCTCCTGAACCTGCTCGCCATGCCCGAAATCGGGCTGAGCGCGGTATTCCTGATCAGTTTCGTCTCGGCGACGCTGGTGCCGATGGGCTCGGAGCCGGCGGTTTTTGCAGCGGTCAAGGCGGCGCCGGACATGTTCTGGCCAATCGTCGGCATGGCGACGCTGGGCAATACGCTGGGCGGTGTGTTCAACTACTGGCTCGGGCTGGGGGCGCGGCGGGCTTTCCCGAACCCGAAACCGGCGCTGGCCGGGGAGGTCAAGGAAGATTTTTCCGACGAGCGCCGTCATCGCTGGTACGGCTGGCTGGAGCGCTACGGTGCGCGCACCATGTTGCTGGCGTGGGCGCCGATAATTGGCGACCCGATCTGCACCTTGGCCGGCTGGTTGCGGCTGCCGTTCTGGCCGAGCGTAGCCTACATGGCGACCGGCAAATTGCTGCGCTACCTGACGATGACCTCGATGCTGATGGCGGTGCCGGATGGGGTCTGGCATCGGATCGCTGATTTTCTGGGTTAAGTACCTGTTCATACCGGCCCCGCGATATGCAGTTTTGCCAGGCACGCCAAATCGCAGCCGGCGCAGGAAATGTTGCAACGCACGATGGTCTGTGTGGGTAAGCCGCTTTCCCCATCCCGGCAGCAGGGACGTTCCCGCGCCGCCGGTGCCGATACGCTAGAATGCTCTTTTAGGGACAGCCCAATCATTCATGAACGCACCCGCACAAATCGAAGCACTGCTGGCCGACGCGCCGACGCTGGAGCATCCGTCGCGCCTGCGCGAAATTCCGTACAACTACACCTCGTTTTCCGATCGCGAAATCGTGATCCGGCTGCTCGGCGACGACGCCTGGCGGCTGCTCGACGAACTGCGCGGCGCGCGCCAGACCGGCCGCTCCGCCCGCATGCTCTACGAGGTGCTGGGTGACATCTGGGTGGTGCAGCGCAATCCGTACCTGCAGGACGACATGCTGGACAACCCGAAGCGGCGCGCCGAGCTGGTCGAGGCGCTCAACCACCGCCTCGCCGAAATCGACAAGCGCCGCCTGACCACTGACCTGGCCGATGTGGCGGACGCCGACGCGATGCGCCGCAGCGCCAACGTCGAGGCGTTGCTGCGCGCGGCGCGCAGGGCGGTGGCCAGCTTCGCCGAAGAATTTCGCAAGACCTATGACCTGCGCAAGCGAACCAACCGGGTGCTGGGTCGCTACACCGAAAAAGACAACATCAAGTTCGATGGCCTGTCACGCGTCTCGCATGTGACCGACGCCACCGACTGGCGCGTCGAGTATCCGTTCGTGGTGCTGACGCCCGACTCGGAGGACGAGATGGCCGGCCTGGTCAAGGGCTGCATCGAACTCGGTCTGACCATCATTCCGCGCGGCGGCGGCACGGGCTACACCGGCGGTGCGATTCCGTTGACGCCCATGTCGGCGGTGATCAACACCGAAAAACTCGAAGCCCTGGGTCCGGTCGAGATGACCCGGCTGCCCGGCGTCGACCGCGATTACGCGACCATCTATTCCGGCGCCGGCGTGGTCACCAAGCGCGTGTCGGATGCGGCTGAAAAAGCCGGCTTCGTCTTTGCCGTCGATCCGACTCCGGCAGAAGCGTCCTGCATCGGCGGCAATGTCGCCATGAATGCCGGCGGCAAGAAGGCCGTGCTGTGGGGGACGGCGCTCGACAACCTTGCCAGCTGGAGGATGGTCGATCCGAACGGCGACTGGCTCGACGTCACCCGCCTGGAGCACAACCTGGGCAAGATCCACGATGCGCCGATGGCGAAGTTCCGGCTCGACTGGCGCCATCCGGTCGAAAAAGGCCGGGGCGAGAGCGGGCGCGGCGAGATCTTCAAGACCGAGCAGCTCGACATCGTCGGCCGCACGTTCCGCAAGGAAGGCCTCGGCAAGGACGTGACCGACAAGTTCCTGTCCGGCCTGCCCGGCATCCAGAAGGAGGGTTGCGACGGCCTCATCACGTCCGCAGTCTGGATCCTGCACAAGATGCCGAAGCACACCCGCACCGTGTGCCTGGAGTTCTTCGGCCAGGCCCGCGATGCGATTCCATCGATCGTCGAGATCAAGGATTACCTCGACGCCGAGACGAAAAAAGGCGGTGCCATCCTGGCGGGTCTTGAACATCTGGACGAGCGCTACCTGCGCGCGGTCGGCTATTCGACCAAATCCAAGCGCGGCGTGCTGCCGAAGATGGCGCTGTTCGGCGACATCGTCGGCGACGATGAAACTGCGGTCGCGCAGGCAGCCTCGGAAGTGGTCCGCATCGCCAACACGCGGGTCGGCGAAGGCTTCATCGCCGTCAGCCCGGAAGCCCGCAAGAAATTCTGGCTCGACCGCGCCCGGACGGCGGCGATCGCCAAGCACACCAACGCCTTCAAGATCAACGAGGACGTCGTCATCCCGCTGAACCGGATGGGTGAGTACACCGACGGCATCGAGCGCATCAACATCGAGCTGTCGATCAAGAACAAGCTGCAGCTGATCGAGGAACTGCAGACGTTCTTTGCCAAGGGTAATCTGCCGATCGGCAAGAGCGAGGATGCGGAAGGCGACGACATTCCGGCTGCGGAGATCCTCGAGGACCGGGTCAATCAGGCTGAGACGCTGCTCAAGAACGTCGCCGCGCGCTGGACCTACCTCCTGGCCAACATGGACAAGTCGCTGACGGAAGCCCGGCACGACCTGCTCGGGCTCGGACTCGACAAGCTCGGTGCGATCTTCGAGGCGCGCCTGCATCAGCAGCCGGGTGCAACCGTGTTCGACCTGGCGCAGGATCGCACCCTGCGCGTGTCCTGGAAGGCCGAAGTGCGGGCGAACCTGCGGCAGATCTTTGCCGGCGGCGCGTTCCGCCTGGTGCTCGAAGAATGCACCGCGATCCACAAGCGGGTCTTGCGCGGCCGCGTGTTCGTGGCGCTGCACATGCATGCCGGCGACGGCAACGTGCACACCAATCTCCCGGTCAATTCGGATCATTACGAGATGCTGCAGGATGCGCATGCGGCAGTGGCCCGCATCATGCTGCTGGCGCGTTCGCTGGATGGCGTGATCTCCGGCGAGCACGGCATCGGCATCACCAAGCTGGAATTCCTGACCGAAGCCGAGATCGGCGACTTCCGCGCCTACAAGCAACGGATCGATCCTGAAGGGCGCTTCAACAAGGGCAAGCTGCAGAACCTGCCAGGCATTGGCGCGGATCTGCGCAATGCGTACACGCCATCCTTCGGCCTGATGGGCCATGAATCGCTGATCATGCAGCAGAGCGACATCGGCGCGATCGCCAACAGCGTCAAGGACTGCCTGCGCTGCGGCAAATGCAAACCGGTGTGTGCGACCCACGTGCCGCGCGCGAACCTGCTGTACTCGCCGCGGAATAAAATTCTCGCGACCTCGCTGCTGGTGGAAGCCTTCCTGTACGAAGAGCAGACCCGGCGCGGCATCTCGATCAAGCACTGGGAAGAATTCGAGGACGTCGCCGATCACTGCACCGTGTGCCACAAGTGCCTGACGCCATGCCCGGTCGACATCGACTTCGGTGATGTCTCGATGAACATGCGCAACCTGCTGCGCAAGATGGACAAGAAGTCCTTCAACCCCGGCACCGCTGCCGCGATGTTTTTCTTGAACGCCAAGGACCCGGCGACGATCAATGCCACGCGCCAGGTCATGATGGGATGGGGTTTCAAGGTGCAGCGCCTGGGCCACGACATCCTGAAGAAGTTTGCCAAGAAGCAGACCAAGGCGCCGCCTTCGACCCACGGCAAGCCGCCGGTCAAGGAGCAGGTGATCCACTTCATCAACAAGAAGATGCCGGGGAATCTGCCGAAGAAGACGGCGCGCGCGCTGCTCGACATCGAGGACGACAAGATCATCCCGATCATCCGCGATCCGGCCACCACCACGGCCGACACCGAAGCGGTGTTCTACTTTCCGGGCTGCGGCTCCGAGCGGCTGTTCTCGCAGGTGGGACTGGCGACGCAGGCCATGCTGTGGAATGTCGGCGTGCAGACGGTGCTGCCGCCGGGCTACCTGTGCTGCGGTTATCCGCAACGCAGCGCCGGCGATTTCGACAAGGGCGAGAAGATCATCACCGACAACCGGGTGCTGTTCCACCGCGTCGCCAACACGCTCAACTACCTCGACATCAAGACGGTGGTGGTGTCGTGCGGCACGTGCTACGACCAGCTTGCGGGCTACCAGTTCGACAAGATCTTCCCGGGCTGCCGGATCATCGACATCCATGAATACCTGATGGAGAAGGGCGTCAAGCTCGAAGGCGTGACCGGTACCCGCTACATGTATCACGACCCCTGCCACACGCCGATGAAGCTGCAGGATCCGCTGAAAACCGTGAATGCGCTGATCACCACGGTCGACAACGTCAAGGTCGAGAAGAACGATCGCTGCTGCGGCGAGGCCGGCACGCTGGCGGTGTCGCGCGCCGATATCTCGACCCAGATCCGGTTCCGCAAGGAAGAGGAAATGATGAAAGGCAGCGACAAGCTGCGCGCCGATGGCTTCACCGGCAAAGTCAAGGTCCTGACTTCGTGCCCGGCCTGCCTGCAGGGACTGTCGCGCTTCGACGAGGATTCGGGCACCAAGGCCGACTACATCGTCGTCGAGATGGCGAAGCACCTGCTCGGCGAAAACTGGATGCCGGAATACGTGGCCCGCGCCAACGCCGGCGGCATCGAGCGGATCCTGGTGTGACGGCGGCAGTGACTGCCCAGCATGAACCGGCCGCCTGCGCGCTGTGCCGGGACGCCGGCGGCGAGGTGCTGTACCGGAACGCCCGGCTGCGGGTGGTGCTGATCGACGATGTGCTGTATCCGGGTTTCTGCCGGGTGGTCTGGAATGACCACGTGAAGGAGATGACCGACCTCGCGCCGCTGGACCGGTCGCATGCGATGACGGTAGTGTGCAAGGTCGAGACGTCGTTGCGCCACGTGCTGGCGCCGCACAAGATCAATCTCGCCAGCTTGGGCAACATGACGCCGCACGTGCACTGGCACGTGATCCCGCGGCACGAGGACGACGCGCACTTTCCGCAGCCGGTGTGGGGTCAACGGCAGCGCATCACCCCGGCAGAGGCGCTCGCAGCCCGCGTCGCCTTGATGCCGCAATTGCGCGAGGCCATCGCAGCGCAGTGTGCGACACTTGCCGCCGGTGCCGAACCGGCCTGAACAATCCAGCACAACCGAGCACGGAACACATCATGACGACAATGGGAAGCAAACAGAGCGCGCCGACGGTGGTGCCCGGCGCCCTGACAGTGCGCACGCAATCGCGGGTGCTCGAGATCACCTTCGGCGACGACGCATTCAGCCTGCCGTTCGAACTGCTGCGCGTCTATTCGCCGTCGGCCGAAGTGCGCGGCCACGGCCCTGGCCAGGAGACGCTGCAGACCGGCATGCGTGACGTCGGCATCGATGCGCTCGAGCAGGTCGGCAACTATGCGGTGCAGCCGCATTTCTCCGACGGCCACAACACCGGCATCTATGCATGGGATTACCTGTACTGGCTCGGCAAGAACCAGGATGCCTTGTGGGAGGATTACCTGCAGCGACTGGAAGCAGCCGGCTTTACCCGCGAGAGCGGCCGCGACGTCTCGATGACCGAGGCAGCGCCGGCCGGTGGTGGCGGTTGCGGGCACAAGCACTGACGTTCCTTTCACTTTTTCCGAACGAATCGTTCGGAAAACGCAGGTTAAACCTGATGGCCACTCGTGGAATACTGCGTTTGTCCGATGCCGGCAGTGCGGCACCGGACGTGCAGCCGAAGAATCCATGCACCGTCCACCAGATCGCGATCCAACACCAACAATCCACGCGTCGAACAATCATGGAAAACACCACCCACTTCGGTTTCGAAACCATTCCTGAAGACGAGAAGGTCCGCAAGGTCGCGGGCGTCTTTCATTCGGTGGCGGCAAAGTACGATGTCATGAACGACCTGATGTCGGCCGGCCTGCACCGGATCTGGAAGGCCGTCACGATCAGCCACGCCGCGGTGCGTCCCGGTTTCAAGGTGCTCGACATCGCCGGCGGCACCGGGGACCTGGCGATGGCATTCGCGAAGCAGGCAGGCCCGACCGGCGAGGTCTGGCTGACCGATATCAACGAGTCGATGCTGCGCGTGGGCCGCGACCGGCTATTGAATAATGGCCTCTCGGTCCCCATCTCACTGTGCGACGCAGAGAAGCTGCCGTTCCCGAACAATTATTTCGACCGCGTCTCGGTTGCCTTTGGCTTGCGTAACATGACCCACAAGGACGCCGCGCTGGCGGAAATGCAGCGGGTGCTGAAACCGGGCGGCAAGCTGCTCGTGCTGGAGTTCTCGAAAGTTTGGGAGCCGCTGAAAAAACCGTATGACGTCTATTCGTTTTCCGTACTGCCATGGCTCGGACAACGCATTGCCGGCGATGCCGACAGTTACCGTTACCTGGCCGAGTCGATCCGGATGCATCCGGACCAGGGCACGCTCAAGACGATGATGGAAACCGCCGGGCTGGATCGTGTTTCGTATGTCAATTTAACGGCTGGTGTGGCCGCTCTTCACACCGGTATCAAATACTAGGAGCAGTCCGCATGAAAAAACTGATGCTGTCGATGTTGATCGCAGTTAGCGCACTTTCCCTGATGACCACGGATGCGGACGCGCGTCGCCTTGGCGGCGGCGGCTCCTTCGGCAGGCAGTCGACCAACGTGTCGCGGCAGGCTGCACCGGCACCATCGCAGGCCGGCACCGCGGTATCGCGGCCGACGGCGCCCGCCGCCGCGCCCGGTGCGATCGCACCCCCTGTCAAGCCCGCCAGCCCGTGGCGTGGCATGCTCGGCGGCGCACTCCTGGGTCTCGGCCTGGGCGCGATGCTGTCCCACTTTGGACTGGGCGGAGCACTGGGCGGCATGTTCGGCTCGATCCTCATGATCGCGTTGCTGGCGATCGCGGCGATGTTCATCTTCCGGATGTTCAAGCGCAACGACAACGGCATGACGCCGGCGAGTGCCTACAGCGGCAGCGGCAATGTCGGGAGTGAAGCGCCGTATGCAAAAACCGGTACGCCTGAAATCGGCTCGGGCCTGGCTTCGGGTGCGGGTTCGGCCTACAACTCGGGTTCGGCATTCGGATCGACGTCGTCGCTGGATGCGCCGGTTGCGCCGGTTGCCAACGCCGGCACCTGGACCATCCCGGAAGGCTTCGATGTGCCCGGTTTCCTGCGCAATGCAAAAACCTACTTCATCCGCCTGCAGGCAGCATGGGACAAGGCCGACCTGAACGACATTCGCGAATTCACCTCGACCGAGATGTTCGCCGAATTCCGGCTCGAGCTGCAGGAACGTGGTTCTTCGGCCAATGTCACCGACGTGGTCAAGCTCGACGCCGAAATGCTCGGCGTGGAAACGGTCGGCGCCGATTATCTGGCCAGCGTGAAGTTCACTGGACTGATCAAGGAAGATCCGGCCGCAGACGCGACGCAGTTTGCGGAAGTCTGGAATCTGTCGAAGCCGGTGGATGGCCACAGCGGTTGGGTCCTGGCTGGCATCCAGCAACTTTCTTGAGCTAAAAACCACCTTCAGGCAGCAGCGCCGAACAAGATTGCGGCGCAAGCTGATAGACTCGAACCGCCCGTGCATCCTCACGGGCGGTTTTATTTTGTGTTAGCCAGATGACATCTTCGTTCGACTCCCTGCTGCCTGCCGCGTTGAACCACCTTCTCGACCAGGAAACCTGGGCGCGCGCGAAGCTCATGCCGCACGCCGGCAAGGTCGCGCAATTCGATGTCGGACCAGTCACTGTCCGGCTGCGGGTGGCAACCGACGGCTTGCTGACCGTGGCGCCGGCGGACGCCGCGGTGGCCGTGACGATCCGCATTCGCGCCGCCGACCTGCCGCTCGTCGCGCAGGATCGCAACCGCGCTTTTTCATTCGTGAAGATCGAGGGCGATGCCGACTTTGCCAATACCATCTCCCAGATATCGCAGTCGCTGCGCTGGGAAGTTGCCGACGACCTGAGCCGCCTGGTCGGCGATATCGCGGCGCGGCGCATCGTCGATGCTGCGAGCGCCACCGCCGGGACCATTCGCACGAGCCATCGGAAATTCATGGAAAACGTTGCAGAATATTTTTTGGAAGAGAACCCGATGCTGATCCGGCCGCAGGCTGTTTCCGATTTCACGGCCGATGTGACACGCCTTCGTGACGACGTCGAGCGTCTCGCCAAACGCATCGAGCGCCTCGGGCGCCCCGTATGATCCACAAGTTCCTGCGGGTCCTGAAGATTCTCCGGGTGGCGGTGCGCTACGGCCTGGATGAGATCGCGATTTCCAGCTTTGCATTGCCGCGCCTGGCGAAGACGATCGACACGCTGATTTTCTGGCGCGAGATTTCGGCCCCGCGCGGCGAGCGTCTGCGACGGGCGCTGGAAGACCTCGGTCCGATCTTCGTCAAGTTCGGCCAGGTGCTGTCGACCCGGCGCGACCTGCTGCCGGCCGATATCGCCGACGAGCTGGCGCACCTGCAGGATCGGGTGCCGCCCTTCGATTCCGACCTGGCGATCGCGCAGATCACCAGGTCGCTGCGCGCGCATCCGGATCAGCTCTTTGCAAAATTCGACCGCATCCCGGTGGCCTCGGCCTCCATCGCGCAGGTGCATTTCGCCACGCTCAAGAACGGCACCGAGGTCGCGGTCAAAGTGCTGCGGCCGGGCATGAAGAAGTCGATCGACGAAGACGTCGCGCTCATGCATATCGCCGCCGGCTGGGTCGAGCGGCTGTGGGCGGACGGCAAGCGGCTCAAGCCGCGCGAAGTCGTCGGCGAGTTCGACAAGTACCTGCACGATGAACTCGACCTGATGCGCGAAGCGGCCAACGGCAGCCAGCTGCGGCGCAATTTCGCCGGCTCCGAATTGCTGTCGGTGCCGGAGATGTTCTGGGATTACTGCTCGACCTCGGTCATTGTCATGGAACGCATGCGCGGCATACCGATCTCGCAGACCGAACGGCTGGTCGCGGCCGGCGTCGACCTGAAGAAGCTCTCCCGCGACGGCGTCGAAATCTTTTTTACCCAGGTATTCCGCGACGGCTTCTTCCACGCCGACATGCACCCCGGGAATATCCTTGTCTCGATCGAGCCGGCCACGCTGGGCCGCTACATCGCGCTCGATTTCGGCATCGTCGGCACGCTCAACGACTTCGACAAGGATTACCTGTCGCAAAACTTCCTCGCCTTTTTCCGGCGTGACTACAAGCGGGTGGCGGAGGCGCACATCGAGTCCGGCTGGGCGCCCAAGGATACGCGGGTCGACGAACTCGAATCGGCGGTGCGGGCCTGTTGCGAGCCGATCTTCGACCGGCCGCTCTCCGACATCTCGTTCGGCCAGGTGCTGCTGCGCCTGTTCCAGACCTCGCGCCGCTTCAACGTCGAGGTGCAGCCGCAGCTGGTGCTGCTGCAAAAGACGCTGCTCAACATCGAGGGCCTCGGCCGCCAGCTCGATCCGGAACTCGATCTCTGGAAGACCGCCAAGCCGTATCTCGAGCGCTGGATGAACGAGCAGATCGGCTGGCGCGGCCTGCTCGAACGGTTCAAGGCGGAAGCGCCACATTTCAGCAAGCTGATTCCGCAACTGCCGCGCCTGGCGCACCAGGCCCTGACCCATGCCGCGGCCGCGCCGCAACAGGAGCAGGCAGTATTGCTGAAGCACCTGATCGCGGAACAGAAACGTACCAACCTGCTGCTTGGCCTGGCGCTGTATTTCGGTGCCGGTCTTGCGATCGGCATCGTGGTGGTGCAGGTGCTGATGCGCTGGCATCACTTCGGAGGCTGAAGATGACGACATCGCCAGCCGTACCCGCATTCGCCACGCGCGATCCTGCGATGCCGGACTTCTGGAGCGAGCGCTTCGAGAAACGTTTCATGCCGTGGGACCGCGCTGGCGTGCCCGAACAGTTGATGCAGTTCGTCGCCGCCGCGCCGGTACCGTTGTCGACCCTGGTGCCCGGATGCGGCGCCGGTCATGAAGTCGGCTTCCTGGCCGAATCCGGCTGGCCGGTGCAGGGCATCGATTTTTCGGCGTCGGCGGTCGGGGCTGCCCAGGCGGCGCTGGGCCACCTGGCCGCACACGTGGTGCAGGCCGATTTCTTCACTCATACACCGCCCCAGCGGCTGCAACTGATCTACGAGCGCGCCTTTCTGTGTGCGCTGCCGCCAATGACGTGGCCAAAAGTGATCGGCCGCTATGGCTTGTTGCTGCCACCGGGCGCGCTGCTGGCGGGATACTTCTTTTTCGATAGCACGGCAAAGGGTCCCCCTTTCGGCGCCGACCCGCAACAGCTCGACGCCTTGCTGTCGCAGCAGTTCGAACGGATCGACGACCAGCCGGTAGCCGACTCGGTGGCGGCATTTGCCGGACGCGAGCGGTGGCAGGTTTGGCGACGTTTGCCCAACAAATTTTCGACGCGGGAAATCACGATCGCGTGATCAGCGGCGCGGCACGGTACGACCCTGCGGCCATCAGCCATCAGCCATCAGCCATCAGCCATCAGCCATCAGCACCGGGAGCGGGCCTCACCACCGCTTTGACGGATCGATGCATGCCAGTATACTCCTGGCGGGCATTGCTTTTGCTCCAATCGGCGTGACGGCGGTGAAGCGGAATTTTTGCACTGTCGTGGGCCTCGAAACCTTCCTCAATGCTCTTTTTTTACGCATGGACTACGTATGAATGGCCTGATCTGGTTCGTGATCCTGTACTGGGTGATTTCGGTCGGCATCGGGCTGTATGCCGCACGCTACGTCAAGAATTCGAAGGACTATGCGGTCGCTGGCCGCTCGCTGCCGATCTACGTGGTAACGGCCACCGTCTTCGCCACTTGGTTCGGCTCGGAGACGGTGCTCGGCATTCCGGCCAGCTTCCTCAAGGATGGCCTGAACGGCGTGGTGGCCGACCCGTTCGGCTCGTCGCTGTGCCTGATCTTCGTCGGCCTGTTTTTCGCCCGGCCGCTGTACAGGATGAACCTGCTGACCATCGGCGACTACTACCGGCAGAAGTTCGGCCGGGCGGTGGAGGTGATGGTGACGATCTGCATCGTGATCTCCTATCTCGGCTGGGTGGCGGCGCAGATCAAGGCGCTCGGGCTGGTCTTCAATGTCGTCTCCGGCGGCGCCATCACGATGGAAACCGGGATGATCGTGGGCGCAGCAAGCGTCCTGATCTACACCCTCATGGGCGGCATGTGGTCGGTCGCGATTACCGACTTCCTGCAGATGATCATCATCGTGGTCGGCATGCTCTACATCGGCTGGGAGGTCTCCGGTATTGTCGGCGGCCCGAGCGTGGTGGTGGCGCATGCGGCCAACGCCGGCAAGCTCAATTTCTGGCCGGCGACCAGTGGCGGCGGGCGCGAGATCCTCTGGTTCTTTGCCGCCTGGATCACCATGATGCTGGGCTCGATTCCCCAGCAGGACGTCTTCCAGCGGGTGGCGTCGTCAAAGGATGAAAAGACCGCCGGCCGCGCCTCCATCCTGGGTGGCGTGCTGTATTTCGGCTTCGCGTTCATCCCGATGTTTTTGGCCTATTCGGCCACGATGATCGATCCCAAGATGGTCGCCGGCCTGATCGACAAGGATCCGCAGCTGATCCTGCCGACACTCATCATGACCAAGGTGCCGCTGTTCGCGCAGGTGATGTTCTTTGGCGCGCTGCTGTCGGCCATCAAGAGCTGCGCCAGCGCCACCTTGCTCGCGCCCTCGGTCACCTTCACCGAAAACATTCTCAAGGGCCTGCTGCCGGTGCAGACCGACAAGCAATTCCTGTTCGGCATGCGCTGCGTGGTGCTGGTCTTCACCGCGATCGTGACCCTGTTCGCCCTGCATACCGAGTCGAGCATCTACAAGATGGTGGAGAACGCCTACAAGATCACGCTGGTGGCGGCATTCGTGCCGCTGGCCTTCGGACTGTACTGGAAGCCGGCGACCCGCCAGGGCGCACTGGCGGCGATCCTGTTGGGCCTGGCGACCTGGATCCTGTTCGAAGCGCTGGCACCTGACGGTTACTGGCCGCCGCAGTTGGTCGGTGTACTGGCGAGCCTGGGCGGCATGGTCGCCGGATCGTTGCTGCCGCAGTTCGTGCGTCCGGGATCGGGGACCGCGCCTGTGACGAATTGACGGGAAGGCCGGGGAGCATGATCGCCCGCCAGTCTTGCGCCCTGTAAATCCATCCGCAAGAAACGCTCGAAACCCTCTATAATTCAGGGTTTTAGACGATTTTTGCGGGAACTTTTCATGCCGATTTATGCATATCGCTGCGAAGCGTGTGGTTTTGCCAAGGATGTACTGCAGAAGGTATCCGATCCTCAACTGACGGTCTGTCTCTCGTGCGGCGCCGCGAGTTTCAAGAAACAGGTCACCGCCGCCGGGTTTCAATTGAAGGGCACCGGTTGGTACGCCACCGATTTCCGCAATGGCGCAGGCACCACCGCGCCGGCAGTGCCGCCCAACGCAGGTGAGGCCAAGGCCGGCAATGCCGAAAAATCCGGCAGCGACAACACCGGTGCGGGCTCCGACAAGGCCGCTTCGACTCCCGCCGGCGGCGGCGCCAGCACCGGCACCGGCACCGCCGCTGCACCTGCCGCCGGATCCGGCACGACGCCTTCCTCCGCCGCCTGAAACGATTGACTGCCTGGGCGCCCAGCGCGCCCGAGAATGACGCAATGCGCAAATACTTCGTAACCGGCCTCCTGATCCTGGTGCCCCTGGCCATCACCCTGTGGGTGCTGAACCTGATCATCGGCACCATGGATCAGTCGCTGCTGCTGCTGCCTGAACGCTGGCGCCCGGAGGCCTTGTTCGGCTTCCATATTCCGGGGCTCGGCACCATCCTGACGTTGCTGATCATCTTCATCACCGGCCTGGCGACCCGCAATTTCATCGGCAAGCAGGTGGTGCTGGCCTGGGAAGCGATCCTGATCCGCATCCCGGTGGTCAACACCATCTATTCCAGTGTCAAGCAGGTGTCCGACACCTTGTTTTCGTCTTCCGGCAATGCCTTTCGCAAGGCGCTGCTGGTCGAATATCCGCGCAAGGGATGCTGGACCATTGCCTTCCTGACCGGTGCGCCGGGCGGCGACGTGAAGAACCACCTGCAGGGCGACTATGTCAGCCTGTATGTGCCGACCACGCCGAACCCGACCTCCGGATTTTTCCTGATGGTGCCGCGGGCCGATACGATCGAGCTCGACATGAGCGTCGATGCCGCCCTGAAGTACATTGTCTCGATGGGCGTGGTCGCGCCGGAATACATCGACCGCAAGCTTGCCGAGCCGGCAAAGGTCGTCCACTGAAATCCCTGGTCGCTTGCGCGGCGCCGCTCTACCGAACCTGAACTGGAAACAAACATGTCAATGCGAACTCATTATTGCGGCCTTACCTCCGAAGCCCTGCTGGGCCAGACCGTCAGCCTGTGCGGCTGGGTGCATCGCCGGCGCGATCACGGCGGCGTCATCTTCATCGACCTGCGCGACCGTGAAGGCCTGGTGCAGATCGTCTGCGACCCGGACCGCGCCGACGTCTTCGCCGCCGCCGAAGCGGTGCGCAATGAATTTTGCCTGCGCATCACCGGCATCGTGCGCAACCGCCCGGACGGCACCACCAACGCCAACCTGACCTCGGGCAAGATCGAGGTGCTGGCGCAGGAACTCGAAGTCCTGAATCCGTCGGTGACGCCGCCGTTCCAGCTCGACGACGACAACCTGTCCGAGACCACGCGCCTGACGCACCGGGTGCTCGACCTGCGTCGTCCGCAGATGCAGAACAACCTGCGCCTGCGCTACAAGGTGACGATGGAAGTGCGCAAGTTCCTCGATGAAAACGGCTTCATCGACATCGAGACGCCGATGCTGACCAAATCGACGCCGGAAGGCGCTCGTGACTACCTGGTACCGTCGCGGGTGAATGCGGGTCATTTCTTCGCGCTGCCGCAGTCGCCGCAACTGTTCAAGCAATTGCTGATGGTCGCCAACTTCGATCGCTACTACCAGATCGTCAAGTGCTTCCGCGACGAAGACCTGCGCGCCGACCGCCAGCCGGAATTCACGCAAATTGATTGCGAAACCTCCTTCATGTCGGAGCAGGAAATCCGCGACATGTTCGAAAACATGATCCGCCTGGTCTTCAAGAAGACACTCGACATCGACCTGCCGAACCCGTTCCCGGTGATGGATTACGCGACCGCGATGGGCCTGTACGGCTCGGACAAACCGGACATGCGGGTGCAGCTGGAATTCACCGACCTGACGGCGGTGATGAAGGATGTCGACTTCAAGGTGTTCTCGGGCGCGGCCAACATGGACGGCGGCCGGGTGGTCGGCCTACGCGTCCCGGGTGGCGCGAAAGAGGGCAGCGGCATGCCGCGCTCCGAGATCGACGCCTATACCCAGTTCGTGGCGATCTACGGCGCCAAGGGCCTGGCCTACATCAAGGTCAACGACAAGGCCAAGGGTCGTGACGGCCTGCAATCGCCGATCGTCAAGAACCTGCACGATGCAGCGCTGGCGCAGATCATCGCCCGGACCGGCGCCCAGGACGGCGACCTGATCTTCTTCGGCGCCGACAAGGCCAAGGTGGTCAACGACGCCATCGGCGCGTTGCGGGTGAAGATCGGCCACAGCGATTTCGGCAAGAAGAACAACCTGTTCGTTGATGCCTGGAAGCCGCTTTGGGTGATCGATTTCCCGATGTTCGAATACGACGAGGATGGCCAGCGCTGGTCGGCCACGCATCATCCGTTTACCGCTCCCAAGGACGGCCATGAAGACTTCATGGAAACCGATCCGGGACGCTGCATCGCCAAGGCCTACGACATGGTGCTGAACGGCTGGGAGCTGGGTGGTGGCTCGGTACGTATCCATCGCGCCGACGTGCAGAGCAAGGTGTTCCGTGCGCTGAAGATCGGCGCCGAGGAAGCGCAACTCAAATTCGGGTTTCTCCTGGACGCGCTGCAGTACGGCGCGCCGCCGCACGGCGGCCTGGCGTTCGGCCTGGACCGGATCGTGACCATGATGACCGGCGCCGAATCGATCCGCGACGTGATCGCCTTCCCGAAAACCCAGCGTGCGCAATGCCTCTTGACCCAGGCGCCATCGGTAGTCGACGAGAAGCAGTTGAAGGAACTGCATATCCGCCTGCGGGCGGCGGAGCCGGCGATCAAGTCTTAGGTTCAAGCAGAGTTCTAAGCGGCCGAGCCAGCATGGCGTTGCAGCAAATAGCGGCATAATCACAGGCGCAGGCAACTGCGCTTTTTTTCATCGAGATCGCAATGACGCCTCCAGACGCGCCAGCAGGCTTGCCGAAACCGTACAAGATTCCCGAATCCGTGCTGGTCGTGATCCATACCGCAGACCTGCAGGTGCTGCTGATGGAGCGCGCCGACCGGCCGGGCTTCTGGCAGTCGGTGACCGGTTCGAAAGACACGCTGACCGAATCGCTGCTGGAAACCGCCGTGCGGGAAGTGGCGGAGGAAACCGGCATCAGCATCGGCAGCGCCGGTGCGATGGTGGACGCTGCCTGCCTGCGTGACTGGCAGATGGCCAACGAATACGAGATCTACCCGGTCTGGCGCGCCCGCTACGCCCCCGGTGTCACGCGCAACACCGAACATGTCTTCAGCCTGCAGGTGCCGGCCGACATCGCCGTCACCCTGGCGCCACGCGAACACCTGCAATTCTGCTGGCTGCCGTACCGCGACGCTGCCGATCGCTGCTTTTCCGCTTCGAACGCGGAAGCGATCCTGCAGTTGCCGCGCCAGCGCTGATTTGCATGCGATTTGCGTGCCTTGATGCGCCGGCATTTTTTCAGCATCGGAATCAACATGAAACTGCGCATCGCAACCTACAACATCCACAAGGGCGTCTCGTCCATCGGTAGCCGGCCGCGCATCCATGCACTCAAGCAGGCGCTGACGTCCATGTCGGCCGATGTGGTGTTCCTGCAGGAAGTACAGGGCCGGCACGACATGATGGCCACCCGCCACGCAACCGCCTGGCCGGAAGAGGCGCAGCACGACTTCCTGGCCGGCGACTCCCATACGGCGGTCTATGGCATGAATGCGGCCTATGACCATGGCCATCACGGCAATGCGCTGCTGAGCACCTATCCGATCGGCACCTCGCGCAACCAGGACATCTCCGACCACAAGTATGAAAAGCGCGGCATCCTGCATTGCGTGCTGCAGACGCCGGATACCGAGGTGCATTGTTACGTGGTGCATCTGGGGCTGTTCGCCGGCGGCCGCCGGCGCCAGACCGATGCGCTGATCGAGGCGGTGACACACAGCGCGCCGCCGGATGCGCCGGTGATCATCGCCGGCGACTTCAACGACTGGGGCAATCACCTCAGTCCGGTACTGCGCAAGGAGCTCGATGTGTGCGAGGTGTTCGACCAGCGTGCCCAACGCCTGACCGTCGGCTCGATGCTGCGCAAGCTGAGCGGACGCGGCAGCGTGATCCAGCCGGCGCGCACCTTTCCAGCGGCGTTGCCGATGCTGCGGCTGGACCGCATCTACGTGCGCGGGTTCACGGTCGAGTCAGCGCAGGTGCTGCATGGCGCGATGTGGGCGCGGCTTTCTGATCACGCGCCGGTCGTGGCGACCCTGCAACTGAAGTCCTGAGGCCCGCCTGCGTCGATGCACAAGGTAAATTTCACGGCGCATAACCGGATCGCATTGCTGGAGTGCGGCGCAATGTTTTTCCCGGCGTTGATCGCAGCCATCGATGCGGCCGAAACCGAAGTGCATCTCGAGACGTACATTTTCGAACGCGACGACGTCGGCCTCGCCCTCACGGCCGCACTGGTACGCGCCGCTGGCCGCGGCGTCCGGGTACACGTGATTGCCGACTGGCTCGGCAGCGGACGCGTTGTGTCGAAGCAGCTGGCAGGCGATTTCAGGAGCGCCGGCGTCGAATTCCGCAGCTTCAATCCGTGGTTCCTCCGCGGCGTCGCGCGCACCCATCGCAAGCTGTGCGTGGTCGATCAGCAGGTCGCGTTCATCGGCGGCATCAACATCAACGACGACCTGTTTTCGGACGACTATGCGCGCCAGCCGCTGCCGGCGCCGCGCTGGGATTTCGCGGTGCAGGTCGAGGGACCGCTGGTGGCGATCATGCAGCGCGAAGTCGAGCTGCAGTGGATCCGCGTCGGCAACCTGCAGTTGCGCGCCAGATGGCAGCGCTTTCGCAGCGCCCGCACCCGGCTGTCGCTGCACAGCGAAGCGCCGGTCGTGGCCGGCCTGGTGGTGCGCGACAACCTGCGCAACCGGCGCACCATCCAGCGCGCTTACCTGCTGGCGCTGGCCGGCGCAAAGACCAGCGCGGTGCTGGCCAATCCGTATTTCGCGCCCGGCCGAAAACTGCGCGATGCGCTGGCCCGCGCGGCACGGCGCGGTGTCGACGTGACGCTGCTGATCGGCGTCGGCCAGTTCCGGGTGCAGGACGCGGTCGCCCATTCGTTCTATCCGAAGCTGCTCAAGGCGGGCGTCAAGGTGGTCGAGTACCACAAGACCCAGCTGCATGCGAAGGTCGCCGTGGTCGACGACAACTGGGCCACGGTGGGTTCCAGCAACTGCGACGGCCTGAGCCTGTTCGTCAACCAGGAGGCCAACATCGTGATCCGCGATGCAACCTTCTCGCTCCAGTTGCGCGAAGCGATCGGGCGCGGCATCGCCGATGGCATTGCGGTCGATCCTGAAGCATTCGGCCATGTCCGCTGGCACCAGCGGGCCTGGTACGGCGCGGCGTATTTCCTGTACCAAGGCATCCTGCGCATCATCACGTTGGGCAAATACGTCGAATGACCGATGTGCTGTCAGCGCCCTTGTCCCAACCTCGAAATTCCTTTTATTGCATCAGCGCAAGGAGTAATCAAAGGCAAAGCAGTCCGGCCGCGCGACGATGCGCGGTTGCCAGCTTCCCGCCGAGTAGCGCCGCAGCCGCGCGGGATGTGAAAAGCGCGGCCACGCGAACTGTGGTCGGCGGTTGCTGTCGAATCCGTTGTGAGTAATTCGTCAAGTGGAATTTCCCGTGCCGGCCCGGATGCAACGCCATGAACACAATGACTTGATTTCCAGCGCACTCGAGCAGGCTTGCGCGCAGGAGCAGATCCATCTTCTCGGGACCGTGCAGCCACATGGTTTTCTGATCGTCGTCGACCGGCAGACCCAGTGCATCGTCCAGGTCTCCAGCGGTATCGTGCGGCATTGGCCCGGCCTGGATGATGCTGCGGTCGCGATCGGCCAGCCGCTCGGTGACTGGGTCGAAGGAGTCGCGACCAGCGGGGAAGACAGCCTCGCGGCCTTGCCGGCCTCTTATCCGCAGGAGATGCCCTGGCGCCCGCGCTTTGTACGCACGGCACCGGCATGCCTTTTGCGGAACTGGGAATGCCTGGCCCACTGTTGCGACTCGCTGGCGATCCTCGAATGGCTGCCGGTGGGCGAGGAGGCCAACGACGTGCGGGCCCAGGGGCGCATCCTGCGCGAAATCACCGGCGCCATCGGGCGGTTGCGCAATGCCGACCGGCTCGATGCCTTTTTCAACGATTGCGTACAGGTGGTGCGGGAGTTCAGCGGGTTCGACCGTGTGATGATCTATCGCTTCCTGCCCGACGGCTGCGGCGAGGTCGTCGCCGAATCCACTGCGCCGGGCGTCAAGCAACGGTTCCTCGGGTTGCGCTTTCCGGCGTCCGACATTCCAAGCCAGGCCCGCACCCTCTACCTGACCAACCGGCTGCGGGTGCTGGCCGATGTCGAGGCGAAAGCCGATGTGCTGGTGCCGCCGGTGTTGCCCGGCGGCGCATTGCTCGACCAGAGCCATTGTTTCCTGCGCGACCTGTCGCCGGTGCACCTGAGCTACCTGCGCAACATGGGCGTGCGCGCCACGCTGACGGTGTCCATCATCTTCGACGGCAAGCTGTGGGGCCTGTTCGCCTGTCACCATCACCAGCCCAAGGTGCCGCCGCACCAGGTGCGGGAGGGCTTGCGCCAGATCTGCGAGATGGTTGCCGAGGTCACCATCATGCGCATCGAATCGCTGCTGCAGATCGAGGCCGTGCGCAATCGCATGTCGCTCGACCGCATGCTCAACGGTGTCCACCATGGCATGATGCTGCGACCCGACATCGCAGCCGAACTCGATGCCTGGATGCCGGACCTGCTGCGCGCCTTCCATGCGGAGAATTTCGGCGTGCAGGTCGGTGGCGTCGCCTATGTCGCCGGTCCGGGCCACCAGGTGGGAACGGCGCGCGACGTGCTTGACGAGATCGGCGCCCGCATGATCTCTAAGGACCTGCGCTCGCGCGTCAACACCTGGGAGGCGCTGCAGGCGCCCGGCAATGCCGGTCTGCGTCACTTGCCGAGCGCCTGCGGACTGCTGCTGGCGCAACGCAATGAAGACGAAGTCAACTTCTGCTTCGTGACCCGGCCGGAGGTGGTCAAGCAGGTGCGCTGGGGCGGCAAGCCGGAAAAGAGCCTCAGGCGGCTGCCCGACGGCATGGTGCGGCTGGCGCCGCGCCGGTCTTTCGAGGCGTGGCAAGATGCCGTGCGCGGTCATTGCGAAGCCTGGACCGAGGTCGATGCGGAAGCCCTGAAGAACCTGCTGCAGATCATCATCGAAATCCACAAGCTGCAGATCAACCGCGAGCTGCAGAAAAAACTGCACTGGCGCGCGCATCACGACCAGCTGACCGGCCTGCTCAATCGCCGCGCGATGGAAGAAGAAGTGGCGCGCCGGCTGGAAGTGGGGCAGTTCAATTGCGCGCTGCTGCTGCTGGACATGGACAACTTCAAGAAGGTCAACGACACCTATGGTCATGCCGCGGGCGACAGCATCCTGCAGCAGGTGAGCAAGCGTCTGCATTCGGTCATGCGCGAGTTCGACCTGGTGGCGCGTCTGGGCGGCGACGAATTCATGCTGCTGATGCAGGTACCGCATCCGGAGCCCGATCCGGTGTCCGGCCTGCTGCTGGCCGAACGGGTGCATCAGGCCGTCATGCCGCTCTTCGAGATCAGCGGCCAGCAGGTTCGGATCGAAGTATCAATCGGAATCGCCATCCCGCCGGGCCATGGCCGCAATGTCGGCGACCTGCTGCGGCGCGCCGACCTGGCGCTCTACCACGCCAAGGCGATGGGACGGTCGCGCAGTGTCGTTTTCGAACTGAAGATGGAATCCGATCAGCGCGATTTCTACTTGCTCGAGCACGACCTGAATGAAGCGGTCGAGCGCTCGCAGCTGTCGCTTGCCTTCCAGCCCAAGGTCGACTTGGTGAGCCGGCGGGTGGTCGGACTGGAGGCGCTGGTGCGCTGGAATCATCCGGTGCGCGGCCAGAGCATGCCCGGCAGTTTCATCCCGGCCGCCGAGCGCAGCGACCAGATCGTGCGCATCGACCGCTGGGTCATGCGCGCGGCGGTCGCGACCCAGGCGCGCTGGCGCAGCGAGGGCCGCAGTCCGCTGCCGATCGCCATCAACCTGTCGATGGCCGACATCCTGTCGTCTAACCTGGTCGGCTTCCTGTGCGACCTGCTGGCCGAATTCAACGTGCCGCCGGAGGCGATCGAAGTGGAGGTGACCGAGTCGGCCATGATGCGCGAGCTGGAAAAAACCAAGAGCGTGCTGCTGGCGCTGAACCAGCACGGCATCTCGACCACGCTTGACGACTTCGGCACCGGGTTTTCCTCGCTCAGCTATCTTCGGCAGTTACCGCTGCAATGTCTGAAGATCGACCAGTCCTTCATCAACAGCATGCTCGACGATGCGAATGCAGAGAAACTGACGCAGGCCATCCTTGCCATGGGGCTGGCGCTGCAGATGAGCGTGGTAGCCGAAGGCGTGGAAACCATGGAGCAGATGCGCTGGCTGGAGCAGCATGGCTGTCCGGTCGGCCAAGGTTATTTTTTCAGCATGCCGGTGTCGGTGGATGCGATCCATCCCGCGATTGCAGTCATCGAGGCCGGCTGAGCCGCGACCGGCTTCCGAAGCGGCGGCTTGCTACGCCCCGGGCGCGGCCCGCACGTTCACGCGGTACCGCATTTTCATGCGACGTCGTCTGGCATCTGCGCCAGGCACGAATGTGCTCGAAGTCCTCGGCGCAAATCTGCCCTGCGACCTGTGCCAGCCAGCCGCGCCTTACAGTGATAGCCAGGCGCCCTTGTAGACGATCGGTCCGGTTGGTCCGTTCGGATTCGGCGAGCCGCCTTTCTGTTCCAGGCTGATCGCCAGCAGCGATACCGCCTGCGGCGTGTCGCCTGCAGCAAGCGGCAGCGTCACTGTGCCATCGCCGGCTACCAGCCCGAGCGGCCGCGGCGTGCCGGACTTCGGCACGGCCCACAACTGCAGGCTGCGGTCCGCCGCGACCGTCTGCGGCAGCACCACCTTGACCACCAGCGTGTGATGGATCGCATCGCCGGTGACGATCGCCACCGGCTGGGCCTTGTCGTCGGCCAGCATCGCGACATAGGACGCGACCGGCGCCACCGCTTCCGGTGAACGAGTCGCCAACACCGCGACCAGGATCGTCGCCACGGCAGTCGATGCCATGCCCAGTCCGCGCCAGAAGCCAAGGTCGTCGCGCAGCCCGCGCCAGAATGCGCGTTTTGCCTCGACTGCAGGATTGGCGGCCAGGCCGAGTTGTCTCGCGATGCCTTTCCAGACTTGCGGTGACGGTGTCGCGGCGGGTGCGAACTGGGCCATCGGATGCAGGCGGTCCTGCCATTCGGCGGTCGCGCGGCGCACCATCGGGTCGCGCCGCAGCCAATCCTCGTAGCGCCGGCGGGCGCCGCCCTTGAGGGTGCCAAGCACGTATTCGGCGGCGAGCTTGTCGAGCAGGCGCTCGTTGCGGGCGATATTCATCAATCGCCCTCCATCTTCTGGAGGCACAGGCGCAGTCGTTCCAGACCGCGCCGGATCCAGGTCTTGACGGTGCCGATCGGCAGTTTCAATTGTTGCGCCACTTCGCTGTGCGACAGGTCATGATAAAAAGCCAACGCAATTGCCTGCCGGTGCAGTCCCTCGAGTCGCGTCATGCAGCGCGCCAGGCCTTTCGCATCGTCGGTCAGTTGCAGCGCGTCGAGCGGACTCGGGTCGGCGCTTTCCATTGCTTCCATCACATCCTTGTCAAACGTATCCGCATCGATTTCCATCGCATGATCGACCCGGCGCAGCAGGTCGAAAGCCTTGTTGCGCACGATTGTCGTCATCCATGTCATCGGTGCCGCCAGGCTGGCCTGGTAGGTGCCGGCGTTGTTCCAGACACTCACGAAACTCTCCTGCAGCACTTCTTCGGCGAGTTCGCGCTTGGTCAATATACGCAACGCAAAGCCAAACAGTTTCGATGATGTTGTATCGTAGAGCGACCGGAACGCATGCGCGTCCTTGTTCGCGACGGCGGCCAGCCAGATCTTCAGTTGCTGCGGGTCGAGGGTAGACAATGTTGTAATCCGTTGCGTGGTTTGGGATCTGCCGTTCGGCGGTGCATCGCAGGGCATGGCGTTTGTTGTTGATTGTACATAGGATACTGACATCATCGCTATGCGCTGCAGCGCAATTTTCGAGCACAGCCGGGCAGACGTTCAATTCATGATTCATTCGACAGCAGTACGCATCGACAAATGGCTCTGGGCGGCGCGCTTTTTCAAGACGCGCTCGCAGGCGGCCGCGGCGGTCGACGCCGGCAAGGTCCGGGTCGACGGCGAGCGGGTCAAGACGGCGCGCCTGCTCAAGCTCGGTGAGATCCTGCAGGTCGACAATGGCGCCACCGACTGGGAAGTCACGGTGCTGGCGCTGTCGGACGCGCGCGGCAATGCGGCGCAGGCGCAACTGCTCTACCGCGAGACCGAGGCCAGTCTCGCGCTGCGCGCCAAGGCGGCTGACGACCGCAAGTATTTTCGGGAGCCCGGTACCACGCTCAAGGGCCGGCCGACCAAGCGCGACCGGCGCGCGATCGACAAATCGACGTCCTGAGCAGCACCGACCTTGTCGGCCGATCTGCGCGCTGTTTTCGATGTGCGGCCTCCCGCATCCGAATCACCACACGCTGCCAAAAAGGCGGTTGACATCCCGATTTCCGTGCATAATAGTACGACCGTTCGATTTAATGCGATTTCCGGTTATCGTGCTTGTTTGTGCACGACACCGACCCGCGCGCAAGATTGTCTTTCCAAGGAACAGCCGTGGCTTCCACACCCGAATCAACCCAGAAATTCATGCGCAAGGGCGAGCTCACCCGGGCGGCGATCCTCGACGTCGCGCTCGACCTGGCCAGCCGCGACGGCCTTGAGGGCCTCACCATCGGGTTGCTGGCTGACCGCATGAACATGAGCAAATCCGGCGTGTTTGCGCATTTCGGCTCGCGCGAGGATTTGCAGATCGAAGTCCTGAAGCTGTATCACGAGCAGTTCGAGCAGGAGGTCTTCTACCCGAGCATGAAGGAGGCGCGCGGCCTGCCGCGGCTGCAGGGCATGTTTTCGCGCTGGATCAAGCGGGTCACGGTCGAGATCGCTTCGGGCTGCATCTACATCAGCGGCGCGGCCGAGTACGACGACCGTCCGGGCGCGATTCGCCAGGAGCTGGTCGGCATGGTGCTGACCTGGCAGGACGCGTTGTACCGGTGCGTGCAGCAGGCCACCGAGATGGGCCACCTGCGCGAGGACACCGATCCGCAGCAGATGGTGTTCGAGATGTACGGCCTGATCCTGGCGTTGCATCACGATGCGCGTTTCATCAAGCGCGCCGGCAGTGTCGACCGCGCCTATGCGGGTTTCGAGCGCCTGCTGCAGAGTTACCAGAACCCGGAGTCGCCGGTGTTCAGGATGCACGTGGTGGCGAAGGCGCCGCAGGCCTGACGATCGCAAGACAACAGCACAAAGACAGCAAAACCAGGACAGCACCAGGCAGCACAGCACGCAGCAAGTCAGCACAAAGCACCGACAGCAATACAAGACAATCAGTCAATACAACATCAACGATACGCCGCGAGGAGAAAACCATGGGCCAGTACATTGCACCGTTGCGCGACATGCAGTTCGTTCTGCATGAACTACTGCAGGTCGAGCAGGAATTGAAGCAGATGCCGAAGCATGCCGAGATCGACGCCGACATCATCAACCAGGTGCTGGAAGAGGGCGGCAAGTTCACCTCGCAGGTGCTGTTCCCGCTGAATCATTCGGGTGACCGCGAAGGCTGTCATCTCGACCGCGACACGCATGAGGTCACGCCGCCGAAGGGCTTCAAGCAAGCCTACAAGCAGTATGTGGAAGCCGGCTGGCCGGCACTGTCGTGCGACCCGGATTTCGGTGGCCAGGGTCTGCCGCTGGTGGTCAACAACTCGTTCTACGAGATGCTGAATTCTTCCAACCAGGCCTGGACCATGTACCCCGGCCTGTCGCACGGCGCTTATGAATGCCTGCACGAGCATGGTACCGAAGAAATGAAGGCGCTGTACCTGCCGAAACTGGTGTCGGGCGAATGGACCGGCACCATGTGCCTGACCGAGCCGCATTGCGGCACCGACCTTGGCATGCTGCGCTCGAAGGCCGAGCCGCAGGCTGATGGTTCGTACAAGATCAGCGGCGGCAAGATCTTCATCTCCGCCGGCGAACACAACATG
>JACMOV010000187.1 GCA_014377845.1 Herminiimonas sp.
ATTCGCGCCTGAGCATCGAGATCAAGGAGCGGCGCCAGGCGGTCCGCGAAAACAAGGCGAAGGATGACTTCCTGGCGATGCTTGGCCATGAGCTGCGCAATCCGCTCAACGCCATCAACAGCGCGATCGCGGTGATGGAGTTCGGCGGCGTCAGTATCGAAAGCGCCGCGCGCGCACGGGCCGTGATCGCCCGCCAGAGTCAGCACCTGAGCCACATCGTCGACGACCTGCTCGACAATGCATTGAAGTACACCGCACCGGGCGGCCATATCCGGATCGAAGTCGCAACCCGCGGCGACGAAGTGTCGCTTGCAGTCAGCGACACCGGCGTCGGCATCTCGCCCGACCTGTTGCCGCATGTCTTCGACGTCTTCGTCCAGGGAGAAAGCACCCTCGACCGTGCACAAGGTGGCCTGGGCATCGGCCTGGCGCTGGCGCGGCAGCTGATCGAATTGCATGGCGGCCGCAACCGTGCCCGACATCGCGTTGGTCGATATCGGTCTGCCCAGCACCGACGGCTACGAAGTGGCGCGGCGCTTGCGCGCAGATCCACGTACGGCGCAGATCCGGCTGATCGCCCTGACAGGGTACGGCCTTGCCGACGATCAGCGACGCGCAGCCGAAGCAGGTTTCGACCGGCACCTGGTCAAGCCGGTCAACTTCGATCACCTCCTGGCCGCGATCGCCGCCTGCCAGAAACGCAGGCCTTCAAATACCGACACTCCCTGCTGAAACGATTCGTCGACACGCAGTTGCAAAACGAATAATTCTCACGAGCAGTTCCAAACCTTACGCAAAGTCACATGACATCCGGTGACCGTCTGCCATTGTTAAAGGCAGACACCGTTGGTGGAGCGATCGTGATGACCGAAAGGGAAAAGGAACTGCGCCTGCAGCTGGCGCTTGATGCGGCCGGTTGCGCCGTCTGGGAGGTCACGATCACCGACGGTGAAACCCTGCAGGGCACGATTACGTGGTCCGGGGATGGCGCCGCGTTGCTGGGCCTGCCACCACAACCGATGGTGCAGGCCTTACGCCACTTCCTGGAACACGTGCACGTGGAGGATCGCGATCGCATCACGCAAGCCTTGCAGCCGGATGCCGCAGGCGACGCGCGGCAGGCATTCGAGTTTCGGGTGATCTGGCCGGACGTCACGCAACACTGGCTAGCCGTCAGCGCACGTCAATTTCGGGCGCCGAGAACGCAGCAGATGCAGCTATTGGGCATCGTGCGCGACATCACCGCCACGAAACAGGCCGAACTCGCGCTGGTCGCCCACAAGGAAATGGCCGAAATGACGCTCGGCTCGATCGGCGACGGCGTGTTGACGACCGATCCGCACGGCATCATCCAGAGCATGAACCGGGTGGCCGAACAGCTGACCGGCTGGCGCAACGCGGACGCCACCGGCGTATCAGTGGACAACGTGTTTCGCATCGTCGACGAACTCAACGACGCGGCCTTCGAAAATCCGATCCTGAAATGTCTGCGGCTGGAGCAGACGGTTACGATTTCCAACCGCAGCGTGCTGATTTCCCGCAGCGGACATCACGTCGCCATCGAGGACACCGCCGCGCCGATCCGCGACTCCGCCGGCCGCACGCGCGGCGCGGTGATCGTCTTCCATGATGTCAGCCACGAGCGCCGGCTGCGGCATGAACTCTCGTGGCAGGCCTCGCACGATGCGTTGACCGGCCTGATCAACCGGCGCGAATTCGAATTCCAGGTCGCCGCGGCGCTGGCCAGCGCCAAGGCCGAGCTGGATACCCACGCGCTGCTCTACCTCGACCTCGATCAGTTCAAGATCGTCAACGACACCTGCGGCCACGGCGCAGGCGACGTGCTGCTGCAGCATCTGGCCGACCTGCTGCAATCGCACATGCGCGACAGCGACGTCCTGGCCCGGCTCGGCGGCGACGAACTGGGCGTGCTGTTGCTGAACTGTCCGGCGCGCCAGGCACTGTCGCTGGCCGACAAGCTGCGCGAGGCCATCAAGGACTACCGCTTCGTCTGGGAGCAGAACACTTTCGAGGTCGGCGTCAGCATCGGCCTGGTGACCATCGATGAGAACAGCAAGTCGACTTCCGAGTTGCTTAGCGCCGCCGACCAGGCATGCTACGTCGCCAAGGAGCAGGGGCGCAACCGTGTCCATTTCTACCAGGAGACCGATCTGGTGCAGGCCAAGCGCCACGGCGAGATCCTCTGGATTTCGCGCCTGAACGATGCCTTCGAAAAGCAGCGCTTCCAGTTGTTCGTGCAGCCGATCGGCAGCCTCAACGGCGGCGGCGGCCGGCATGCCGAGGTGCTGTTGCGGATGCAAAACGACGACGACATCCTGGTGCTGCCCGGTGCATTCATCCCGGCGGCGGAACGCTACGACCTGATGGTGTCGATCGACCGTTGGGTCATCGAAACCGTCTGCCAATACCTGATGACGCAGCACGAGCGCGCACCGCCGGACATCGGCGCCACCACCGTCCTGTCGATCAACCTGTCGGGCGTGTCGCTCAACGACGATCAGCTGCATGACTTCATCCTCGAACAGTTCGCACGCTACAAGACGCCACCATCGCAGATCTGCTTCGAAATCACGGAGACCGCCGCCATCGCCAATCTCAACAAGGCGAAACTGTTCATGACCCGGTTACAAGGCCTGGGCGTGCAGTTCTCGCTGGACGATTTTGGCAGCGGCTTATCGTCGTTCGCGTACCTGAAGACGCTGCCGGTAAATTTCCTGAAGATCGATGGCCTGTTCGTGCGCGACATTGCCACCAACAATATCAACCGGGCGATGGTTTCCGCCATCAACGAGGTCGGGCACGTCATGGGTATCAAGACGGTGGCCGAATATGTCGAGACCGCCGAAATCCTGGCGGCAGTGCGCGCGATCGGCATCGACTTCGCGCAAGGGTATGCGATCAGTCCATTGCAGCCGCTGGCGAGCTATACAGCCTGATCCAGATCGCGTTTTCCACAATCAGGCAACAACGCTTGAAACTGCAGGAATACGAACTGCTGCGTGGCCTGCCGCACAGACGGGCCCCAGGGCGACAAAGCATTATCAAATTGTTATCTCTGCCGGTATGGGACCGCCCGAGAGGACGCTGAAAACCGCATCGGCGCAAGCAAGGAGATTTACATGCACCCGTCGAGATTCCCGATCCGAACCGTCTTAGCTGCCCTCGCGTGCCTGGTCTCGTTCGGCGCGCAAGCACAGATCACCAAATGCATCGACGCGTCAGGGCGCGTCTCTTACTCGGATGGCGGTTGCGCCAACGGCGTGCAAATCGGCGTGATCGAGGCCGATCCACCACCGCCGGTAGCGCAACAACCGGTTGCACGGCCCGCATCGCGGATGGCCATCGACAATCTGCCGATCCGGGAGACCGCCTGGGCAGCGATGCCCGCGGTCGCCCATCACAGCCGGACCGATGCTGCGACGATCAGGGCGGCGCGCAATACCCTTGCATCCGAGGACCGCGGACTCGCAGCGATGCGTTCGCAAAAGCTCGCGTCGAAATAACCGTCAGGTTCCAGGCAAAAATATGGCCCGCGACAGTACTCTGTCCCGGGCCATTTTCGCGTGGGTATCTGGCTCCGGCGTTCACCGGATTGCGGTCACGCCAGGCTGAACTTCAGCTCGCCCAGCTTCTCGATCGACGACACGATCTTGTCACCGGCCTTGAGCCATACCTGCTTGTCCTTCGGCATGCCCGCGATCACGCCCTGTGGCGTGCCGGTAAAGATGATGTCGCCCGGCGCGATGGTCCAGTGTTTGCTGATATAGGACACCATCTGCTGCGTGTTGAAGATGAAATCCGCCGTGTTCGATGATTGCCGCAATTCGCCGTTCACATGGGTTTCGATCTTCAGCTTGTTGGGGTCGCCAACCAGGTCCGACGACACGAAGTAAGGCCCGATTGGCGCAAAATTATCGAGCGTCTTGCCAATCATCCACTGCCCGCTTGGCAGTTCCAGTTGCAGGTCGCGTGAAGAGAAATCGTTCGACGTGCAGTAGCCGGCGACGTAACTCAGCGCATCGGCTTCGGGAATGTTGCGCCCGGATTTGCCGACCACGATCAGAAGTTCGGTCTCGTAATCGAACTTGGTCGAAATCTCCTTTGGCGGCAACGTGATGACGCAATTGTGGCCGGCCAGCGCGTTATTGTATTTGTTGAACAGGGGCGGTACGCGCGGTTCCTGCATGCCGACTTCCTTGGCATGCCTGCGATAGTTCAGGCCGACGCACACGATCTTGCTCGGATGGGTGAAGAGCCGCCCGAAAGTGATGTCTGACTCCGAAAGCAGGGCCACACCTGAACCCTTTGCTCCCGCCACGACCCGGTTCAGCGCATCGGTATTGCCGCCCGAGAGGAGTTCGTGCAGGGTCAGCGGCGCGGCGATGCCCAGCTTTTGAGCAGTGGCGCGGATGTCGACCACGCCGCCATCGGTGACCGCGCCAAGGGTCTCGGATCCATCGGCATTGTGGATCGACAGGAGCTTGGAATTTTGCGGCATCTTGTGCGGGCCCTTGTATGGCACCGCCATCGGCGCGGCAGTATGAGAAGCGGCAAGCGCGCTGCCGGAAACGGCTGCGGCTGCGGCTGCGGTTGCGGCTGCGACAACGGCGCCGACGGTGCCGGCCTGCTTCACGCAGGTACGACGTGAATTCATGCAGTTCTCCGATATTGGTCACATCTCTAAATGAATGCGCCGAAAGGGTAGCATTGTTTTTGCGCAGTATCTGGGTCAGCCAGCGACGATCTCGCCCACTATTTCGCTCCCGGGTATCCCTGCAGGCCGCATAGGGCAGTGGACCGCATCCTGATTGAGGGCACGGCCGCAGAGAGTCGAAATTTATTCTGGGCGCTGGCGTTTGCGGTCATCGTCTACATCGGCGCAACCCGGATACTGCTGAACCGCAAACCGGCGGCGGCGCGATCGCTGCCGTCGGCGTTGCCGCTGTTCGGTGTCGGCGCAAGCATCGGCGTGGTCTGCGGACTGGTGTCGGCAGACGGCGCGTTCCTGACGATTCCATTCATGCTGTGGTGCGGCGTACCGATGCGCACCACGATTGGCACCGCAGCGCTGATCGGCATCCCGGTGGCGGTCGTCGGCGCCATCGGCTACATCATTTCCGGATGGCGCATCGCGGGTCTGCCACCGTATTCTTTTGGCTTCATTTCACTGCCTGCGCTGGCAGGCCTGGTGTGCGGAAGCGTACTGACGGCACCATATGGCGCGCGCCTGGCCCACCGGCTGCCGGTGCCCACGATACGGCGCATCTTCGCCGGCCTGCTGTATGTGCTGGCGACCAAGATGCTCGTGACCTACGCCTGAGGCGGCTGTGTCTGAAACGCGAGTGCCTGGAGCGGGCAAGGCAATTGCGCGGGCCCGGCCGGACCCGCGCGAAACACATGCCGTTATTTCGTACCGAGCAGTTCCACGTCGAAGATCAACGTCGCGTTCGGTGGAATCACGCCGCCTGCGCCACGGGAGCCGTAGCCGAGTGCCGCAGGAATCGTCAGCATCCGGCGGCCGCCGACATGCATGCCTGCCACGCCTTCATCCCAGCCTGGAATGACCTGCCCTGCACCGAGCCCGAAGACGAACGGATCGCCGCGGTCCCGGCTCGAATCGAATTTCTTGCCGGCGCTGCCGTCCGGATTCTGCAGCCAGCCGGTGTAATGCACCTGGACCGGCTTGCCCGGTGTGGCGACGGCACCCTTGCCGATCACCAGGTCCTGGTACTGCAGGCCAGATGCGGTCTTGACGATTGCGGCCGGCGTATCGGCGGCGACTGCCCCGGTGACTGGTGAATACAATGCTGCAGCGGCGATGCACAACGCGATCGCGCGTCCGGACAGGGTATTGAAGTAGCGAGGATACATAGGACGTCCTTTTGGATGAAGAGAGTTGCAACCGGAGCCGGCGTGGCGCCCGGGGCTGCCCGGCGCCATCGGCAATGTGCTCCGATCGGCAGGCGATTCTAGAGCATATTTGGCCCGACCTGCGCGGCGTCGCGCGCGCCAGGCTGCTACACCTGGGTAACACCCCTCTGGCAAAACCAATCCCACCGGACCGCATGACTGCCTTGTGAACCTCGCCTACATTCGCAGAACCCGTATTCCTCAACTTTTCTCGATAAATTAATTGTTAATTTAACTACGTGAGTGTATGTTGTAAAAGAGACCTGACCCGAAGTAATGCTTTCTGAAAGCAATATTTTTGTTTGAGAACTTGTTTTTTCGTCACGTAAATCCAATTTCAATGTACCATGGCGCAAGATGCTTAAGGGTAATAACAAGCGCATCCGGGGTGAAAAACGCTAGGCGTCGCGGGGTGAGAACCGATTGAAATAGAGGTTGAACTGCCTGAACTTGCGTGTCTGGTAATTGTCGAAAACCACGATAAACAGCCAACACTGGCGTTCGGGCTTCTATAACAGAACAGGATGAAACAATGACCACCAGCAAATTGACAGACGACCTCGCTTACGATCCGAACAACCTGCTCGACGCATTGATCGAGAAGATGCAACTCAAGAACGATGCTGCGCTTTCCCGCGCTCTCGAAGTGGCGCCACCTGTGATC
>JACMOV010000031.1 GCA_014377845.1 Herminiimonas sp.
ACGCAGTCTTCATCTCACCAGCAAAACTTTTCCGTGGCTGGCGATGGATCTAAGAGTCTGGGATCACTCAAAACGTTTTTCAGGACTCAGGGCCAATCTCAATTGCCGAAATTCTGGCGAGGCAGCTGCGGCAGGACTTGCGCTGTTCACTACCTTTGTCGAGACACTGGTAGCGTTGCTTGGCGTTCCGCTCGTCAGTAATTTGTTGCGTGCAGCGTGGGGCGACCTTATCGTCCAGCGACGGGGTCGTTCACGTGATTCCTAGCTTGGCGCCTGAAGTGATTTCGATACCTGCGTCGCTGATGAAAAAAGTGTGCGGGCCAGAACCCGGCGCCCGACAACGAGTTTTGAGGAATTGAATCTCATCGTCATTTTGTTTCGGCGCACAGTCTGCGACATGCAAAGAATGCTGTCGGCGATTGCGCAGACGGGGCTTGACGTCATCGCTTGGGGTAATTCAATCGGCAATTCCGGCGTCTGGTGGGACAACAAGCCGATTAGCAGGTAGAGCGCCTGACGCGTCCACGTCATTACCGCTGACCTGACGCGCATCGCCGGATCGTACGGTCAGCGCAAAGGTATGACGCGCGACCATCAGCGCCTCGTTGGTCGGAATGACCCAGACAGATACGGGACTGTCGAGACGACTGATGCGCGGTCCGTGCGTGTCGTTTGCTTGCGGATCCAGCACGACACCGAGCCACGCCGCTTGCGCGCAGATTCGGGCCCGGATCGGCGCGGCATGCTCTCCGATACCGGCGGTAAAAACCAGGGTGTCGAGTCCGCCGGCCGCCGCCACCAGGGAACCGATCTCGCGGGCGGCACGGTAGACGAACAGATCGATGGCTTCGAGCGCCTGTGGCGCTTTGCTTTGCAGCAAATCGCGCACGTCATTGCTGATGCCGGAGACGCCCAGCAGGCCCGATTTTTGGTAGAGCAGCGTGACGAGTTCATCGACCTGCAGGTGTTTTTCCTGCAGCAGATACAGCAACACGCCGGGGTCAACCGCGCCGCATCGACTGCCCATCGGCAAACCATCGAGGACAGAAAACCCCATGCTGCTGGCGACGCTCTGGCCACCGACCAGGGCGCACATGCTGGCGCCGCTGCCGAGGTGGGCGACGATCGCCCGGCCGTGCCGTGCGCGCGGCTCGTACTGCGTCAACGCGCCGGCGATGTATTCGTAGGACAGGCCGTGGAAGCCGAAGCGCAGGATTCCCTCATCCGCCATGGCAGCGGGCAAGCCGTACAGACGCGAGATGCGCGGGTTGGTCGCATGAAAGGCGGTGTCGAAACAGGCCACCTGTGGCAGACCAGGATGGCGCGCTGCCAGCGCAACGATGGGCGCCAGATTGTGCGGCTGGTGCATCGGCGCCAGTGGCGTGAGCGCCTGCAGCTCGGCCAGCACGGTTGGCGTGACCAGCTGCGGCACTCGGTTCGACAGGCCGCCGTGGGTAATGCGATGACCGGCGGCCGTCAAATGATTGTCGCCCAGATGGGCCTCGATCCACTTCATCAGGTGGCCCAACAGATCCTCATGCGAGACGTCTGCGGGCCACCGATGCTCGGCAAGCTGCGCGCCATCGCGTCCCTCGACATGGAGATGCGGCGCAGTACCGATACCGTCGATCGCACCTTCGGCAATACAGTCCAAGGTCGCGGCGCTGGTTCCGGAGAGGAGCGAAAACTTGATGCTTGATGAACCGGCGTTGATCACCAGCAGGCAGGTGGGTATCGATCCGGCTGGCGCCTTTGAAACGGCCGATGCATTTTGCATTGCCGAGTGCTCGACGTGATCGACCGTCATGGCGTCCTCGGCGCGACGGACAGGGCGTCGAAGCCGGCGATCACATCGAACAATTCCTCGTCGATCCGACCCTGGCGCAGCTGTTGAAAGGTCCGGTTCAAATCCTCCAGTCGCTCTTCGATGTTTTTTTCCGCGCGCTGCATCGCCGCGAGACGACTGGCGTTTTCGCTGGCCAGCGACGCCGCGCAAGCCCGGTACAGTGACACGAAAAGGTATTCATGGATAAAGCCGCGCAGCGTGCGTTCAGGCGACGGCATGACCTCGGGCAGGTTCCGGTTCGGCCACGGCAGCGCCACCAGCGCGTCGCGCCAGGCGGCGTCGAGCGGCAGCAGGCGTTGGCACACCGGTGCGTACTGCGAACCGGCGTCGGCCCCATGGTAGAAGATGAACACCTGTTCCAGCGCTGCCGTTCGGGCGACAGCTGCCAGCGGCGACCAGGCACCTGGTTCTTGGTCGCCAGGCTGGTCCGACGGCGCCCGTGCTGCGCCGTGCGCTTCCAGTTCGATCAGGATCTGTCCGACCAATGGCGCGACGGCCCGGATCGACCTCGGTAGTACCAGGCTGGCGCCGACCTCGAGCCCGGCCGCGCTCAGCCGCGACGCGATCCGTTCGCCGATGGCCCAGACTTTTTTCACTCCCGATTGGCTGGCCAGGGTGGCAAGGACAAAGCGCACCATCTCATCATTGAACTGGCCCACCAGTCCCTGATCCGAGCCGAACACCACCACCCCTGTGACGCCCGCCGTTTTCCTGGAACTTGCAAGCGCCGCGTCGGGCGCGGGTATCTGTTTCAGGCAAACGGACAATCCGCGTTGCACCGTATCGTAGTACGCGTCCAGAGAGTGCATGGCCTTCTCGTACTGCGTGATGCTGGAGGCTGCCATCGCCTTCATGGTTCGCACCACCGAATGCAGATCGCCGGCGCTGACGATCTTGCGCTGCAGACTGACGGCGGTGTCGCTCACGGCTGTGCGGCGTCAGCCGGTATCGGCACGCCGCCGGGGGGCGCCGGGGCCGCCGTCTGAAATGCCAGCACCGCGGCGCGTGCCGCGTCGACGATGCATTGCCGGTCTTCATCGCTCAATTTGTCGGCCGTGTCGAAGCGCGCGCGCAGCGCATCGGGCAGCGTGGCAGCCACCGCCTGCACCGCGCGCTCCGCCGCATCCATCTGCGCCAGCGGCACCGTATCGAACAGGCCCGAGGTCAGGGCCAGCAAGACGGCGATCTGGGCGGCGACCGCAACCGGCGCCGACGCCGGTTGCTTCAGGCATGCCCTGATGCGCCGGCCATGCTCGACGATTGTGCGACTGTCGGGGTCCAGTCGGGCACCGAATCGGGCAAAGGTTTCCAGTTCCTCGAACTGCGCATAGGCCAGCTTGAGGTCGCCGGCAACGGCGCGGTAAGCCGCCCGCTGCGCCTTGCCACCGACCCGCGACACCGACTTGCCGACATCGACTGCTGGCAACACGCCGAGTTCGAACAGCGACGGCGACAGGTAGATCTGGCCATCCGTGATCGAGATCAGGTTGGTCGGGATATAGGCCGACATGTTCTGCGCCTCCGTCTCAATGATCGGCAGCGCCGTCAGCGACCCGCCGCCACGCGCCTGATTCAGATGCGTGGCCCGTTCCAGCAGGCGCGAGTGGATGTAAAAGATATCACCCGGGAACGCTTCGCGCCCCGGCGGGCGGCGCAACAGCAATGACAGTTCCCGGTAAGCCCGCGCATGCTGGGTCAGGTCATCGTAGACGATCAGCACGTCGCGTCCGCTTTCCATGAAAAATTCGGCGATCGAGGTCGCCGCATAGGGCGCGATGTACGTCAGGCCGGGTGCGTCGTTGCCTTCGCTGACCACCACCACGGTGTAGGCCAGTGCGTCGTTTTCGTGCAGGACCGCGATGGCCTTGGCGACCGCGGCAGCGCGCTGGCCGATGGCGCAATAGACGCACACCACATCCTGCCCGCGCTGGTTTAGGATGGTATCGACGGCAATCGTGGTCTTGCCGGTCTGGCGGTCGCCCAGGATCAGTTCGCGCTGGCCGCGTCCGATCGGGATCAGCGCGTCTACTACCTTGAGCCCGGTCTGCAGCGGCACCTGGACTGCAGCGCGTTCCATGATGGCGGCAGCGCGCCGCTCGATCGGCCAGCGCGCACTCGATGGCACCGGTCCCCTGGCGTCGAGTGGCCGCCCGAGCGGATCGATCACCCGTCCCAGCAATCCGATCCCGACTGCCACGTCCATGACGCGGCCAGTACGTTCCACCTCGTCACCGGCATGCAGTTGCCAGTACGCGCCGAGCAGCACGACACCGATCTCGGTCTCATCGACGTTGAGGGCGATGCCATACACATCACCCGGAAACTTCACCAGTTCGTTGGAACCGATGCCCGGCAGTCCGTCGACATGGGCGATACCGGTGCTGATGCGGACGATGGTTCCCACTTCGCGTGCTGCAAGTTCCGGTGCGTAGGCTTCGTTGGCCTGGTGCACGTCGGCGAAGCTTTGCTCGACGGCTGCCGTCAGGCCTTGGTCCCGGTCAGTCATGGCGCGGCGACGGGCGCGGCTGGTAAAGGGGGCGCAGCGGGCTTGGCGGGGGCAGTCGGGGCGGGAGCCGGAGCAGCGTCGCGCGTTTTCTCGGCCAGCAGGGCCGCGATGCTTTTTTCGAGTCCGCCCAGATACTGCGTAATGCTCCAAGCGAGCTTCCATCCGCCTGCATTTAGCTCGATCCCGCCGATGAGTGCGGGTGCCGATTCGAAATGCAGCATAACCGGGTCTGTAACGAGGGCGTTGAGCGCGGCCTGGATGGCGCTGCGTTGCGGCGTTGCCAGTTCAAATGCGCTGCGCACCTGGATCGGCGAACCAGCGCTCTGCGCTGCCTGGATCGCCGCCACCAGTTGCTGTCGTCGCGGGTCGCCGAGGGTCTGCAGGCGCGCCATGAACGCCGCCACGATCTGCTCTTCCAGTGAGGCGCCGGCGAGGTCAGCCAGGGTCTTGCGAACGATCGCCATTACTTCGGCCCCGGTGCGTCGGCCGATTTCCAGTTTCAATGCCAGTTGCTCGGTGACCAGGGCGTTCTGGCGTTTGGCCTTCAAGTCGTCCGCCGCCTGGCGCGCAACGTCGATCAGGCGCTGGCGTTCGGTCGCCGCCGCCGCCGTGGCCTGTTGCAGCAGTGCCGCGCGTTCCTGATCGAATACCTGACTCTTTTGCGTGTACTGCGCCTGCTGTGTGGCGGCGTCCGTCAGTTTGACCTGTGCTTCGGCAAGCCGGCTGGCAATGCCTTTCTCGCGAGCGTCGATCGCATCGAGCACCGGCTTGTACAGGAAGCGCTTGAGCAGCCATACCAGGACCAGAAAATTGAGGACCTGTGCGCCGACCGTGAACCAATCGATGAGCATGACTTACTTTCCTGCAGCTTTGGCGGCCACGGCAAGGAGGGTATTCCAGAACGGGTTCGCAAAGATCAGGATCATCGACACCACGAAACAGTAGATCGCCGTCGATTCGATCATGGCCAGCCCGACGAAGAGCGTACGGGTGATCGTGGCCGAGGCATCCGGCTGTTGCGCCAGCGCAGTAAGGGCGGTGGCGACCGCCCGACCTTCTGCCAGTGCCGGGCCCATCGTGCCGAAACCGGTGGTCAGGCCGGCCGTGATGATGGAGACGACGGCGATGATAGTGACGCTATCCATGAAAAATCCTCAGGTGGTCTTGCTCGCAGCGGCGTTGTGCGGTGCCGGTGGTTGGTCGGGCTTTGCTGCTGGCGTGGGTTCGACGGCATCAGCAGGCTTGCGCACCCGGGTTGCGGCGGCGATGTAGACGGTGGCGAGAATGAAGAAAATGTAGGCTTGCACCATGCCGGTCAGCAGGCCGAGCGCGGTCATGACGACCGGGAAAAAAAGCGGCGTGATCGATACCAGAATGCCGATGATCATCGCGCCGCTCATCATGTTGCCGAACAGGCGCACCGCCAGCGCCAGCGTGCGCGAAATCTCGCTGATGAGGTTAAAGGGCAGCATGATCGGCGTCGGCTCGACATACGATTTCAGGTAACCGCCCAGTCCTTGATCGCGCATGCCGAAGTAGGGCACTGCCACGAAGACGCAGAGCGCCAGCGCCACGGTGGTCGAGAGCGAGCCGGTCGGCGGCTCGTAGCCAGGCAAAATGGTCGCCACGCTGGCGGCGGCGATGAACAGGAACAGGGTGCCCAGAAAGCCGAGATAGCGTTGCGGTGCCTGCAGGCCGACGTCTTCGATCTGGTGGTTGATGCCAATGACAATGATCTCCAGCAGGCATTGCCAGCGCGAGCGTGGGGTGTCGGGTCGTCCATCCTGCGACAGCGTGCGGGTGACCAGAAGGGCGCCGACCACCAGCACCAGCATCAGCGCCCAGGTGCTGACGATGGTGGCATTGAGCTTGAATACGCCGTGCTGCCAAAATACCATCTCGTCCGGGCTAAGGCGCATGGGGCGCCTCGTCGGCCATCGTCGCGGCTGATGCCGGACCTGATGCCAGACCTGAACCCCGCGCATGCGGCGCTACCGGTGGCCGGCCTGCGAGGCGCAATGTCAACAGGCGCACCAGGATGAAACCCGCCAGGCAGGCCACCATGCGTTGCCACTGCCCGTGGCCGACAACATACACGCCAAAGAGAACGATGCCAGTGCGCAGCAGCAGGCTCGTCCCCAGCCACAGCAGTGGCCGTGGCGATACGAGAGCGCGACGCAGCGTCCACCACAGCCCGCCAAAAAAGAACGCCCCGAGCGCCACCCCGGCCAGCCCGGCCAAGGCAATCGGCAACAGCATGGTCAGGATGTCATTCACGATGGCTGTCCTGGTCCTGATGCATGGCCCGGTCTTCCTTCTCGACCCAGTGCCAGGCGTTGAAGCAGCCAAGCACCAGTCCCGCCACCAGCAGCGCCAGCGTCCACGAGCGGCCGCCCGGATGACGCTGGTCCAGCCACAGGCCCAGCGCGGCGCCGAGCAGGGTCGGTACCACGACGGA
>JACMOV010000188.1 GCA_014377845.1 Herminiimonas sp.
CGGATCGACGTCGCACCAGCCGGCATGGTTTTCAGTTCGCGCCTCGATGATCATCCGCATTTCCGCCTTTCTGATTGCTCGCGAGCCAGCAAATAGAGCGCCAAATCTGTTCGAATGTCTGCCTCCGGTTTTAACTGCTCTCCAGCGGTTTGAGATGGCCAGGACGCTGCTGTAGGGCGTCCATTCCATTAACGCCGTAATTAAGTCGATGCGACATTGGTTTCCCGCATAAGTTTCGCCCGCGAGGTAGCGTCGTTTGAACCCAAACGCTGCAAGTTTCGGGAAAAACTTTTTTGGCGTCAAGCCGCGCCAGTGCTCGCTTTGAGCACTGGCCGGAAAAATCGGCGGTTCCGGCGTACATCCCCTATTTTCCTGCGCAATGTCAACAGGCTACCGCTCGCTCTGATGGTAGCGTGCATTAATGGCAGCGCATGCATGAAAGTCGTAAGCGTGGTCACCAACCAGCTCGACCGAAAAGCACATGCCGCCATTTAATCCAATTTGATTCGATTGCGGATTCATCGACATGTCCGGATTTTAAAGTTTTACCTCGCTCGTCGGCACTGCCGACATTGCAGATCACCTAAACTTTTTCAGAGCAATCCTGATTGCAAAGCCAACTCCTAGAAGGACGAGCCCCATCATGGCAGTACTCAAATTCGCTGAAAATTACTATTCGACGCGCGGCAGTGCGCTTGCTTTTGAAATTGGCCGGCAGCCTGCAACGCAAGAGCAGCAGGTCCAGCAAGCGGCGCTGCACGCCATCGAAGCCAAAATGGCAGAAGCGCACGCGCAATTCGTGGCGCGCCGTTACCAAACAGCTATCGACGCCTACAACGATGCCAGCGACATGATCCATGCGCAGCTCCTGCCTAATTATCCGATCGGTATCAGCCGTCAACGCGTATCGAAAGCGCTCTCTGCCGACTTGTTTGACTCACTGCTCAGCACCGGTCTGGAATGGATGAATGTGCTGCCCGTGCGGCAGCCCGAAGTCGGCGCGCGCGCGCGCGGTGCCGGCCGAAGAACTGCTGCGCGATTCGGCGCGTTTCAGCCAGCTTGGTGTGCAGGGCGGGCACCTTGCCTCGCCCAAGGCGGCTAGTGCACTGGCCGATTGGCAGCTCGGGCGCGCCTATTCGGCGCAAGGCAATCAGCCACAGGCAGCGGTTTTCATTGAAAGTGCACGCCGCCAGGATTCGGATGTGGTGGCCCTTATGGAGCAAGGCAATCAAATCGGATTGGCCGGCCCGTCGGGATCATCCTTGCCGCCGGCATTGATGGCCAACCAGCGCGTGCTAGGGACCATGGTGCGCGGCGATGTTGCACAATTCGCTTGGAATGCTGGTGAGGCGCCGCCCTTGCATGACGTCAAATCGCGCATTTATGAAGAGCGCACGACACTCAGTAGCCTCGGTGATTTATTCATGCCCGCGATCGACCCGGCCAGCATCGCGCTTAATCTTCCACACTATTACTACTACGTCATTCCGCTCGGCCTGGCTGAATGCCATCATGCCCTCGGCTCCTGGGAACGCGCCGAGAGCTTCTATCTAAAGGCTGCCTCCTATCAGTTCCTGAACAAGGCCATTGAGGCTCCACGTGTTTGGCTATGCATGGCCCGTCTTTATCTGGACTGGGGAAATTCCCTGTATCGCCAGGACGACGTCGCCGACGCCAGCGACATTTATCAGCGGGTACTCACGTTCGATGCCGCAGTGCCTGCCAGTACCCTGTACAGCACTGTGGCGCTGCAGCCAGGCGCTGACGTTGGGCGCGCCGTCATCGCCGATCTGGCGCTATTTCTGGCACTTGCGGACAACCCCGCTGCGGTAGTGCCCGATCTGAATTCCGTCATTGTCGCGACCATTTTGGAAGTGCACCAGCATCTGCTTAAAATTGCCGCCGGCCTCGATTTCTGGGGCCATTGGCACTTGTCAGTGCCGATCTGGACCTTCGATTACCTGCAAAGCGTGGCGATCAATTTCACTCAGTTCGCCGTGGGTGCCGAGCGCGATTTCATCAGTTTCCAGTCGCATGCCGACGATAGCGCGCTGACACGCCAGCAATTGGTGCAGGGCGTGAGCCAGGCCAAAGCTGAAGTCAACGCTGCTACCCTGGCAGCGCAGGCCGCCAGTGCCGAGGTCGAAGTCTACAAACTCGGCGTCAACCTGGCCGACTTGCGCGCACAAGACGCGAAAGACAATGCCGACGCCTACGGTGCCATGTCGGCCGACCAGATCGTGCGCCAGGCCTTGGCGACCCAGCTGGGTGGCGGCGACAATGGCGACCGCAACGACTTGAATAATCGGGCCGACACGTTGATGGGCATCGGACCCACTGCCCAATACATACGCGAGCATCCGGGAAACTGGCGTATGGAAGGCAGCAGTGCAACCCTGTCGGCAACCGAACAATTAGTCGCCGGGCGCCTGAATCGCCAATACGAAATCGACACCATGAACCGGCAGACCAAAGAAATGGAGGTGGCGGGATTGCAGGCCAAGGCCGAACTGAACGTCGCCAATGCGCGTGCGGCTGCGGCCAAGGCCGGGGTTGCGGTGGCTCAGGTGCGGGCCGATGGTGCGGCCCAGAACTTGGCCGCCTTCGACAATCAATTCTTTACGCCGGAAGTGTGGCGCCGCATGGGCGAAGTCATGCTGCAGCTGTATCACCGCTACTTCAACATGGCGTTGAGCACCGCGCGTTTGATGGAGCGGGCCTACAACTTCGAAACCGACCAGGCGCTGCACGTAATCAAGACAGATTACGGGCTCGATGAAGTCAAGGGCTTGCTGGGCGCAGACGTGCTGATGGCCGACATTCAGGGCTTTACCTACGACTTGATCGCGTCCACTTCGGGCAAGCCGCAGCCGCTGCGGCAGACGATTTCACTGGCCGAACGATATGGCTTCAAGTTTGAAAACCAGTTACGTAGCACTGGCGTCATGGAATTCAATACCAGCATCGATGACTTCGACGCTGTATATCCCGGCACGTATGCTGGTCGGATCGAATCGGTCGAGGTTGAAGTGCTCGGCGTGGTGCCGGCCAACGGCATTTCCGGGACCTTAACCAACGGCGGCATTTCCGCTTATCGTACCCCGGCGGCGCTGTGGATCGATCCTGCCGGCAGCGGCTTGAAGTACCGCGTGCAGTCGCGCGAAACGCTGGTGCTGTCGGACTATTTTGCGCGCCAGGATGCGCTGATCGTGCCCCATGACACGCGCATGAGCAAGATCTTTCAGGGAGCGGGTCTGGCGTCGACCTGGCGCCTCGAATTGCCGAAAGCGATCAACGATATCGACTATGGAGCTTTGACCGATATTCGCCTGACGTTTTACTATAAGGCGCGTTTCGATCCCGATCTGCACGGACGGGTGCTGGAGCAACTTTCGGCACGTCCCGGCGTCCATGCCCGCCAGCGCGGCATCCCCTTGCGCTGGATTTATCCGGACGCATTTTTTCATTTCCAGGATAGCGGCGAACTGCGCATCACGCTGCGCGCCGGCGACTTCCGCCATAACGAAAAAATGCCGCAGTTAGTCGATATTGGCATGCTGGTCTCGTGCGATGGAAGGATTTCCGCCAGCGGACTGAAAATTGGCTTGCGAACGCCCGGCCATGCCGCACCCGTTGCGGCCAGCACCGATGCAGATGGCGCGATCCCGGCTGGCGATCCGGCATGGGCGCCCCTGGTCGGCGCGAGCGCGTTGGGCGAATACATCATCACCCTGTCGGACGCCGACAATCCCGCGCTGAACGGGCCGGCCAAGCGGGCGCCCATCGTCAATATCGCGCTCATTATCGGCTATGCATTTACCCCGGTAGTTTGAAGGAGAAGACCATGGGAATCGACATCGGCTTTAGTTCGCAAACGCCGTCGCTGCCTGAGGGCGGCGGCGCCATCGCTGGGCTGGGAGAAACCTTTGCGCCGGACCTCTCTTCCGGCACCGGCTCTTACACCATCCGGCTTGACAGCCCGAATGGGCCGAACGACATCAATCCCCAACTTGCACTGCGCTACGATAGCGGCGCCGGGAATGGCCCGTTCGGACTGGGCTTTTGCCTGCCGCTGCCACGCCTGCTGCGCTCGAGCGCGCGAGGCTTTGCGCGTTACGATGACAGCGACACGCTGATGCTGGAAGGCGCCGGACAACTTCTTCGTCTGGCCGACGGCAGCTATCGGCCAGAAGTCGATGGCGGTGCGTGGCGCGCCGCCGCAGAGGGGGACGGCTTTCGCCTTTCCGATCGCGCCGGCCTGCACTATATGCTCGGAGTGGATGCAAGCGCACGTCTTTCCGGGGCTGGCCCGGCGCAAGTCGCCGCCTGGCACGTGCAGCGCATCGAGGATGCCCTGCATAACGCGGTCTCATTTGAATGGCAGCGGGATGGCGGGCAGTTATATCCGGACACGATGTCGTACGGCCCCTACCAGATGCACTTCGCCTGGGAAGCGCGACCCGACGTGATGCGCTCAGGGCGCAGCGGGTTCCTGATCGTCACGGCCTTGCGTTGTGCCGCAATCGAACTGCGTTTGCCAGGCGCCGCGCAACCGCTGCTGCGGCGTTGGACCCTGTCGTACACACAGGACGAATCGAATGGCGTCTCCCTATTGCGCACGGTGCGGCTTAGCGGCTTCGATGAAGCTATGACGCAGCTTGATACGCCAGCCCTGCAGCTGGCTTACAGCGGTTTTGCGGCGCGCACCCTGACCCATTTTACGAGCACCGATCTGGGCATCGCGCCGGGCCCGTTACAACGGAGCGGGCGGCGCATGGAGCTGGTCGACTGGGACGGCGATGGCCTGCCCGACCTGCTCGAAATCGCCAGCGGCGGCAGCGCCAGGCTTTGGCCGAACCTGGGCGAGTGCATCTGGGGCCGTCCGCGCACGCTCCCCGCGCTGCCCTTATTTGCCACGGCCGACGCCGGCATCGCCTTCGTCGACATGAATGGCGACGGCGTGGCCGACCTGATACGCGCCGACAACCTGGCCGGCGGCTACCTGCCTCGCAAGGCCGGGGCCGGTTTCGCCCGTCCCGTTATATGGGACCAAGTGCCCGCGGAATTGCGCGCATTCGCGCCGAACAGCAGACTGGTCGATCTCGATGGTGATGGTCGCGTTGACCTGCTGGTTTCGTCCGATGCCGGCCTGTCGTTGTATTTCCGGAACGATCCGGACGGATGGGCGGCATTGCCGCAGCAAGTGCCCCACGGCATGGCCCCGGCAGTCAATCTGGCCGATCCGCATGTGTTCCTGGCCGACATGAGCGGTAGCGGCAGCAGTGACCTGGTGCGAGTCGACGGCGGCGGCGTGACATGGTGGCCCTATCTCGGCATGGGACGCTGGGCCAACCCGATCACGATGCAGCATCCGCCCGAGTTGCCTTTCGACGTGCGACCAGAGCGCCTGTTCCTGAGCGATGTCGACGGCGATGGCTGTGCTGACCTGATCTATCTCGACCAGGGACGGGTGCTCTACTGGATCAATCAATCTGGAAACGGCTTTTCGGCGCCGCACGTGATCGATTTCGTGCCGGCCGGAAGCATTCAAAATGCCCGTCTTGCCGACATGCGGGGCAGCGGTACCGCCGGCCTGCTCTGGTCGAGCGAGGGCCCGTTCGGGCGCGGCACGATTTATTACTATCTCGACTTCAGCGGCGACAGCAAGGCCCATTTGTTGAATCGCATCGACAACGGCATCGGCTTGGTTACCGACATCGACTACACCACGTCGGCGCGCATGGCGGCACAAGCGCTGCGCGACGGCCAGCCTTGGTCCACGTTCTTGCCGCTGGTAATCCCGCTGGTCGCACAACTGCGCAGCACCGACAGCGTGACCGGCCAGACCGGCTGCTCGCGCTACCGCTATTTCGATGGTCGTTATGATGGCATGCTGCGAGAATTTGCCGGCTTTGGCCGGGTCGAGGTGGAGCAACTGGGCGACGCCAGTGTGGAAACTTTGCGCACCACCAGCTGGTTTCATCTCGGCATCGACCCCGACGATCCGCAAGATCCGCCACCGGCGGCGCACCGGCAGCGCCTGCGTGCATTGCGCGGGCGCCTGTTGCGGCGTGAACGTGCTTCTGCAGAGGCGCCTGGCGCGACGACGTCCTTCGACCGCCTCGAGCAGGACTGGATAATCAACGAACAGCATAGTGGGGACGCCACTATCTATTTGCCGCGCCTGCTCGGCATGCGCGAGATTAGTCTCGACGGTGCGCGAGTGGCCTCGCAAATTACCACGGTCAATCTCAGCTGGGACGCCTTCGGCAACGTCACCGAAACTGTACAAAGCAGCGGCAACGGCGCCGAAATGCAAAGCCTGCGTACGGTAAACACCTATGCCCACGATCCAGCTGAACGCTTTAATGCACTTCTATGGCGTACCCGCCAATTCGACGCGGCCAATCAGCTGGTAGCCGACACCATTACTGAATTCGATCACGCGCCAGAAGGCGAAATTGGCTTGCAAGGTTTGATCACGCGCCGTTCGGCGCTGGTGATCAGCGACACCATGGCGCTCGACATCTATGCTGGCGCGTTACCCGACTTCGCCGCGCTCGGCTATCACCGCCACGTCGGTAGTGACGGCTGGTGGATTTTTCTCTCGGCCTATGAGCGCGTGTCTGATGCCAGCGGGATCTCCGGCAGTGTCGTCGGTCCGCGTGGCGCGACGACGCGATTTCGCTTCGACGCATCCGGCATGTTTCCGGTTTTGCTGACCACGCCGACCGGGAACACCGTACAGGCAACCTACGATATACGCATCGCAACGCCGAGCGAGCTGATCGATGCCAGCGGCAACATTTACCTTGTGCGGCACGACGCGCTCGCACGGCTCGTCGCCAGTATCGCACCAGGCGATTCGGTCGCTCTGCCGACCGCTGAGTACGCGTACGACAGCGTTGCCTTGCCTACTGAAATAACGCATCGGCAACGCGCCGACAGCGGTGCGATTGCGATGATCGAGACGCGTGAACGCTTCGACGGCGCGGCGCGCATGATCGAACGGCGCGTGCGTGACGAGATCGGCGAAATTGTCCTCACCAGCCAGCAATATAATGCGCACGGACTTCCAGCGCGGGTGTTTCAAGCGCACCGCGCCGCAGGCGACGCCTATGCGCCACCGCCGTCGTCCATGCCCCATGCCCAGTTCAACTACGATGCGCTGGGAAGACTAACGCGCACCGTGAACGCCGATGGCAGCGTGCACTCAGCCAGGTATGGCCCCGACTGGATCGAACAGGCCGACGAGGAAAGCTGTCGCAGCGATGCCGGCGCGCCCCATGCTGGCATCGTGACACGCGAGCTGTTTGATGCCAATGGTCGAATCCGGGCGGTAGAACAGCATCTCGGAGCGCGTGTCATCACGACACACTATAGCCATGACATCAAGGGCAACCTGGTACGCCATGTCGATGCGCTCGGCAACGTGGCGCAGTTTTCTTATGATTTATTGGGTCGGTCGCTGCGTGCAGTACGACCTGAACAGACCTCGATCAGCGTGCTCGATGCGGCTGGCAATGTCGTCGAGACGCGTTCTGGTGGTCAGTCGGTGCGCCGCGAATATGATCTTGCCAATCGGCTGTTGAGCGAGGCCGCCGAGGGCGCTGCGCCGGCAGTTCGCTACACCTGGCATGATAAGGGCGCACCAGTACCGGCCGAAGGCGACGGCTTCAGTGTCGGTCATCTGGTCCGCGTCGAAGACCAGGGCGGTACTACGCGCTTTTCTTACGATGCGCGCGGCCGCGTCATCCGCAAGCGCTGGCAAAAGGCCGGTAGCGGACCGCAGCATGCGCTTGACTTCAGCTACCGCAGCGATGACCAGCCGGACCGCATCGTGTATCCGGATGGCGGCCACGGGCGCCTGGTGCTGACCTATCATTACAATGCGCGCGGCCTGCTAGCTGCCGTGCCGTCCGTGGTGGCGCAATTCGACTATGACCTGGCGGGCCGACGAACCGGAGCGCACTATGCCAATGGCACCCAGGAGAAGTCAGTCTACGATGTACGAGGGCGCTTGATCGGGTCGAGCGTGACTAGTGCGGCAGGCATGCTGCGCGAACTGCACTACGAGCTCGACTTAGTGGGCAATCTGACCGGTATTGACAGCCCCGATCCG
>JACMOV010000189.1 GCA_014377845.1 Herminiimonas sp.
CCGAAGCCCTGGTTTCGGTCGACGTCAACTCGGCCCGCGCCACCCGTGGCAGCGACATCGAGACCACCGCCTTCAACACGAACTGCGAAGCTGCCGAAGAAGTGGCGCGCCAGTTGCGCCTGCGCGACCTTGGCCGCCTGATCGTGATCGACTTCATCGACATGGAAATCGCGAAGAACCAGCGCGAAGTCGAAACCCGCCTGAAGGACGCACTGCACTACGACCGCGCCCGGGTCCAGATGGGCAAGATTTCCCGTTTCGGCCTGATGGAACTGTCGCGCCAGCGTTTGCGTCCCTCGCTGTCGGAGGGCAGCCATGTGACCTGTCCGCGCTGCAATGGCACCGGCCACATCCGCGATACCGAATCGTCCGCGCTGCAAGTATTGCGGATCATTCAGGAAGAAGCGATGAAGGAAAACTCGGCCGCGATCCATATCCAGGCACCGGTCGATGTCGCTGCATTCCTGCTCAATGAAAAGCGTGGTGAGATCCTGAAGATCGAGACGCGCCATCGGGTCAGCATCATCATGATTCCGAACAAGCATCTCGAAACCCCGCACTACAAGCTCGAACGCATCAAGCATGACGATGCGCGCCTCGAAGACGTGCAGGCAAGCTACATGATGGCGGAAGAAGCGGAGACCGACATCAGCTACGAAAAGCGCCAGAAGGAAGAAGCGAAGCCACGCCAGGAAGCGGTGGTCAAGGGCATCACGCCGGACCAGCCTGCGCCATTCGTCGATCGCACGCCGGTGGCCGCGGTTGCACCTGTCGAAGCGCCGGTGGCGCCGGTCCCGGTTGCCGCTGCGGAGGAAGGTTTCTTCGCGAAGATCATGCGTTTCTTCGGCAAGAAAACAGCCGCGCCAGCACCAGTCGTTGCGGTGCCTGCGACCGTTGCCGCACTTGAAAAGCCGACCGCCAATCGCGGTGAGCGCGGTGAGCGCGGTGACCGCAACAGTCGCGGCCCACGTGGCCGCAGCCGTGGCGGACGCGGTGGACGCGAGCGTGAAGAGCGCGATGCGAACGGCGCGCCAGCAGTCGGCGGCAATTCACGGGATGAAAGTGCAGCCCCCGCAGGTGGTCCAGCGACCGCCCGTCCGCCACGCCTACCGCGTGAGCCACGCGAGCCGCGTGAAGGCCGTGAACCGAAGGAAGCGCGTGAGCCACGTGAGCCGAAGGAAATGCGCGAACCACGCGAACCCCGTGAACCAAGGGAGCCGCGCGAGCTGGCGGAAGCCCGTCGCGAGCGGACGCCACGCGTTCCACGCGAAGACCGCAGGCCAGCCGACGCCGAGTCGGGCTTGACAGTTGGCGCAAGTGCCATCGTCGTACCAGCCGTCATCAGCGGGGTATTTGCCGGTGAAACCGCATTGCATGCACTGAAGCCGGAGGATCTGTCCGACGATTTCGCGGCGACTGATGCCGTTGCGGTCGATGGCGTCGAAGGTGACGCTGCACAGACTGAAGAACAGCGTCGTCGCCGTCGCCGTCGTGGTGGCCGCAACCGCAATCGCCGCGAGCGCGAAGCTGGAGAAGGCGGTGTCGAAGGTGTCGAAGGTGTCGAAGGTAGCGAGGGCGAAGCAGAAGACAACGGCATCGCCGAAAGCGAAGCGGTGCAGTCGGTCGCATTGGCCGCCGAAACCGTGACGGCGGATGCCGCATTGCAGAGCACCTCGGCGCGCTTCGTCGAGCCGATGCCGGAAACCGGCGAACAGTTCGAGCCGTCCGACCTGGCCGCAACGACACCACCGGTGCGCTCGGCCCTGAGCAATGCGATGGCGGCGCCGCTGGTGCCGCAGCACGTCGATCGCATTCCGGACGTGTCCGCGGCGGCCGAACCGACGCCGCATGCGCCGGTGGCTGCAACAACGCCGGCGCCGGTGGAAGCACAGGCGCCTGCACCAGTGCACGTCGCGGCACCTGAAGCGGCCGCGCCTGCCGCTATTGCGCCAATGCCGGAAGCAGCAGCACCGGTGGTCGTTGCCGAAGTGGCGCCGGTTGCATCGGTGGTGGAAGCAGTTGCGGAACCGGTCGCCGAGGTTGCAGCACCTGTGCATTCGCCAGCAGCGGCAACCATGCCGGCGCCGACACCTTCGGTTGCGCCAGTTGCGGCGCAGGCGGTACCGGTCGCTGCACCTGCACCTGCAACCTCATGGCAACCGGTCCCTGCAGCATTCATCGCACCGGCGCCGATGCCGGTCGAGGAACTGCAGCAGGTGCTGGGATCGGCTGGCCTGACCCTGGCCGCAACCGACCCGGCCAAGCTGCGCGCAGCACAGGAAGCGGCAGCCCGTGCAGTCGTGGCCCCGCGCCTGGGCCGCGAGCGCAAGCAACCGCCACTGCCACCGGCAGAACCGCTGGAACAGGTCGAAACCCGCTAACGCAGGCTCACCACCCGGACGCGGCGCATGCCGTGTCCGGCGGACCGACCAAGGAGGCTTCGGCCTCCTTTTTCTTGACCTGCGCGGTTAACTTGTGACGATGGACGCAAGCTGCGTGGCGCGGTATCTTGCAAACCATCCCGTCACGTTACGCACCCTCCTTTGCCCTTTCCCCATCACACATTACGCATCACACATGGAAAACAGCTCGATCACCTTACCGGCCGCCGGCAAGCCTGCGCCGGTCTCGCTCGCCGAGGCATTTCGCTACTGGCTCAAGCTCGGCTTCATCAGCTTCGGCGGCCCTGCCGGGCAGATCGCGCTGATGCACCAGGAACTGGTGGAAAAACGCCGCTGGATTTCCGAGCACCGGTTCCTGCATGCCTTGAATTACTGCATGCTGCTGCCGGGTCCGGAAGCGACGCAACTGGCGATCTACATCGGCTGGCTGCTGCACCGTACGCGCGGCGGCATCGTGGCCGGCGTGCTGTTCGTCCTGCCGTCGCTGGCGATCCTGATCGGCCTGACCTGGGTCTATCTGGCGTTCGGCACGCTACCGGTGATCGCCGGCGTCCTGTACGGGATCAAGCCGGCGGTGGTCGCGATCGTGCTTGCGGCCGCCTCGCGAATCGGCTCGCGCAGCCTGAAGAACCTTTGGCTGATCGGCATCGCCCTGCTCGCCTTCGTCGCCATCGCGGTGGTCGATATTCCATTTCCGGCGATCGTGCTGGCAGCCGGTGTCGCGGGCGCTGCGGGCGGACGCTGGCTACCGCAGCATTTTCGGATCGGCGGCGCGCATGCCGGCAAGGAAAAATCGTACGGTGCAGCCTTGATCGACGACGACACGCCGACGCCTGCGCATGCGGTTTTTTCCTGGCTGCGCGTGACCCGCGTCGCCGTCATCGGCGTCGCCCTGGGCGCCGGCGCCTGGCTGACGCTCGCGTGGCTGACCGGCGCGAGCGGCACGCTGGCGCAGATCGGCTGGTTCTTCACCAAGGCGGCCATGCTGACCTTCGGCGGCGCGTATGCGGTCCTGCCTTACGTGTACCAGGGCGCAGTCGATCACTTCCACTGGCTGAGTGCGCCGCAGATGATCGATGGCCTGGCGCTGGGCGAAACCACACCGGGCCCCTTGATCATGATCGTGGCCTTCGTCGGTTTCGTCGGCGGCTGGGGCAACATTGCCAGCGCGGCTGCCGGCGCCGCCGGCGCCTGCGTGGCGACCTTCTTCACCTTCCTGCCCTCGTTCGTCTTCATCCTTGCCGGTGGACCGATAGTGGAAGCCACCCGCGACGACATCCGCCTGACCGCGCCGCTGACCGCGATCTCGGCCGCGGTGGTCGGCGTCATCGTCAGCCTCGCGGTATTTTTTGCACAGCATGTCTTCCATACCGAACGCGCGCTTGCTGCCTGGGACTGGCTCGCCGTCGCGATCACGCTGGGTGCCGGGGTCGCCCTGGTGGGCTACAAGGTCGGCACCGTGAAGGTGTTGCTTTGCTGTGCCGCAGCGGCCGTCGTGGTATCGTATTCGACCACCTGGATTTGACGACCGCCCCCCGAAATAGCAGCAAGAGCCCCTCAAATGACCGAAAAAGTAATTCCCCTCGCCGACCATCGCTACCTGCAGACCGTGCCTGCGATTCCCGTCACGCTCGAAGCGCCGACCGGACTGCTTGGCGATACGCTGGGACGACCGCTGCACGACCTGCGGATCTCGGTCACGGACCGCTGCAATTTCCGCTGCGTCTATTGCATGCCGAAGGAAGTGTTCGACAAGGATTACGCCTTCCTGCCACAAACCTCCCTGTTGTCATTCGAGGAAATCACCCGTATCGCCCGCCTTTTCGTCGCTCACGGCGTCGAAAAGATCCGCCTGACCGGCGGCGAACCGCTGCTGCGCAAGCACATTGAAAAATTGATCGAGATGCTGGCATCGATCACGACCCAAAGCGGCAAGCCGCTCGACCTGACGCTGACGACCAACGGATCGCTGCTCGCGCGCAAGGCCCAGTCCCTGAAGGATGCCGGGCTCAAGCGGGTGACGGTATCGCTCGATGCGCTGGATGAATCGATTTTCCAGCGCATGAACGATGTCGACTTCCCGGTCTCGGATGTATTGGAAGGACTCGACGCAGCGCATGCGGTCGGACTCGGCCCGATCAAGGTCAACATGGTGGTCAAGGCCGGCATGAACGACGGCCAGATCGTACCGATGGCGCGGCATTTCAAAGGATCGCCATTCATCCTGCGCTTCATCGAATACATGGATGTCGGCGCCAGCAATGGCTGGAAAATGGATGAAGTGATCTCTTCGGCAGAAGTCGTGCGACAAATCGATGAAGCGATGCCGCTCGAAGCGATCGCGGCCAACTACACCGGCGAAACCGCGCAGCGCTGGCGCTATCGCGATGGCGGCGGCGAAGTCGGCATGATCTCCAGCGTCACGCATGCGTTTTGCGGCGATTGTTCGCGTGCCCGCCTGTCGACCGAGGGCAAGCTCTACACCTGCCTGTTTGCCACCAGCGGCCACGACCTGCGCGCCCTGATGCGCGCCGGCCGCACGGACGCGGAGATCTCGACCGCCGTGGCGCACCTGTGGCGGGCGCGCACCGACCGCTACTCCGAACTGCGCAGCATCAACACCGACGGCCTGTCGCAACCGCGGCCGAAGGTCGAAATGTCGTATATCGGCGGCTGACGATGACCACCAACGTCGCCACCGCCTTGGACGGCATGGTCACCGGCTTGATCCTGGCCGGCGGCCGCGGCACCCGCATGGGCAGCGTCGACAAGGGATTGCAGACCTTTCGCGGCATGCCGATGGCGCTTCACGTGCTGCATCGGCTCAATGATCAGGTCGACGACGTGATGATCAATGCCAACCAGAATCTGGCTGCCTACGAGGCGTTTGGCGTGCCGGTCTGGCCGGATGCCATGACTGGCTTCCCGGGGCCGCTGGCGGGCTTGCAAACCGGGCTGATGCATTGCGAAACACCGTATCTCGTTACCGCACCCTGCGACTCGCCGTTCCTGCCATCCGACCTGGTGGCGCGCCTGGCGCAGGCACTGCAGGCTGCACATGCCGACGTCGCCATCGCCGTGACCGGCGGGGCTGACAGCCTGCAGCCGCACCCGGTGTTCTGCCTGGCCAAGACCAGCCTGCTGCAGCATCTTTCCGACTATCTGCAGCAAGGTGGGCGCAAGGTCGATGCGTGGTTTTCCACGCTTGCGGTCGCCCGGGTGCATTTCGCGGATGAGCAGGCATTCCGCAACATCAACACGCTCGACGAATTGCATCAATTCGACGATGACACACCCTAGGCAATCTGCGCGTCGCGGCGTTTCCGGCCGGCGACAGCCCACTGCCGCACTCCAATCCGATCCCGACACCATGACCGACTCGAACCGCACCCTTGCCGAAATCGCCAGTTGCCTCGCCGACTACGATCCGAATGCCCTGCCCGTCGCGCAGGCGCAGGCCATCCTCGCGGCGGTCGTCACGCCGGTCCAGGCGATCGAGCAGGTCGCGCTGCGCAGCGCCCTCGACCGCGTGCTCGCCGCGGACATCATTTCGCCGATTGACGTGCCGGCACACGACAACTCGGCCATGGATGGCTATGCCGTGCGCGGCAGCGACCTCGATGGCGGCCAGGCTGTAACGTTGAAAGTGGTCGGTACTGCCTACGCCGGCGACGCCGAGACGGCCCCGGTCGAGCCCGGCCAGTGCCTGCGAATCATGACCGGCGCGGTGATGCCGGCCGGCTGCGATACCGTGATCCCGCAGGAATTCACGGCCAGCGCTGGCGAAGGCGCGATCCGCTTCGAGGCCGGCGTTGTGCAGGCTGGCGACAACCGCCGTTTCGCCGGCGAGGACCTGAAGGCCGGCAGCGCGGCGCTGACCGCCGGCGCCATGCTGCGGCCGGCCCATCTCGGGCTGCTGGCGTCGCTCGGGATTGCCGAAGTGCCGGTGCGCCGCCGCCTGCGCGTGGCTTTTTTCTCGACCGGCAACGAGCTGCGTTCGATCGGCCAGACGCTCGATGCGGGCTGCGTCTACGACAGCAACCGCTACACGCTGTTCGGCATGCTGACCCGCCTCGGCTGCGATCTGATCGACATGGGCGTGGTGCCGGATGACCCGGCCTCGCTGGAAGCTGCGCTGCGCACCGCTTGCGAAAGCGCCGATGCGGTGGTGACATCGGGTGGGGTTTCGGTGGGCGCAGCCGACTACACGAAGCAGATCATGGCGCAGCTGGGCGATGTCGCGTTCTGGAAGATCGGCATGCGCCCGGGCCGGCCGATGGCCTTTGGCAAGATCACCTCGAACGGCAAGAGCGCCTGGCTCTTCGGCCTGCCGGGCAACCCGGTGGCGGTCATGGTGACCTTCACCTTCATGGCGCGCGGCGCATTGATGCGGATGATGGGTGCAGCCGATGCGCCGCTGCCGATGCTGCAGGCCCGCTCGGAGGCGCCGATCCGCAAGAAACCCGGCCGCACCGAATACCAGCGCGGCATCGTATCGCGTGACGCTGACGGAAGGGCCCAGGTCCGCATCACCGGCGCACAGGGGTCCGGCATCCTGCGCTCGATGTGTGAAGCGAACTGCATGGTGGTGCTCGGCGATGCGCAGGGCAGCGTGGCGGCCGGCGATCTGGTGGACGTGCTGCTTTTCGACGGCCTGACGTAGGCTGGGTTTGGCTGGCCGCCAGTCAGTTTCGGCTACTCGCCTTCTTCGGCCACACCGCTCGAATCCGGGCCCAGCAGCGCCTGCGCCACCTCGCTGGGCAGCGCCTCCACCGTCTTCAGCTTGCGCGCCATCTGGCGGCTGCGGGTCTCGGCGCTCTCGATGTTTTTTGCGGCCCGCTCCAATGTGAGCTTGGTGGCGGCCAGGACGTCGCCGAACTTACCGAACTCGGTCTTCACCGCGCCCAGCACCTGCCACACTTCCGATGATCGTTTTTCGAGCGCCAGCGTGCGGAAACCCATTTGCAGGCTGTTGAGGATGGCCGACAGTGTCGACGGCCCGGCGATGCTGACGCGGCAGACGCGCTGCAGCTCATCGGACAGCCCGGGCCGGCGCATGACTTCGGCATACAGGCCTTCGGTCGGCAGGAACAGGATCGCAAAGTCGGTCGTCAGCGGCGGCGACAGGTATTTCTCGGCGATGGTCTTGGCCTCCAGCCGGATCGCACGTTCGAGTTCCCGGCCTGCGGTGGCGACACCATCGGCATCGGCGCGCTCGGCGGCTTCGACCAGGCGCTCGTATTGTTCCTTCGGGAATTTCGCGTCGATCGGCATCCAGACCGGCGTGCCATCGTCGGCCTGCCCCGGCAGCTTGATGGCGAACTCGACCCGCTCGCCGGTGCCGGGTACCGTCTCGACGTTTTTTGCATACTGGTCGACGGTGAGGATCTGCTCCAGCAGCATTTCCAGCTGCACCTCGCCCCAGGTGCCGCGCGTCTTGACGTTGGTGAGAACCCGCTTGAGGTCACCGACACCGATCGCCAGTTGCTGCATCTCGCCCAGGCCGTGATGCACTTTCTCCAGCCGGTCGGAGACCAGCTTGAAGGATTCGCCGAGCCGGTGTTCGAGTGTGGCGTGCAGCTTTTCATCAACCGTCCTGCGCATCTCCTCGAGCCGCGCGCCGTTGTCGGTCTGCAGCTCGCGAATCTTCTGTTCCAGCGTGGCGCGCACTTCGGTCATGCGCTGGGCGTTCGATTCGGTGAGCATGCCGAGTGTCTGGTTGAGCGTATCGGCAAACCGCTTCAGCGAACCTGCCTGCTCCTCCCGATCGTGCTGGGCCTGCAGCGTGATCGCCTGGCGCATCGACTCCAGCTGGATCGCATTGACTTCATTGAGCTTGGTGAGTTGGGCGCTGAAGGCGTCGAGCTGGCCGTTCTGCATGGTCGCGATGCCGGTCTGCTGCGCTGTCAGCGTACGTTGGAATTCGGCGAGGTTGCCACTCAGTTCAAGCCGTGTTCCCTGCGCGGTTTCCTGCACCTGGCTGCGCAGCTCACGCTCGGTGCGCTCGCTGGTCTGGCTGGTGTGGCGCTCCATGTCGGCACGCAGTTGCGCCAGCAGCGGTGTGATGTCGACTGCGCGGTTTTTTGACAAGCCGATTGCCTGTAACACCAGCACGATCAGAACGAGCAACAGCAGGATCAATTCAATGACATTCATTGGATACGTTCGAAAAAATTCAATCGGAAAAAGATGATCTGCTACGACGCCACGGTAAGGGTACGGCGCGGCGACAGCGCGGCGACGGCAACAGGAATTACTGAGTCGTCAAAGGTCCGGACTCAATCCGGACGATTGCGCATCCAGTCGGCGGTGTCGTAGAACGACCGCAGCAGGCGCTCCTGGAGGGCTGGCTCCATCTCGACTTCCTGCATCGCCCAGGCCATGCAGCGCAGCCACTGGTCGCGCTCCGGCGTGGCGATCGCATACGGCAGGTGGCGCGCTCTCAGCCTCGGGTGACCGAACCTTTCGACGAACAGGTCCGGGCCGCCGCTCCAGCCTGACAGGAACCAGTAAAGCTTGTCACGCGAGCCATCGAGCGTCGACGGATGCAGGCTGCGCAACAGCGAAAATTCCGGCTCCAGATCCATCAGGTCGTAGAATCGATCGACCAGCGCGCGCAGGGGTTCGGCGCCGCCGATCAATGCATAGATGCTTGCGGGCTCGGAGGCAGGAGAATTCATCCGGGCATCATAGCGCATCGGCGCATCCGGCGACACGCCAAATCGCCTCGGATGTCCAGTCGCTTCAGCTCTCGCGCAGTGTCTGCAGCGGTGGCTGGCGCAACACATTGCGCAGGCCGATCCAGCCGCCAATCAGCGCGCAGGCAGCGCCGGCCGTCACGCCTGCCGTCCACACCAGCGGATCGAAGGTCCAGGCAAAGTCGAACACGAAGTGCGCCAACGCCCAACCCACGCCCGCAGCACCGCTGGCTGCGAGCAGCCCGGACAAGCTACCCACCAGCACAAACTCGATCCACTGCGCGCTCGACAGCTGGCTGCGCGTGGCGCCAAGCGCGCGCAGCAGGCCGGCCTCGCGAGTGCGCTCATGCTGCGATCCGAGCAGCGCGGCGTACAGCACCAGTACGCCAGAGGCCAGCGTGAACAGGAACAGAAATTCCACCGCCGTCACCACCTGGTCCAGCACCGACTGCAACTGCCGGATCACGCTGCCGACGTCGAGCACCGTCAGATTCGGAAACGCCTGCGTCAGGCCATTGATGAAACCACTCTTCTCCGGCGGCAGATGGAATGCCGTGATCCAGGTCTGGGCGGCATCAGCCACCGATTTCGGATTCAGGATCACGAAAAAATTGACCCGCATCGAGCCCCAGTCCACCTTGCGCAAGCTGGTGATCGTCGCCGCCACCTTCTGGCTGCCGATGTCGAACACCATGCGGTCGCCGAGCTTGAGGCCGAGCGTTTTGGCCAGGCCTTCCTCAACCGAGGCTTCTGGCCGGGAATCGTCGAACCAGCGGCCCGCCACGATCATGTTCTGCGGCGGCGGCGCGGTCATCGTCGAGAGATTGAATTCCCGCTCGACCAGGCGGCGTGCCCGCTCGTCCGGAAAGCTGTCGCCGGTCAGGGTACTCTGGTTAATCTGGATCAGGCGGCCGCGCATCATCGGGTACAGCTGCGCATCGGTGACGCCGCCGGCGCGCAACATGGTCGCGACCGGCCCTTTCTGTTCGGGCTGGATGTTGATGACGAACTGGTTCGGCGCGTCCGCAGGCGTCGCATTGCGCCAGCCCTGGATCAGATCACCGCGCACGACGGTCAGCAGCAGCAGCGCCATGAGACCGAGCGCCAGCGCCACCACCTGCACCAGGGTCGCACCGGGCCGGCGTTGCAACGCGGTGATGGCAAAACGCCAGGATGCACTGTCGACCATGTTGCGCAAGGGACGCAGCGACTTCAGCGCGCCCCAGGCGATCAGCGCGAACAGCGTCAGCCCCGCCAGGAAACCGCCCGCAGTCAGCAAGCCCAGCCGGAGATCGCCCGCCTGCCACAACAGCAGGCCAGTGAAGCTGGCAAGGCCCAGCAGGTAGGTGGCCAGTGTCGCCGCCTGCGGCAAGTCCTGCTCCCGCCGGATCACCCGATTGTGCGGCACGTTGCGCAGTTGCAGGATCGGTGGCATGGCGAAGCCAAGCAACAGGATCAGACCGGTGCCGACCGCCTGCAGGCCGGGCAGCAGGCTGGCCGGCGGCAACTGATTGGCAACCAGCTTGCCCAGCCATTCGAGCAGGAAGAAATGCGCCCCGAAGCCGACCGCTGCCCCGATCACGCTGCCGATGATGCCGATGACCAGGAATTCGAGCAGGTGCAGCACCGTCACTTCGTTCTGCGTCAATCCGAGGCAGCGCAGCATCGCGCAGGCATCCACATGCCGCACCATGAAGCGCCGCGCGGCCATGGCGATCGCAACCGCCGCCAGCATTGCCGACAGCAAGCCGACCAGCGACAGGAAGCGCTGCGCGCGTTCCAACGTGCTGCGCATTTCCGGCCGGCCTGACTCCAGCGATTCGATCCGGATGCCGCGCAGGTTGTCGCGCTCGATCGCCGTCTGTACCATTTCCTGGAACGCGGCGACGATTGCAGGCGGGCCGGCGACCAGCAACCTGTAGGTGACGCGCGAGCCGTCCTGCACCAGGTTGGTGGAGGGAAGATCGGCTGCCGCCAGCATCACGCGCGGCGCGAAATTCATGAATGCCGCGCCGCGATCGGGTTCGATGGCGATCGCCTTGTCGACGATGAAGCGCTTGTCGCCGAGCCGGATGCTTTGGCCGAGCGTGACATGCAGCGCCGCCATCACCGCCGGGTCGACCCAGACCGTGCCAGGGCGCGGAATCTCGTGCGTGGCGATGCCATCGGTACTGGCCGCATCGGCCAGTGTGAGGTTGCCGCGCAGCGGATAGCCGGGCGTGACCGCCTTCAGCGACGCCAGGCTGGATACGGCTGCATCGCCCTCGCCTGCGATCGCCATGCTGGGAAAGACGGTCGTCTGCGCCACCGAGAGCTTGCGACTGACAGCATCGGACAGCCAGGCCTGGCTGATTGGCTGGTCGCTGCTGACCAAGAGATCGGCGCCGAGCAACTGGTGCGCATCGCGCGTGAGTGCGGTGCGCATGCGGTCGACGAAAAAGCCGACCGAGGCCAGCGATGCGACGGCGACGATCAGCGCCAGCAGCAGGAATCGCAGTTCGCCGGCACGCCAGTCGCGGGCGGTCATGCGTAGGGATTGCATCAGCATCGGTGGGTTTCCCGGGAAGGATCAGCGGCGAAAGAAGGTATCGAGGCGCGCCAGATACTGCTGGCGGACCGTATCGCTCAGGAAGGCGGCATCGAAGCTGTTACGCGCCAGTTGATAGGCATGGCGCCGCTTGAGAGGCAGCGCGTCGAACACGGCGTCGTAGTTGGCGTTGATGTAGCCGCCGAAATAGGCCGGGTCGTCGGAGTTGACCGTGGCGACGATGCCGGCCTCGAGCAGGTGCAGGAGATTGTGGGCTGCCATACGGTCGAATACCCGCAGCTTGACGTTCGACAGCGGACAAACGGTCAACGGCATTTTTTCCCGCGCCAGGCGTTCGGTCAGCGCGGCGTCCTCGGTGCAGCGCACGCCGTGATCGATGCGTTCCACATGCAGCACATCCAGCGCAGTCTTGATGAAAGCCGACGGTCCTTCTTCGCCGGCATGCGCGACAAGATGCAGGCCAAGCTTGCGTGCCCGGGCAAACAGACGTGCGAATTTTTCCGGCGGATGATCGCGTTCGGCCGAGTCGAGGCCGATGCCGATGAACTTGTCACGATACGGCAAGGCCAGCTCGAGCGTGGCAAAGGCGTCGTCTTCGGACAGATGGCGCAAGAAGCACATGATCAGGCCACCGGTCATGCCGAACTGCGCCTTCGCCTGTTCGAGTGCGCGGTGGATGCCACCGATGATCGCAGCGAAACCGACGCCCCGTTCGATGTGCGTCTGCGGATCGAAAAAAATCTCGGCATGCACGACGTTGTCGGCGTTGGCGCGCGCCAGGTACGCCCAGGTCATGTCGAAGAAATCCTGCTCTTGCAGCAGCACGCTGGCGCCAGCGTAGTACACATCGAGAAAAGACTGCAGGTCGGTGAAGGCATAGGCCTGACGCAGGCTGTCGACCGAGGCATAGGCGAGTTTGACGCGGTTGCGTCGGGCGAGCGCGAAGATCATTTCCGGCTCGAGCGATCCCTCGATGTGAATATGCAGTTCAGCCTTCGGCATCTGCTGCAGGATGGGAGAAAGCGGGTTGGGCATGCGATGCGTCCTGTTGCAAAGGATGAGTACGATGCCTGATTCTACGGTGATCGGGATGCCTTGTCATGGCGCCGGAAAAGCGGCGTACATGCGCCGCCGTGCGCACGCGAGACGGCGTCCGCTGCGGCGGTCCAGAGGGTGACCCAAGTTGGGGCCAATGCGAGGCCAATGCGAGGCCACTGTGAGGCAACTGTGAGGCGAAGGTAAGGCCGAGGGCGAGGCAAGGCACAGGATACGGCACACTGTGCAGCCGTCTACATCGACGCGCGACTCCCGGTGTCGGCGTGGTTGCGTTCGAAATTATTCTGGCATGGCGCGCAGCGCACGGCGGTCGGCTGGGCGAGCAGCCGATCAAAGGGAATCTCGCAGCTGCACTGGATGCACTCGCCGTAATCGCCGCTGTGCATGCGCTGGCGCGCGGCTTCGATGGCGCGTAACTCCGCCATGTCGCGCCCGGCTGCGGCATTGTCGAGGTCGATCGAGAGCGTGGCGAACGACGAATCACCGGAGTCGGGCGCTTCGCTGGCGACCTGAACGAAATCCTCGCGGGCCGCGTGCTCTTGTTGCAGGTGGGCCTGCAGAATGCGCTCCCGCTCATCGAGCAGGTGCTGCAGGTGGTCGAGCTGGGTACGTGTCATTTTTATCATGATGCTACTTTGGTCACGCCGGCACGAAAGAGTTCCCGTCGTGTGCCTCGAGATTGTGTCCCGCTCATCGCAATTTACGTGCGCGGCTGTTGACGACGCCGGTGGAATGAAGACACAATCTTTCGACAAAGGGAGCGCCGCGGTGGCGCTTACTGCGCCGCCAGCGGCGCCTGCACTTGAAGGATCAGCCATGCCTGTCATTAATGTCCTGCTTAGCGAAGTCGATCATGACGATCTGGAGCGGGAACATGCCGCACTGGTTGCACAATGGCCACGGCTAGGCCACAAAGGGCTGCCGCCCACCTTCGCCCAGTGGCTCGGCAAACGCTTGGTGGTCGACAAGAAGACCCAGGTAGACGATCTCGCGCTCGGCGACATCCGGGTCTTCAATGCCATCGAAAAACTGATCACGAGCCTGCCACAACACGGGTTCAACCTCGCCTATACAGCACTGCCCGGCATCGATCCTGCAGCGCATTCACACGCCCTCGGCGAGGCGATCGTCGGCCATGTTGCCCTGCGGCCGCAATACACCAAGCGGTTACAGGAACTGTTCATCCACTATCTTAAAAATGCAAAGGAGATTGCCGACACCGCGCAGGTGGGCATCACCAATCGCGCCTACGGCGCCCTTACCGAAGCGCATCGGCGATTGACCGAACGTACCGGCGAGGCGGTGGCCAAACTCGGGGTGGACAAGGCGATCGGACGCGTCGAAGGCGCCACCGCGATCCTCGTCGGGCTGGAAGTCATGGACCGCGCCACTGCCAAGAAACGCACCAGCGCCTTCAAGGAAGTCGCCCGCGCAACGCCCAAGCCGGGCTGGGTCGGCAGGATGTTCGGCGAAAACTGAGTGGCGCCCAGACGGATCGGCAAGCCGCTTCGATGGAAAGGCCCGTGTCATGGAATGGATTCACAACCAGTTCGGTGTCCCGCAATATCCGGAAGGCGATACTCGCAAGCTGTTCGTGCTGCTGGCCGCAATCGCCCTGCTGGAACGACCGACCCAATCCGCAGTCGCCGACCTGAGCGGCCATGCGCGGGATGCGATCGATGCCGATATCGATCGCCTGCGCATCGAGTTCGGCGTCCACCTGCACAAGGTCGGCGCCGTGTATCACATCGAGGATTGGGGCGATGTGCTGCTGCAAGCAGGCGTGATGCGCCACTTGAAGGGATAGTCACGCTTCGACCCGGGATGAGCGCGTCGCACCACCCCATCCGCGGCGATCCTGCGCGGCCCACGGGATCATGGCTAGTCCAGCATCGCGATCGCGTGTTCCCGCGCCGCCGCGAGGGCGGCTTCTTCAGTGGTGAATGCAGTTTCGAGCGCAACCCGCTTTCGGGCGATGATGGATTTGCGATGCGCCGGATTATCCGATGCGCCGAACACGGCGGCATAGGCCGCCCAGCCCGCATCCGCCGGAAGCGCCTCGGCTTCAAAGTCGATTTCGTATTTTCCGATGGTCTCGATTGGCATGGGATGCTCCAGATTGGAAAGGGGTCGCTCAAGGGATATCACGCTGCAGTCAGCATTGAATGCCGGTTACCACACCCAATTGACCGAATGGCGACAACGACACCGGCGGCAATCAATATCGAAACAGCGCCTGC
>JACMOV010000190.1 GCA_014377845.1 Herminiimonas sp.
GCTTCTTGAATTGCTTCTTGAATTGCTTCTAGGCTTTCCGTTGCAATGATTTCGGAGCGGCCGCGATCGGCATCCGGAGCGCCAGTTTTGGCATCAGGATCAGCAGCAACACACCAATCACGGATGTAAAAAGCCCGATCACCATCCAACCGTACGTGCTCCGCCCCTTCCATGTGTTGGCAAGCATGCCAAGCCACACGGACAGGACGAGATTGAAACCAATAAGCCAGCGTAGTTCTAAATGCATGTTCTTCACTTTGAAAGGTGGACCGGGTCTCTCGCACGGGTTGTCGTGCGCGAAAGTTCTCGGAAATCGTGTGGGATGGTGTAGCTGCAACACGCACCGAGGTCGGATATTTTGGCGGGGGAATACAACTCGAGCTGTGATGTGGAACATGTCTCTTGTTCGCGCCATTTCAATTCGGACCGCTGTACCCGCCGCATCCGCATGTCAACACTAATGGCCCGGGCAGAAGTTGGCACCCAGATCGCTGTATCAGGCGTAAGTATTTGTAATTTCCCGTCATGACACGTCCCGGTGAAATGGTTCTGGTGGGTTCCCGAAAATACGTAACCGGCCAGGACAAATTGGAAAATGGAACTGGTCCGGATGGGCTACGGGACGAGTGGGCAGACACGCCGCAGTGCGAACAATGCAAAGGGAAACCAACGCAGCCGTACGCCCATTGGGGCCGCCGACAGCCACAATTCATTCTGGTCAAGGACTTAAATATTGATCGGTACAACGCTGATACGAGGCGCAGTGTTGATTGGATTCTCACTCGCCGGAAAAATTCTGAGATAATCAGCTGAGATAATCAGTATAGCAATTTTTCCTTTTAAATCTGGCATATGTGTGTGCTCATTCCTTTATAATCGAACAAAATCAACGACTTAAGTAGAAAGCCATTCGTATGCGCGGGAGTTGGGTAAGCCATGGAACGGTAACGATCCGACTCGGGCGGCCGCATTTCGCGTTCTTTCGTGGTTATCTGGAAGGTCTCGACATCCGTGCACTCGCCGCCAGGTACGTGCCGCCCGAAACATTGCAGGATGGCTCTGAAACCTGCGTCAATCAGCGCAGCACACACGCTTTAATGCGCTGGATTCGCAAACAACTGTTCGTGGCAGCACGTCGTAACCTGCCCGCTGCGGATGCCCGTCTACTCGGGATTGCACCGGAAGCGCTCCTGGCCGAGATTCCGGTTCGCCAAATGACGCTGGAACAATTCCGGGAAGAGCGGGATCCATACGGCATGTATGGCGAGGCGGAGTTGATTGCTTTGTTTGAAGAGACGCATTCGGAAGCACATGCCGGCAAGCGATCGGAACGACACCGGCGCGCAATCCGCAACCAACGACTGCGTACACGCCAGCAACGTGCCCTGCAATTATTGGAGAACCTGGTCGCTACCGACCCCGCCCTCGACGATCGGGTCGATGGCTGGCTCGACCCGACTCTGGCGAAGCATCTGGAGGCGGCCGGCATCCTCACCATTGCGGATCTGGTTGCCTCGATGGATCGATATGGTTATCGGTGGTACACCAAGGTGCCCAGAATCGGCGTGAAGGCGGCGTTGCACATCAGCCGATGGCTCCAGCAAGAGTCCGTCTGCATGGCGCTCGGCATCAAGCTTCGTCCAGATGCTCTGGTGCCACCAAAAGCTGCTGCCATTCTCGAGCCGCCACTTCCCCCGGCGTCTCGCAGGTTTGGCATTGTCGTACTCGAAAGACTCGTGATACCACCGTCATGTATCCCGGCCTCGTTAACTGCGCCGGAAGAACCCTCTCTCCTTCCAAGGGATGACGATCTTGCCGCGATCACGTCGTGGCTTGGATCGCGTCACGCCACCAGTCACACACAGCGCGCTTACCGCCGCGAGTGCGAACGGTTCCTGCTTTGGACGCTTTTCGAATGCGGCAAATCGATATCGGCATTGACACCGACTGACTGCGCAAGGTATCCATGTTTTCTCTCGATGCTCGGCAACACGCCAGAGCAGACGTGGGCGACGCATTTTCGGCTTCCGCAAGAAAAATGGCTGGGCTCGGTCGGCGTCTCGCGGAAAAGCGACTACTGGAAACCTTTTCACGGATCACTGTCCCTGCCCTCGCAGCGCCAAGCACTCATCATCGTACGGTCATTTTTACAGTGGTTACTTGAGCGGAATTACCTCCGGGAAGACATTGTGAGCGCTGTCGTTATCCGCGCCCGCGGGGTAGTGCCAGGTGATGCGAAGCCAACCTTAAAACCTGCCGAGTGGAAACTTGTTGAAGACCACTTGATCCAATTTGGCAAGACAGGCAGCAATGCGACTTTTCGTGCGCGATTCATTCTCGTTCTGGCCCATGATTGCGGGTTACGGCTTTCCGAACTGTCAGCGCTACGATGGTGCGATCTCACCGTTGCGGGCGGGGAAGGCGCGTCGGGCACCCACGGTTTCCTTCGGGTCACTGGACGAGCCGGCAATAGACGGGAGGTCGTTGTGGGAGTACGGGCTCTGACGGAAACGCGAGCGTATCTGCGATGCCGCGGCTACAGCGATCTGTCCATGATACCGGCCGATGCCCCCCTCATTGCCTCGCTTCAGAACGACTCAGGACAAAAGGCCAGCCCGGGCACCAGGAGCGATGCGCCGTTGACTGTCCATCGGATCTATCGGATCGTCAAGCGAACGTTCCATGATGTCGCACAGGCCGTGGAAACGGTCGACGCAGTGCAGGCCGAACGTTTGCGATCAGCATCGATGCAGTGGCTGCGGCACTTGGTCGAACAAGAAGCGTCGGCCTAGCGGTAGACCTCGCCTTAGCAACTTTGACATAGACCTTACGCTTCCACGGTCTTGAGAGCAGACGAATGAACTGAGCGCGCAGGGGGACCTGAGTTCACGTCGCGGACGCGGGACTGCCGACGTGACTTCACACGGTTATGGGAGTGATTATTCCCCGGGGAATATCGATCGATCTCGCCGTTCATCGCCGCACTGATTCGCGCTCCGAACGTTGCACGAGACATATTCCCCGGGGAATAATCACCCGGGTGCGTGAAATCTGGTCAAGCATCCGCGCGTATGTGCGCTCGGGTTCCGGCACGAACTCGCGTCGCACGACTTCTCATGCGTTTGCTTCGGCGATAATTTTAAACAACATTGCAGTTGCAAGCCGCCTTCGAGATGCCACGGCCCCGGCTCTGCGTCTAATATGCATGCCTAACATTTCACTGCTTGAAGTATCTGCCCGAGACGCGTCGCAAGCACTTCGTTGCGTTTCAAATCGATCGCCAAAGCTGAAACGAGAAATCGCTGATTGCGAGGCTCCGACTTTCGGCGCATTTATTCCCCGGGGAATATCGCTGCCCATTCTGCTAATCAACAGCGACACCAGAACGCTAGAGACGTGCTGACCGTAGAAATGGCTCGGCGGCTCACTGCAAACGCCGCGCCACCAAGCACACTTTTACCGCCCCATAAAACAACGTGATTTTTGAAACTTACTACCTTTACACATCGATAACCATCGCACTTAACGCCATAGTCCGATATAGTTACAGTCAATAAATTCTGCCTTGGAGTGTTTACAGTGCCTGCAAAAATTATAATTCTAGCAAATCAAAAGGGTGGTGCAGGCAAGACAAACGTGGCCGTCCACCTCGCGGGAACTTGCGTGCGGCACGGTTACAAGACGCTATTGATCGATGCAGACCCGCAAGGTACTGCTACGAAATGGGTTTCTCAGGCGGAAGAGGGCGCCCGGCATAAAATTCGCGTGATGGGCCTGGCCATGGCGGGGCAAAAGATCGGGCAGGAGGTCAAGCAGTACGTCGACGACTACGACCTGATCATTGCCGACTGTCCGCCCGCCGTCGATTCGCCAATCCCTCAGGTCATGCTCATGATTGCCGACCTGGCGCTGGTGCCGGTGATCCCGAATCCGGGCGACCTGTGGGCAGCCACCGACCTGCTGGAAATGGCGGAACGCATTCAGGGGCCCAATCCGGGCCTGCAAATCCGCATCGTGGCGTCAAACGTGCGCGCCAATCTCGCGATGACCAAGGTGGCTCTGTCGAACATGGCAAAGATGCGTGAAAGCGCGCCCCTCATGAAAGCGTCGTTGCATCAGCGCGCGGCCTATGTGGAATCGATGCTCGCTGGGGACTCGGTGCACTATTTCGGCAGCAGTGCGAAGACGGCGATTGCCGAAATTGAAGCGCTTTACGCGGAAGTCATGGGTGTACTGAAGATGCCGAGGAACAAGAAATGAAGAAAAAATCCTTGCTTGCCAACTTGGGCGCCTCGGTCGCGGCACAGACCGTGCAAGCGCGCGACAAGTTCGACATGGCAGATCTGACCATGGCGATGAAGCGCGCAAGCGCGGCGGGCGGCGCCAGCCCAGCGGCCGCCGCAGTCAGTCCTGCGGCGACGAGCACACCGCTATTGCCCCGCGACCAGGCACCGGTGGCCCGTGCCATGGTGACACCATCCTCACAAAGCCTGGCCGAGCTGCCGATTTCCAAAGTACGCGACCACCCGCGCAATGCGCGCCATCTGTACGATCCGACCCGGATCGACGAGATGGCTGCAAGCATTGCACGCGACGGCCAGATGATGCCGGCCATCGTCATGGCCGACCCGCACGAGCCGGAGACCTATCTTCTGATCGAGGGCCGTTATCGCAAGCGGGCGCTGCAGAGCCTGGGACGCGAAACGATCTTGGCCATCGTCGTCGATCCGCTGCCCGAACTGGAAGCCTATCGCCTGTCGTTGATCCTCAATGAAGAGCGCAACGAACAGACCGATCTGGACAACGCGATTTCATGGAAGATGTTGCAGGATGACGGGCTCTTCACGTCCCAGGATCACATCGCAGAATACCTGGGCATCACGCAGAGCAAGGTCTCGAAGACACTGTCGCTGCTGGAACTGCCGGCGGGCGTACTGACGATCATGAAGACCAGTCCCGGCCAATTCGGCCTGCGCATCGGCTATGAGCTGCGCCAGCTCGCCCGCCAGCTGGCGCCGCCCGAACTGGAAACGGTCGCCGAACAGGTCCGGGACGGCAAGCTGACCGTGGCCGCACTCGAAAAGATGCGCACCCGCGCTGAAAAGACGCCGGTCACGCGCGAACGATCGCGCGCCTACCCGCTCAAGAGCGGCGAGCTCACCATCGGCACGCTGCGCGACTTCGACGACGGTCGGCTCAAGATCGATCTGACCGGCGTGACGCCAGCCGTCCGCAAAGCGCTGATCGCGGCAGTCCAGCAGGTGCTCGATGCAGCGCCCGGGGCAGCGGGAAGCTAGGGATTTCGTCGCTAGGGATTTTCGTTCTGCGTCCGTTCCTGACGAGCCCAGATCGCACGGACCGCTATCGAGACCAGTCGATCTGGGACGGCAAGTGAACCTGCGAGCCCGAACTTGTGGCCAAGGCCGCCCACACCCGGCGGCGCCTTTTTCACCACAATCCTGGTGCCAGTCGCAACGGACCGGCGTTTTTATTGCTGCCGGTAAGGTGAGCTTTTGCAGGAACCTCGGCTGTGCCACGCAGGCGCAGTAGCTTGAAGGTTGACCTGGAAGTGGCGTCTCCCGAATGACGACCCTGGGCAGAGATGGTCGTGAAACAAGCATTGGCGTACCGCGCATTTCAGGCGATGGTGAGCTTTTACGGGAACCTCCGGGATACCTGCAAGCCAGGCGATGCGGCGCCAGGCGTCCAGCGCTTCAAGGCGCGGCGATCGGCAGAAAAGGCAAGAAAAGTCCAAGGCAACACGAAATTCCGGCTCCTGAAGGCAATCTTTCGAACGTATGGTGAGCCTTAGCGGGAACCATGGTGAGCCTTTGCAGGAACCGGAAACGCACATCCCGCAGCCCCCTCGTAAGTACCCACTCGCAATCTATCCCAATTACAACAACAAACTTCGTTGCAAATTTGAATGGTGAGCCTTTGCAGGAACCTTGGCGAGAGTCAATCTTGATTGCCTTGGATGCAATGGTGAGTCTTTGCGGGAACCTCTGAAAGAATCCCTGGGGGAAACGACGGCGAAAAGCCCGAAAACGGGGCGCTGAGCGCTTGAATCGGGGCGGTTGGCTGTCCGTGTCCAACCAATCGGAAAAAACGCCTTAAAACCCGCTTAAAACGCATTGGCGGTGAACTGGCATTCGATTTTGTTCTCCCCATTTTGCGCATCGGCGGACTTTCCTGGTGGCCGGGGTTGCCGTTGAAGTTGGTTTTTGCGCTTTTGATGTTGCCGTGGGGTTAAGTTTTTGAATTTTCTTTCTCGCGCGCACGCGTTTGTGTGATTTAAAGGTAAACACTTAAAACCTTAAATACAAATTAAGCGTCCGGAGATCCAGCACTGGCGCGGGTTTGCGGGGAGTTCGGTGAGCTTCCGCGGGAACCAAGGTGAGCTTCTGCAGGAACCTCGGTGAGCTTTTGCAGGAACCTTTGGGGCCTATGGTGAGCTTCTGCGGGAACCTCGGTGAGTGGATACGGGAACCTCGGTGAGCTTCTGCGGGAACCCAAAAACGGCCTAAGGTGAGCTTTTACGGGAACCGCCAAAAACCAGGTGAGCTTTTGCAGGAACCTGACCCCGAAAGGTGAATCTTTGCAGGAACCTTGCGGAAATTTAACTGCGCCAATGAAACGAAAATCCATGGTGAGCTTTTGCAGGAACCAAACAGTTTTCGTACGACTAAGTTGCTTCCGAGTATAAGGTGAGCTTTAGCGGGAACCTCGAAGATTCCTGCATGCATTGTCGCTATGGTGATTGTATTGTTTTCACCTTTGTAGGATGATGCACTGAAATGATCTCTGGTGGAATCAAAACGCGGGATGGCGACCAAACCGAAAAAGACGAGCGCGACCTTGCCGGCACCGGATTCCACGGAGCTGAAGGAGTTTCGCAAGACCAATGAAGCGATCGGCTTGCGGGTCTCCGAAGGACGTCTTTCGCTGTTGTCGCGCAAGCTTTTCAACGTCATGATGTATCACGCACAGCAACAGCGGGAGCCCGGCGAAAATGCGCCGCTGGCAACCGAAGCGGCGAAAAAATATTTCTGGATTCCCTTGGCAGACGTGGCGCGCGATGCCGCCTATTACAGCAACGACACTGAAAAACTCAAGGTGCATCTTGAGGAACTGCAAAACATCCGCGTCCACATGGAAGACGGCATCCAGTGGACCTCGCAGCGGTTGGTCTCGGCGGTCACCTTGGTCAATCCTGCCGGTCTGAAGAAAAAAGGGGGGCAGCTCTGGTTTGGCTTCGCGTTTCCGCCGGAAGTCGCGGCGCTGGTCACGAGCCCTGGGTCGTCTTACACCAAGTTGGCGATCTACTACCAGACCATGTTGCGCAGCGGCACTTCACTGGCGCTCTACGAGATCTGCCGGCGGTTTCTCACCAACCCCTCGAAGTTGACTTACCGCCAGGACTGGGAATGGTGGTACGGCGCGATGTCTGGCAATCCGATCACCGACGCCATGCCGCAGTACAAGTATTTCAAGCGCGACGTGATCAAACCGGCGGTCGCCGAAATCAACATGACGACCGACATCAACATCGAACTGATCGAACACGCCGAGGGCCGCAAGGTGGTCGGCTTGCAGTTTCGGGTACAGGCCACGCAGCAGGCGGCGCTCGCGTTCCCGGTGCCGCCGGTGATCGACAGCGCGATGCTGGCGCGGATCATGAAGCTGGGAGTGGCGCAGGCCGATGCCGAAAACTATCTGCTCACCACCGATGACGCGACGCTCGAGGCGACCCTGTCTATGGTGGAAAAACGGGTCAGCAGCAGTGCCAAGACCCGCATCGATTCGCCGGCGGCATACTTTCGCCAGGCATTGAAGAACGGCTATGCGAACAATGAAGCGGTGGCGACCGAATCGGTGGCCCGGCGCGAGAAGAGCGCCGATCCGCTGCTGGAGACGCCTGATGAGCTGCGGCAGCGCTATCTGAGTGCGCGCGCCAAGGAGGCCTACGCGCTGTTCATGGAAATGGACGATCAGCAGCAGCAGCACTGGCAGACGATGTTCAAGCAGACGCGCAAGTCGGGCCGTGCAGGGGGCATTGCCAACATGTCGTCGGCCTTGTTTCGCAACGAGTTCAGCCACTGGTTCGCGCAGCAGCAATGGAAAGAGCCGGCGGCCGACGACATCATCCGCTTTGCGATTGCCTTTCCCAAGACCGCGGGCGCGGCTGAAGTGCCGCAAACCTCGGCCGAACCAAGGTAGGCAAGCAGTCTTGCGCCGCACCGTTTGTGCGCATTGCTGACGATGCGCACCAAGAACATGCATGACCCCGCCAAGTTGTCCTCTTCGGTGCAGAATCGGGGCTACAGATCCAGCCCAACCTCGCGCACGCACGGCGAGTGCCCACAAAAAAGCTGGCATCAATGTTGCTGTACTTGGTTCAACTAAAAGCGGTGGCGTTCGATTGCGTCGACACCGCTTCTTGAGCAGGGATGCTAGGGTTCCGGTCGCGCTGCAGTGCAGGCGTGATGACTGGTCCGAGAGCAGCCGGTCGTGCGGCGATCCAGACGATCGGCGCATGACTACACGGAGGGATAAAAGCCCGGGAGGCCGTCACAGCGGAGCGTGACTGCTCGCCTCTCTGACTTGACCGACTTCTGGGGCCCGACGATGCAATTGAATCCCGCCATGCGCCTGCTCAGCCTTCTACCTCGCGCATCCGTGGCTGCCATCACGCCGCGTATCCGGAACCGCCGCTCGGCCTGGGGCGTGCGCGGCAGCTTGCCGCGTCGGGTCTCGCTGACGATTGCCACCATCGGTTTTCTTTTGCCGTTCCTGGCCTGGTGCGTGCTGTCGACCAGCGGCCGGGTCGATCCGGTGTTCCTGCCCGATCCACTGCAGGTGCTCAAGCGGTGCGTCGACTGGCTCCTCAATGACGACTTGATGAGCGATGTCGGCGTCAGCATCGGCCGTGTCTTCGGCGGCTTCGTCGCATCAGCAATCCTGGCGTTGCCGCTGGGAGTGGCGATCGGCACCTATGCGCCGGTGCGTTCGTTGCTGGAGCCGCTGACCGATTTCACGCGTTATCTGCCGGCCGTGGCCTTCATCCCGTTGATCATGCTGTGGGTCGGCATCGACGAAAGCGCAAAAGTATCGGTGATCTTCGTCGGTACGTTTTTCCAGATGGTCCTGATGCTCGCCGAAGACATCGCGCGGGTGCCGGACGCGCCGATCGAAGCGGCCCGCACCATGGGTGCGACCAACGGCGAAATCGTGAAGTACGTCCTGATTCCTGCAGCCCGGCCGGCAATGCTCGATACGCTGCGCCAGATGATGGGCCTGGCCTGGACCTATCTCGTGGTGGCCGAACTGGTGGCCGCCAATTCCGGGCTCGGCTTTTCGATTCTGAAGGCGCAGCGCTTCCTGCAGACCGACAAGATATTCGGTGGCATTCTGCTGATCGGCCTGATCGGCTTGCTGACGGATCAGGCGTTCCGCTGGCTGCACCGGCGCTGCTTCAGCTGGCAGCACCGGGGTCGCTGAGCCATGACCGTCATGACACATTCACTGCCGGCCGCCAGGCCTGCCATCAAGATCGGCATCCGGGCGCTCGACAAGTTCTACGGCGCCGGCAGCCGCCGCACGCACGCGCTGCAAAACATCGATCTCGACATCGCGGCCGGTGAATTCGTCACGCTGGTCGGCGCATCGGGCTGCGGCAAATCGACCCTGTTGCGCACCATCGGCGGGCTGGAGGAATATGCGGACGGCCAGATCCTGTGCAACGGCATCGATGTCGACGGCGCAGGATCGGACCGCGCCATGGTATTCCAGAGTTACAGCCTGTACCCGTGGCTGACGGTGATTGAAAACATCAAGTTCTGCCGCAAGCTCGAGGTTCATCGCAAGAACACCACTTCCAGCGATGTCGAGCGCGCCGCCGGCCGCGCCGACGCCCTGATCGCGTTGATGGGACTGGCGCACGTGACCAACGCCTACCCGGCCGAACTCTCGGGCGGCATGCAGCAACGCGTGGCGATCGCGCGGGCGCTGATGGTGCGACCCGACGTGCTGTTGATGGACGAGCCGTTTGGCGCACTCGACGCCCAGACGCGCGAGGTCATGCACGACCTGATCCGGCACGTGTACCTGCTCGAAAAAACCACCGTCATCTTCGTCACCCATGATGCGGAAGAGGCGCTCTATCTCGGCCAGCGCGTGGTGGTGATGGCACCGCGTCCCGGCCGCATCGATTCGATCATCGACGTGCCGTTCGGACTGGACCGGCAACAAGATCTGAAGCTGACACCCGCGTTCGTCGACCTCAAGCGCCAGGTCCTGGCCCGCATCCGGGAAACCTCCGGCATCAAGACCGATCTCGAACAGCTCGAAAAACTGACCCGCGCCGCAAGCGCATCCTCCACAGGAAAACAACATGACAACTGATCCTTCCCGGACAGCGCTGGCAGATGGCATCGCGCCTCCAGACCACGCCAAACAATTTGCGCCGGACCTCGCGCCCGATACAGTCCTGTGGAGCGAGCTGTTCCCGGGTGGCGGGCACTGGTCCTATCGCCTCAAGCGCGGCACCACGCTGCGTTTCATCGACCGCGAGGGCGGCGCGAACGTATCGATCCTGCTGTACCGGGCCGACGAACGGCTGGAGCGGCTCAATGTGCCGGATACGCTCAAGGGCCAGCACACGGCGCACCTCGCGCACGGCAATATCCTGGTCTCCGACATGGGTAACGTCATGGCCTCGATCGCCGCCGATACGGTCGGCTGGCATGATGCGCTGTGCGGCGTATCGGATGCCGATTCGCTGCGCGCCCGGTATGGTGAAAAACGCTACCAGGAGCACCGCAATGCGATGCACCGCAACGGCAAGGACAGCTTGCTGATCGAGATCGGAAAGTGGGGCCTGGGCCTGCGCGACCTGGTGCCGAACGTGAACCTGTTTTCCAAGGTCGCCGTCGATGGCGATGGCCGCTTCGTTTTCGTCGGTGGCAATTCGAAGCAGAACGATTTCGTCGAGCTGCGCTTCGAGATGGATGTCCTGATCGCGGTTTCGACAGCGCCGCACCCGCTCGATCCGAGCCCGGTCTACGCGCCGAAAAAAGTCGGTGTCGTGGCCTGGCGCTCCGGCACCGCCGGTCCGGACGACGCCTGCCGCATTTCCTGCCCGGAGAATCGCCGCGCCTTCTACAACACCGAATTGATCTACCGCTAGGAAGACGACCATGCAAGCACTTTGCGAAAGCCAGCTCGATACAACGACCGCGATCCTCGACCATCACCATCCGGCCGGCGAGCCCTGGCTGCACAAAATGACCCGCGGCCAGACCCTGCGCATCATCGACCTCGAAGGCAACCAGGCAGTCGACACGATCTTCTACAGCGCCGACGACACAGCCGAGCGCTACAGCGTGACCGACACCTTTCAGCGCCAGGGCGGCATCTACCTCGGCACTGGCACGGTGCTGTATTCGAACCGCGGCAAGCCGCTGCTGACCATCGTTGCCGACACCTGCGGACGGCACGACTCGCTCGGCGGCGCCTGCGCTGCCGAGAGCAACACCGTGCGCTATGCGATCCAGAAGAAATTCATGCACAGCTGCCGCGACAACTACCTGCTTGCGCTGGCACACGCCGACATCGGCATGGACAAGCGCGACATCGTCCCGAACATCAATTTCTTCATGAATGTGCCAGTGACGCCGGAGGGCGGATTGACCTTCGAGGACGGTGTCTCGGCACCCGGAAAATACGTGGAACTGCGTGCTGAGATGGATGTGCTGGTGCTGGTGTCGAACTGCCCGCAACTGAACAATCCGTGCAATGCCTACAACCCGACGCCGGTGCGGTTCGTGATCTGGGATGCGCCACTGGGCGCACACCAGGGTGCGACACAAGGTACCCTTCCAGCGGCATAAAAAAACAGAAGACACAGACGCATGTTCAAGAAAATCCTGATCGCCAACCGCGGTGAAATCGCCTGCCGCGTCATGCGCACTGCCCGCAAGATGGGCGTGCAGTCGGTCGCCATCTATTCCGAAGCCGACATCGAGTCGCTGCACGTGCGCCTGGCCGACGAAGCGATCTGCGTCGGGCCCGCAGCGGCGATTGACAGTTACCTCTCGGCCGAGAACGTGCTGGCGGCGGCGATCGCGACCGGCGCCGACGCGATCCATCCCGGTTACGGCTTCATGAGCGAGAACGCCGCCTTTGCCGAGGCGTGCGCGGCGCGTGGCATCGTCTTCATCGGACCGACGCCGCAGCAGATGCGCGCCTTCGGTCTGAAGCATACGGCGCGAGAACTCGCCGAAAAATCGCAGGTGCCGCTGTTGCCGGGCACCGGCCTGCTCGACGATGCCGCGCAGGCGCTGGAAGCCGCCGGGCGCATCGGCTATCCCGTCATGTTGAAAAGTACCGCGGGTGGCGGCGGCATCGGCATGCGCCTGTGTCACGACGCGGCCGAGCTGGAAAGTGCATTCGCCTCGGTACGCCATCTGTCGCAGACCAATTTCAAGAATGGCGGCATCTATCTCGAAAAATTCGTGCGCAATGCGCGTCATGTCGAAGTCCAGATCTTCGGCGATGGCCGCGGTGACGTCGTCTCGCTCGGTGAGCGCGATTGTTCGGTCCAGCGCCGCAACCAGAAGGTGATCGAGGAAACGCCGGCACCCGGCCTGACGGAGGCCACGCGGCAGGCGCTGGCCGACACCGCCGTGCGGCTGGCGCGCTCGCTCGATTATCTGTCGGCCGGCACGGTCGAATATGTGTTCGATGCCGACACCGGCGCGTTCTATTTTTTGGAGGTGAATACGCGCCTGCAGGTTGAGCATGGCGTGACCGAAGAAGTGTTCGGCGTTGACCTGGTGGAGTGGATGATCCGTGCCGCGACCGCCGACTTCAAATTACCGCCTCAGGCGACGCTGGTCCCGCACGGCCACGCGATGCAGTTGCGGGTGTATGCGGAAGACCCCGCGAAGAATTTCCAGCCGTCGTCCGGCGTGCTGACGGCGGCAACCTTTGCTGAAGGCCTGCGGGTCGACACCTGGGTCGAACGCGGCGTGACGGTCAGCCCGTACTACGATCCGCTGCTGGCCAAACTGATTGTGAAGACCGACAGCCGCGCCGAGTCGATTGCCGCGCTTGCGGCGGGCCTGGGCGTCACCCGCATCGACGGTATCCAGACCAACCTGGCCTACCTGGCGGCCATTCTTGGCTTCGGTGTCTTCATCGCCGGCCGCCAGACCACCGGCATGCTGGCGACGCTGCCGTTCCAGCCGCAGACGGTGGAAATCATCGACGGCGGCATCCAGACCACGGTGCAGGATTATCCGGGTCGTCTCGGCCTGTGGGCGGTCGGTATTCCACCATCGGGTCCGATGGATTCGTATGCGCACCGGATGGCCAACCACCTGCTGGGGAACGCCGCCGATGCCGCGACGCTGGAGATGACGCTGCAAGGCGCGAGCCTGCGCTTCAACACGGCACGCACCATCGCGCTGGCCGGCGCCGACATGGGTGCGCAGGTCACGGCCGCCGATGGCAGCACGCGTGCCCTTGCCAATTGGCAGGCGCATGCAATCGCCGTCGGCGAGGTACTGCGGTGCGGCGCGATTGTCGGCGCTGGCGTGCGCGCCTATCTGGCCTTTGCCGGTGGCATCGACGTGCCGCATTACATCGGCAGCCGCGGTACCTTCACGCTCGGTAATTTTGGTGGCCATGGCGGCCGGGCGCTGCGTAGCGGCGACGTACTGCCGCTGTTCGACACCGGCGCGAGCGTGGCCACGCTCGGTGCGGCGGCGCCGCAGGTCGTACCGGAATATGCCACCGCCTGGAACATCGCCGTGCATTACGGACCGCATGGCGCGCCGGATTTTTTCACCGACGCCGACATCGCCATGTTCTTTGCCACCGACTGGCAGGTGCACTTCAATTCGAGCCGCACCGGTGTGCGTTTGATCGGGCCGAAGCCACGCTGGGCACGCCACGACGGCGGCGAGGCGGGCCTGCATCCATCCAACATCCATGACAATGCGTATGCGATCGGCTCGATCGACTTTACTGGCGACATGCCGGTGATTCTCGGTCCCGATGGTCCGAGCCTGGGCGGCTTCGTCTGCCCGGCGGTGATCGTGTCAGCCGAGCTGTGGAAGATCGGTCAGCTGCGTCCGGGCGACACGGTGCGCTTTGTCGGCGTGTCGGTGGAAGCGGCGGCTGCCGCCCGGACGCGTCAGGACGCCGTGTTCGCGCTGCCGGCCACCGCGATGGCGGTGTCCCCTTCCGGATTTTTGTCGTCGGGACCACGACTACCATTGCCTTTTGCCGCATCGACCGGCGCTTCGGAAGCCGACCTTCTGCCGGCCATCCTGCACGAGGGTGCAATGGCCGATGGCACCCGGCTGGTGTACCGGCGTGCCGGTGACGATTACCTGCTGATCGAATTCGGCGAACTGGTCCTCGACATCAACCTGCGTTTTCGCGTGCATGGCCTGATGCAGGCGATCGAGGCGGCGAAGCTGCCTGGGGTGATCGACCTGACGCCGGGCATCCGCTCGCTGCAGGTGCATGTCGATCATCGGATGCTGCCGCTGGCGTCACTGGTACCGTTGATCGATGGCTTGATCGCGACGCTGCCGTCGGTGGCCGACATGGTGGTGCCATCGCGGATCGTGCATCTGCCGCTGGCCTGGAACGACAGCCAGACGCGCCTGGCGATCCAGAAGTACGAGACCACGGTACGTCCGGGTGCGCCCTGGTGTCCGAGCAATATCGACTTCATCCAGCGCATCAACGGTCTCGATGCGGCGCGTGAGGTGTACGACATGGTCTTCAAGGCCAGCTACATGGTGCTCGGCCTGGGCGACGTCTATCTTGGTGCGCCGGTTGCCACGCCGGTCGACCCACGTCACCGGCTGGTGACGACCAAGTACAACCCGGCGCGCACCTGGACTCCCGAGAACGCGGTCGGCATCGGCGGCGCCTATCTGTGCGTCTACGGTATGGAAGGGCCGGGGGGCTACCAGTTCGTCGGCCGCACCGTGCAGATGTGGAACCGCTATCGGCAGACCGGCAGCTTCCGGGATGGCAAGCCGTGGCTGTTGCGCTTCTTTGACCAGATTCGGTTCTATGAAGTGAGCGAAGAAGAACTGATGGCGCATCGGCGCGATTTTCCGCTCGGCCGCTTCGATGTCCGGATCGAGGAAACCACGTTTTCGCTGGCAGATTACAACCGCTTCCTCGATACCGAAGCAGTATCCATCGACGCATTCAAGGCACGTCAGCAAGCCTCCTTCGACGCCGAGCGCGAGCGCTGGCGCGAAAGCGGCCAGGCCGATTGGGTGAGCGAGGAAGCCGGCGCCGATCTGAGCGCGCAGGGCGATCTGCCGGCCGGATGCCGCTACCTCGATGCCGTCGTGCCGGGCAGCGTCTGGAAAATCGTCGCGCCAGCGGGTACGGTCGTCGCCGCAGGCGACACGGTGGCAATCCTGGAATCGATGAAGATGGAGATTCCGCTGTGCGCGACCGGCGCCGGCACTGTCGTCGAGTGGCTGGTCGCCGAAGGCACGCCGGTTGGCGCCGGTCAGAACATCGCCGTCCTGAAGGAATAGCCGGGGCGCCGGCGTCGTGACAGGCATCATCAAGCAGTGAGCAGGGTCCGGCCCGTCGAATCGTGCCGGACCAATTTTTTATCGACTTTCGACGTTCCCTTACATGACCTCCATCGACCGCGTTTCCGATCTGCCCTTGACCACCATCGCCGCATTGCGCGAACACTATGCGCAGGGCACGCTGCTGCCGAGCCAATGCATCGCGCAGGTGCTGGCACGGATCGCATCGGTGGAGCGTCCGGAAATCTGGATCACGCGGGTCGACCCCGATCGACTCCTGGAGCGGGCACGCGCTCTCGACCGATTGCTGCAGGCTGGCGACAATGACGCGCGCCAAACGCTGTTGGCGCGCCTGCCGCTGTTCGGCGTGCCGTTCGCCATCAAGGACAACATCGATGCGGCAGCCCTGCCGACCACGGCCGGTTGTCCGGCATTTGCCTTCACGCCGGACCGTCCTGCCACCGTCGTCGAAAAACTTGAAACAGCCGGTGCGCTCCTGATCGGCAAGACCAATCTCGACCAGTTCGCCACCGGCCTGGTGGGCACCCGCTCGCCGCATGGGGCGGTGCGTAATGCGATCGATCCGAAGGTGGTTTCGGGCGGATCGAGTTCGGGCTCCGGCGTCGCCGTCGCGCTGGGCCTGGTCAGTTTTTCATTGGGCACCGACACCGCCGGGTCCGGACGGGTGCCGGCCGGCCTGAACGGCATCGTCGGCCTGAAGCCAACGCGCGGTCTGCTGAGTACGCGCGGCGTGTTTCCGGCTTGCCGCACGCTGGACTGCGTTTCCATTTTTGCTCGGACCGTGGCGGACGCCTGGAACGTGACCCGGGTCGCGGCCGGCTACGATGCCGAGGACAGCTATTCGCGCCATGTCCCGATGCTCGGCGTTGCCGCGCGCGGCTACCGGATTGCAATTCCGGCGGTGCTGGAATTTTACGGCGATGCCGATGCCGAGCAGGCGTTCGGCGCCACGCTCGCGGTGCTCAGGCAGCGCGGCGACTGTACGCTCTTCACGGTCGACTACGCGCCGTTTCGCGAAGCCGCCGAGCTTCTCTATCACGGCCCGTGGGTGGCCGAGCGTCTGGCGGCGGTCGGCGACTTCTACAAGGAGCACCGCGATGCAATGGACCCCGTGGTAGCGGGGATCATCGGCCAGGGTGCCAACTACAGCGCGGTCGACAGCTTCAACGGCCACTATCGCCTGGCAGACTTGCGGCGCCAGGCAGAGACCGCGCTCGCCGGCGCGGACTTCATGCTGGTGCCGACCAATCCGACGATGCCGACCATCGCCGATCTCGTCGCCGAGCCGGTCAAGCGTAATTCGGAGCTGGGGTATTACACCAACTTCGTCAATTTCTTCGACATGGCGGCGCTCGCGGTGCCGGCCATGCCGCGCGCCAGCGGCATGCCGGCCGGCGTGACGCTGGTGGGACTATGCCGCGCCGACCAGCCCCTTGCGGCGGCGGGGCCAGCGCTGGTCGGGGCGGGTCCGCTGCCAGATCGCGCCGCCGGCCAGGTGTGCACCATGCAGCCGCTGCCGTTTGCTGAACCGACGGTGCGGCTCGTGGTGGTGGGCGCACATCTCGAGGGCCAGCCGCTGAGCTGGCAATTGCTGGAACGCGGCGCACGCAAGATCGCGTCCTGCGACACCAGCGCCTGCTATCAGTTGTACGCCTTGCCGGGAACGACGCCACCGAAGCCGGGTCTGATCCGTACCGCCGCGGGGCGGGGATGCGCGATTGCCGTCGAGGTCTGGGAGTTGCCGCTGCGTCGTTTTGGCGAGTTCGTCGCCGACGTGCCGGCACCGCTGGCGATCGGTTCACTGGAGCTTGACGACGGTTCCTGGGTCAAGGGGTTCGTCTGTGAATCGAGCGCCGTTGCCGCGGCCACCGACATCAGTCATTTCGGTGGCTGGCGGGCGTATCTGGCCAGTCTCGCCTGATGCGTCGCGAACGCCGACCGGTGCGCCAAAATACCTGTGGCCCCGCAATCGGTTAGCATCGGATGACAATCCTGTTATCAAATTACTATTTTGCGAGGTTACATGGCATACCAGACAACCAATCCCTTCGATGGCAAGACCAGCGCCACCTTTCCCGAGTGCGACGCCGCGACGCTTGAAGCCAAATTGCAGCAGGCATCCGATTGCTTCGATCAATGGCGCACCACCGCCTTCGCCGAACGTACTGCCGTGCTGGCCAAGGCTGCCGCGATCCTGCGCGAACGCCCGGATGAATTTGCCAGCCTGATCACGCTCGAGATGGGCAAGCTGATCGCGCAGAGCCGTGGCGAAGTCGCGCTGTGCGCCGCCATCCTCGATTACTACGCGCAGCATGCCGAGGGGTTCCTGGCGCCGGAGACGCTGCCGACACAAAGCGGCACCGCTGTGGTCGAGAGCGCGCCGATCGGCGTGCTGTTCGGCGTCGAGCCATGGAATTTCCCGTATTACCAAATCGCCCGTTTCGCGGCGCCGAATCTGATGGCGGGTAACGTGGTGATGGTCAAGCACGCCTCCAACGTGCCGCAATGTGCGCTCGCCTTCGAGCGCCTGCTGCACGAGGCGGGCGCACCGGCCGGTGCCTACACCAACCTGTTCATCTCCAAGGACCAGGTGGCGCAGGTGATCGACGACCCGCGCATCCGCGGCGTGGCGCTGACCGGCAGCGAAGCCGCCGGTGCGGTGGTTGCGGCCCGCGCCGGCCACAACCTGAAAAAGACCACCATGGAACTCGGTGGCAGCGACGCCTTCATCGTGCTGGAAGATGCGGACCTGGAGCGTGCTGTCAAGGGCGCGATCCAGGGACGCATGGGCAATGCGGGCCAGGCCTGCACCGCCTCCAAGCGCTTCATCGTGGTCGAGGCGCTGGCCGACCAGTTCCTCGAACAGTTCCAGGCAGCGCTCGCCAGCTTCAAGCCAGGCAATCCGATGGACAAGGACACCACGCTGGCGCCGCTGTGCTCGGAAGACGCGCTCGGTCACTTGCTGCAGCAGGTCAGGCGCGCGGTCGAGGGCGGTGCGCGGGTGGTCTCCGGTGGCGGCCGTGCCGATCATGCGGGCGCATTCATGCAGCCGACGATCCTGACCGATATCGACCCGGCCAATCCGGCGTACAAGGAAGAATTCTTCGGGCCGGTGGCGCTCTTTTTCCGGGTGCCGGATGAAGATGCCGCCATCGCCCTGGCCAACGATTCACCATTCGGCCTCGGCGGCTCGGTCTTCTCGAGCGACATCGACCGTGCCAAGCGGGTGGCTAGCCGCATCGAGACTGGCATGGTGTTTATCAACCGGCCGGCATCGTCCGCACCGGACCTGCCCTTCGGCGGCATCAAGAATTCGGGTTACGGGCGCGAATTGTCGGGCGCCGGCATCCAGGAATTCGTGAACAAGAAGCTCATTCGCGTCGCCTGAGTTCGCATGCAACCGCATCGGCATCCATCATTGGTGCCGAGGCGGTCCCAATCCGGTGCAGTGCGCGCGCTGTTTCAGGGCATGCGCCGCACCGTCTGCGTAACCATGCGGAGCGATCCGGAAAAATCTCCTGCAACCCGCTGATTCTGGCGGGTTTTTCATTGGCATTACTCTTGCTAACAATCGCTTGCGGTAAGAGCGAATTGCAAGGCTGTCGTCTGCAAATCATCTGACTCAGGACGGCTAGGGTTCCGGCGTGACCATGATCGGTTGCGCGTCTGGTCCGAGAGCAGTCCGGCCCGGTCCCGATGACGCGGCTCCACGGAGGGATAAAAGCCCGGGAGAACAAATGCAATATCGTTCTCCGTGCGCCCATTCAAACCGACCAGGAGTCTTTCATGTTTTTCGTGACCCGCACCGCACCGTCCGTCCCCGTCGCGCTTCAATCCGATTCCGTTTCCCTGCTGCGTAAAGTCATGCTCGGCGCCGCTCTGGCGGTTGCCGCGAATGCCGCATCGGCTGCGACCCAGCTCAATGTCGGTACTGTGGTTTGGATCGGCTACGGTCCGTTCTATGTCGCCGAAGCGATGGACATGTTCAAGAAGAACGGCGTCTCGGTGAAGCTGCAGGTGTTCGCCGATCCGGCCCTGATCCCGGCAGCGCTGGCCGGTGGCTCGGTGCAGGGCGCGATGCTGACCTACGATCAGGTGATCGGTCAGGTCGCCAAGGGCATGCAGCAGAAAGTGGTCATGCCGATCGACTACTCCAACGGCGGCGATGCCATCGTAGCCGCCAAGGCGATTACCAAGGTTGCCGATTTCAAGGGCAAGAAAGTCGGCTTCAATCCGTTGTCGCCATCGGACTTCCTGCTGTCGTATGCGCTGTCGAGCAATGGCCTCTCCGACAAGGATGTCACGGCAGTCAACATGACGCCGGAAGCCGTGCCGGCAGCCATGGCGTCCGGCCAGATGCCGATCGGCGTGACCTATGAACCCAGCCTGTCGCAGATCGTCAAGCAGGGCGGCGGCCAGAAATTCCACGTGGTCTATTCCTCCAAGAACGCGCCTGGCCTGATCGCCGACGTGCTGGTCTTCGACGACAAGTTCATCAAGGCCAATCCGAAGGACATCACGGCCATCATGAAGTCCTACCTCGATGGCATGGCCTTCATGAAAGCGAAACCTGACGAAGCGGCCAAGATCATCGGCAAGTTCATGGGCGTCTCCGCAAAAGAGGTCAAGGAACAGCTGCCGGGTGTCTACAACATCCCGCTGGCAGAGATGCCGAAAGCCTTCGTGAAATCAAAAGAGACGACCTCGTACTACGCCAGCGGCGCAGTCATCGGCGGCATCCTGAAAGCCAAGGCGCAGATCGACAAGATCCCGCCGACCGAGGCGACCATGGATGCCCAGTTCGTCACCGCGCTTCAGGCAAAATAAGCGAGCGCGCAAACTGTGGCGGTGCGTACCGCTGCAGTTCGCAAAGCGCGCTTCTGCGCAACGTGGCGACCGAGCGACTGTGCGATTCGCCATGCAACTGATTCATGTTCCTGTATCTGAACCAATCCCTCGGAGGCTCATCATGCTGGCCCGATATTTTCGATATCAGGATGGCGTCCTGCCCAACCTGGCGGCACTGTCCCTGACCTTGCTGGGCTACCCGCTCGGCGTTGCAATGCTCACCCATCCATCCTGGCTGGCGAAGGCGGCCGGATTTTTCCTGGTCACGCTGACGCTGGTGTGGTCAGCCTATTTCATCCACGAGTTCGCCCATCACGCGATCTTCAAATCCGGTCCGCTCAACATGCGCTGGGGTACCGCGATGAGCTGGATCAACGGCAGCTGTTACGCCCGCTTCGATAACCTGCGCCGCAAGCACATGCGCCACCATGTCGAGCGCGCCGATGTGATCACCTTCGACGTCAAGGCTTTCCTGCTGGCGGCGCCCGCCTGGTTGCGCGGGTCGGTGCTGGCGCTGGAGTGGCTGTATTTTCCGGCAGTCGAATTCCTGATGCGCGGCTTTGTCATGGCGATGCCGTTTCACAAGGGGCAGCCGTTGCGTGCGCGACTGCGGGTCCTCGCAATCCTTGCGGTGCGCACCGCCGCCTTCATCGCGCTGGGTTGGTATGCGCCGTCGGCTTTGGTCCTGTACGCCGTGGCCTATCTGCTGTTCATCACGATCCTGCGCTTCGCCGACTGCTTCCAGCACACCTACGATGCGTATCCGATCATGGGCGATGCGCCAGTCCCCAACGACAAGGTGCGCGACAAGGTGTACGAGCAGGCCAATACCTACAGCGACATCGTCGGTCTCGACAACCGGGTCCTGAATCTGCTGTGGCTCAATTTCGGCTTCCATAATGCTCATCATGAAAAGCCGGCCATGCCGTGGCATAAACTGCCGGCGCTGCACCGCGAACTGTATGCTGACAAGTGCGTGCAGGTGATTCCGGTCAGCGTCTTGCTCAAGAGCTTCCACACCCACCGCGTCGCGCGGATCCTGGCCGACGATTATGGCCAGGTGCTGCCGTTTGGCGCACCGGGACGTGCCGACGGCTTTCTGGGCGCGGCGGGCGTGTCCTTCCTGACAGCGGTCTGAACCGGCCGTGCGAATCGATCTCTCAGGGCAGGTGGCCTGCATCACGGGCGCTGCGACCGGCATCGGCCGCGCCATTGCTGAGGCGCTGGCGGCCAGCGGTGCGTGCGTCGCCGTCAATCATTTCGGGCAGGATGCGCTGGCAGCGAGCGTGGTCGAGGGGGTTCGCAGCCGCGGCGGACAGGCGCAGGCTTTCGACGCCGATGTCACCGATTCCGGCGCTGTGATTGACATGGTTGCGCAAATCGAATCCGGGCTTGGGCTGATAGACATCCTTGTCAACAATGCCGGCATCCTGCTCGAAAAACCGTTCCTCGAAATCGCCGAAGCCGAGTGGGACCGGGTTATTGCAGTGGACCTGAAATCTGTGTTCCTGTGCAGCCAAGCGGCGCTGCGGCGAATGGTGCCACGGGGTCGCGGGGCCATCATCAACATTGCTTCCGAACTGGCCTATCTGGGGCGTGCGGAATTCACCGCTTACTGTGCAGCCAAGGCCGGCGTGGTCGGCTTGACCAAGTCGCTGGCGCGTGAATTCGCACCCGCCATCCGCATCAACGGCATCGCGCCCGGACCGACGGAAACCGCGATGCTGTCGCTCGACCTGATCAGCCCGGAATGGCGCGCCAAGGAGCTGGCAATCCCGGCGGCGCGTGCTGCGTATCCGGAGGAAATCGCGGCGACTGCGGTCTTCCTGGCGAGCGACCATGCGCGCTTTTATTGTGGCCAGATGTTGAGCCCCAACGGCGGGGCATTGATGCTATGAGGAGCGGCAGCCGCACGATCGCGATCCCGGGCGCGCACGCCTCCGCCGCATTCTTTTCATTGATGGCTGGCGGCGTGACCTGGGGACTGACCTGGTGGCCACTGCGTTTTTTCGCGGACCGGGGCCTGACTGCCTATAGCATTGTCCTGATCGCGTACGGCATGGTGACCCTGGTCTCGCTGCCGGTAATCTGGCGCGAACGGCATCGCTGGTGGCCGGAGCGCTACTGGCTGCTGGCGATCGGCCTGTGCTTCGGCTGGGCCAATTTTGCTTTCACCGCCGCCATGATGATGGGGCCGGTAGTGCGCGCAATGCTGCTGTTCTATCTGCTGCCGGCGTGGGGTGCGATCGGCGGCAAGCTGGTGCTCAATGAGACGCTGGGTGCGCGCCGCATGCTGGCGGTAGCTCTCTCGCTGGGTGGCGTCGCGGTCATGCTGGTCGGGGCGGATGGCTGGGGCGCGCCGCTGTCGCTGGCCGACATCACGGCGCTGACGGCGGGCTTGGGCTACAGCGGCGCCGCGATCGCCAATCGCAAGGCGCAGTCGATTCCGATTGCCAGCCGTACACTGATTTCATTTGCCGGCTGCAGCGTGCCGGCCGTGCTCGCGTTGCCGTTCATCGCTGCGACGCTACCGGTGATCGCGGCATCGACCTGGGCCTGGCTGATCGTGTTCGCCTTCGTCTGGCTGCTGGGCGCGACGTTGTTGACGACCTACGGCACCACGCACCTGCAGGCCAGCCGGGCAGCGGTGCTGCAGGTGGTCGAACTGGTGGTTGCGGTGGTCTCCGCGGTGCTGCTCGGTGGCGAGACGCTCAGTCGCCAGGAGTGCCTCGGCGGCGCGATGATCGTCGCCGCGACCCTGATCGAGGCGCGTCGCTGACCGCGCCGACCGCCTGTAATTTCAACCCGATTCGAGGACACTGGCATGCAGATGGAAATGATGGATCACTTGAGTTGGGTCGCCTACGAGGAGCGGCTGCGCGATCCGAACGCGATCGTGCTGCTGCCGGTCGGCGCGCTGGAGCAGCATGGACCGCACCTGCCGCTGGGTACCGACGCGCTGCTGGCAGCGGCGGTTGCCCGTACCGTCGCGCCCGGGGTCAACGGCATCGTCGCGCCGACCATCAACTACGGCTACAAGTCGCAGCCAAAATGCGGTGGCGGCCAGCACTTCCCCGGCACCACCAGCCTGGATGGCGCCACGCTGTCAGCACTGACCTGCGACATCATCGCCGAGCTGGGCCGGCACGGCGTTCGCAACGTGGCGGTGGTATCCGGTCATTACGAGAATCAGTGGTTCCTGGTCGAAGGCATCGACCTGGCGCGCCGGCGTCTTGGACCGGCGTCGCCAATGCGGATCATGCGCCTCGAATACTGGGATTTCCTCGCCGAGGCGACTTTGAAGGGGGTCTTCCCCGACGGCTTTCCGGGCTTCGCGCTGGAACATGCCGCCGTGATTGAAACCTCGATGATGCTGCACTACTTCCCGGAGCTGGTCGGCATGGACAAGCTGCCGCCGGACCCGCTGGTCGACTTCCCACCGTACGACATGTATCCCGCGCATACGCACTGGGTGCCATCGTCCGGCGTGCTGTCGTCGGCGCGCGGCGCGACTGCGGAAAAAGGCAGGCTGATGGCCGATGACATCAGCACGCGCATCATCGCCGCCTTGCGCAACGAGTTCATGCATGGCTGAATCGATGGTGTCGCTCGATGTTGCCAAGACCGCACTGATCGTGATCGACATGCAACGCGATTTTTGCGAGCCTGGCGGCTATGCGGCGCAGGCAGGACTCGATACGCAACGACTTGCCAGCGTCATCGCGCAGATCCGTTCTTTGCTGGCGGCGGCCCGGATTGCCGGCATGCTGGTGCTGCATACGCGGGAAGGTCATCTGCCGGATCTGTCGGACTGCCCGCCTGAAAAGCTGCGCCGCAGCGGGCAGGCCAATGCGGAGATCGGCGCGATGGGTCCGATGGGCAGGCTGCTGGTGCGCGGCGAATACGGCCATGACATCATTGCGCAGTTGCGGCCGCTGCCCGGTGAAACCGTGATCGACAAACCGGGCTATGGCGCGTTCTACCGCACCGATCTCGACAGTCTGCTGCGCGCGGCAGGCATTGACCGCCTGATACTGTGCGGCGTCACGACCGAGGTGTGCGTGCACTCGACTTTGCGCGAGGCCATCGACCGCGGCTTTGGCTGCATCACGGTCGGCGACGGCTGCGCCGCCAGCGATCCGGATTTGCAGCAGCCGGCGCTGGACATGATCCGGGTCGAGGGCGGCATTTTCGGCGACATCGCCACCGCTACCGAGCTCATCGCGGCGCTGCGTCCTGGCGTGCCGTGCGACCCGATCCCCACTGCGACCCTGGAGCAAACGACATGACGACTGTCAAAAAAATGTGGCCGCTCCTGACTGCGACCCATCGCTACGACAAGACGATTTCCACCCACGGCCGCGGCGCCGGCGAAATGATCGACGCGCCGATCCTGGCCTACCTGATCGAGACCGCCAACGGCCGCATCCTTTATGACGTCGGCTGCGACTACAGCAAGATCAACGACCCGGCGCTGTGCGCAAAATATTACGATGCCGGTACCTTCGCGTACGGCGCGCCGGTGATGGAAGAATCACAGCGGATTCCGGCTTACCTGAAACGGCTGGGACTGCAGGCTGCCGATATCGATGTGGTTTTCGTCGGTCACCTGCATTTCGATCATGCCGGCGGACTCGGCGAACTGGCCCGCTGCGGCTGCGGCGCAGAGGTGCATGTGCAGAAGGATGAACTCGATGCTGCAACCAGCGGTCAGGATGCAGCCTGCTTCCAGGATGATTTCATTGGTCACGGCCCCTTGCATGTGGTCGAGGGGGAGTACGACCTGTGCGACGGCGTGCGCGCAATCAGTACGCCGGGCCACACCGCCGGCCACATGTCGATGTGGATCGAACTGCCAAAGGGCGCACCGGTGCTGCTGGCCGGCGACGCCGCCGACCTGATGGAAAACATCGATGACGAGGTCGCCCCCGGCGGCTGCTGGCAAGGGCAGTACGCGCGCGCCATCGACAGCATCCGCAAGCTCAAGCGCATCGCGCAGGATGAAAAGGCCCAGCTCTGGCCGAACCACGACTTCGCCTTTTATCGCGGGCTGGCGGCTTTTCCGGCATGGCAGGAATGATGCGCGATTCAATGGCTGCCGCACTCCTGCTTGTGCCAACCGCACCGGTGCCGGTGCGCTATCGTGGCGTCTGGCGCCGCACCCTGCTGCAGACGCCGGAGCGGAGCGACATCGAGACAACGGTCCTGTGGCTGCAGACTGCGCGCTGGCATGCAGATATCCGGATTCCGGCACAGCGGCCGGACTTCAGCGGCGTGACGAGCCTGGCCGCTTGTACGCCGGTCCAAGGCGCGTGGCTGATGCGCCAGCAGGGCTTTGCCGGCACCACGGAAGTCACCGACAGCGCGCAGGGCGACGTCTGCGCCTGGCATCGGCTGGTCGATTTCCAGCCGCCGGCGGCGGGTCCGGATGCCGGATTCATGCAGTTCGAGCCGGCGCGCCTGATCGAGACCGGCGTCCATGGCATCTACCTCGAGCACTGGATCGCCGAGCCGTGCTCTTTGCCCGGGCAGGCGGTATTCCAGCGCATGGCGCCCTCCGGCGACGCTACCCAGCCAGTGCAACTGCTGCTGGTGTCGGGCGACCACGTGATGCATGTGCGCAGCCGCGCGGCGGCATGGCCGCAGGATGCGATGGCGGGCATGGACTTCGCGGCGGTTGCGCCCGGGTTGCAGGCAGGACTGCTGGACTTCGAGATTTCGTTCGGTCATCGCACGGCGGATGGCTGGCGCATCACGCATTCGACGCTGCCATGGCGCGAAGGGATAACGGTCGCCCTGCGAATGGACCTGCATGCCGGCGACATGGCGACCCTCGACTGGGATGGTAGTCCCGCGTCATGGCGGGTTCTGGAGCTGTCGGCGCCCCAGGTCACCTGGCATTTGCAAAGTTAAGCGAACCATCCGGCAAACAGTTTCCTAAAAAACTGGTATCGTCGCGCCTTCGCTGCTGCACTGCACTGCAAGGTAATGGAAACAGAGACATTGATGCTCGGCGTCGTCACGCAGAGGAAAGCGATTGCCAGCCGCTGGCAGTCGCACCTCTGGCGGGTGCTCGCGGTGCTGGTCGACCGCGCATACGATGCTGCACCTCCACAATGCCTGCTGGCCGATGCGGATGACCAGCAATGGCGCTTCACCGGCCTGGAATTGCAGCTGCATTCCGACGAAGCCGAAGGCTACTTTCTCAATGCGACCGCCACGACACCATGCTGGTTCGTGATGTCCCGCCCGGAAGAGATTGACGGCGCCGAAGTCCTCGTCCCGAAAAAAATCACCCTTTCCTACAATGAAGCGGCGCGCCTGATGGATGGCGGCGAACAGGTCGAGACCTTGCCTGCGCCGGCTGAAATCGTCGAGCGGCTGCATCATTTCGTCGCTACCTGGTACCGGCCAGAAGACAAACGCAAGCGCAAGAAGCCGTCGTTCGAGGGCGGCGCCGGCGTCGACCTCATGGCACGCGCGGAGGGCAATCATGGCCGCCAGTGATTTTTTTACGCGGTGGGCAAAGCCGGCTGGAGCCGAGCAGGCGTTCGGCCCGGCTGCCGTTCCCGCGATGGGCGGGCCTGCACTGCCAGGTCCGGACACAATTGCGCCGGCCGCTGGCGCCGGCATCTTGCCCACCGAAACACGGTTGCCGACTGCCGACGATGTAGTGCGGCTGCAGACCGGTTCCGACTTCGCGCCCTTCATGGCGCGCGGCGTCGATGAATCGGTCAAACGCCTGGCCCTCAAGAAGCTATTCACCGACCCGCGCTTCAATGTGATGGACGGGCTCGACATTTA
>JACMOV010000191.1 GCA_014377845.1 Herminiimonas sp.
GCCACCTGGAACGTCAACTCGCTCAAGGTGCGCCTGCCGCATGTCCTCCAATGGCTGGCCGATAACCCGGTCGACGTCCTGTGCCTGCAGGAGACCAAGATGACTGACGACAAGTTTCCGGCAGCCGACATCGAAGCCGCCGGACTTCATGTCGTTTTCAGCGGGCAAAAGACCTACAACGGCGTGGCGATCATTTCCAGGACGCCGATCACCGACGTCGTGAAGAACAATCCGCATTTCATCGACGAGCAGCAACGCCTGATCACCGGCACCGTCGATGGCGTGCGGATCATCTGCGCCTACGTGCCGAACGGGCAGTCGGTCGAGTCCGACAAGTACCAGTACAAGCTGGCCTGGCTCGATGGCCTGCATGACTGGCTGGTCGAGGAAATGGCGGGCCATCCGCAACTGGCGATCCTGGGCGACTACAACATCGCCCCGGCTGACCGCGACGTGCATGATCCTGCAGCCTGGGTCGGCCAGGTGCTGGTATCGGAAGCGGAACGCGCCGCCTTCGAAAAACTGAAGGCGCTTGGACTGGCCGATGCGTTCCGCCTGTTCGAGCAAGCCGACAAACTCTTCAGCTGGTGGGACTACCGTCAGATGGCGTTCCGGCGCAACATGGGCATGCGCATCGACCACGTGCTGCTCTCGCCTGCCCTGGCGGCGAAATGCACCGCCTGCGTGATCGACAAGCTGCCGCGCAAGCTGGAGCAGCCCTCGGATCACACGCCGGTCGTCGCGACGCTCGACCTGTAGTGCGCCTGTCAAAACCCGGCTGGCCGCGACCGACAAACAACTCACTAAAAAGAATGGAATCACAAGATGGCAGGACCGATCGAAATCACCAACATGGCATTGTTCTGCGACTTCGAAAACGTGGCGCTCGGCGTGCGGGATGCGAAGTTTGAAAAGTTCGACATCCGGCGCGTGCTGGAAAGGCTTCTGCTCAAGGGCAGCATCGTCGTCAAGAAAGCCTATTGCGACTGGGACCGCTACAAGGAATTCAAGAGCACGATGCATGAGGCAGCCTTCGAGCTGATCGAGATTCCGCACGTGCGCCAGTCGGGCAAGAACTCGGCCGACATCCGGATGGTGGTCGACGCGCTCGACCTCTGCTATACAAAGGCGCATGTGGATGCCTTCGTGATCATCAGCGGCGACTCGGACTTCTCGCCGCTGGTGTCGAAGCTGCGTGAAAATAACAAGTACGTGATCGGCATCGGCGTCAAGAGTTCGACCTCCGACCTTTTGAGCGCGAACTGCGACGAATTCATTTTCTACGACGACCTGGTACGCGAGCAGAAAGCCAAGCGCAAGCCGGCGGTGAAGAAGACGCCGGTCAAGGCCGCGCCGGCTGCCGAGAGCGCAAAGGTCCCTGCGCCGAAAGCCGCCGGTGAAAAGCCGGAAGAAAAAGCGGAAGAAAAGTCCGACGACCGACAGGAAGAGCGCCGTCAGGAAGGCTTCGACCTGATCGTCGAAACCATCGAAGCGCTGGTGGCCGAACGCGGCGAAGAAAAGATGTGGGGTTCGATGGTCAAGCAAACGATGAAGCGGCGCAAGCCCGGCTTCAACGAATCGTTCTACGGCTACCGCTCGTTCAAGGAGATGGTGGAAGACGCGCAAAAACACAACATGCTGCAGATCGTGCGCGACGAAAAACCGGGGCAATACACCATCCGGCTGCCGCAGAACGATGAATGAGCAGAGGATGTGGCAACACCACATCACTGAATTGCATGCGCTGAATTAAATACGCATTTAATATGCATATTTTGGTAGAATGCTGCCAACGTCCTTGAGTTCCAGCACATGCGCATCACGCGATTTTCCGATATCGGCCTGCGGGTCCTGATCTACCTTGCGCAGGATCGTGCCAGCGGCGCACCTGTCACGGCTGGCGAGATCGCCACGCAATTCAACGTGCCGCTGAATCACCTGGTGAAGGTAGTCGCCCAGCTGGCACGTGCCGGCTGGATCGATGCCACGCGGGGCCGCAACGGCGGGCTGGTACTGCGGGCCGATGCAAAGCGGCTGCGCATCGGCGCGGTGCTGCGCGAACTCGAAGGCGATGCCGAACTGGTCGATTGCGCAGGACTGGATTGCCAGCTTCAGCGCAACTGCATCCTGCGCGGCGCCCTGGCCGCCGGCCTGCGTGCTTTCTACGATGCGATGGACGGCTACACCCTGGCCGACATCGCGCAGGGCAAGGTCGGTGAACAGGTTCTGGTGATGCACCGCAGCTTCGCGCGCGCGCTGCAGCACTGAGACGGCCCCAGGAAACGCACCGTGCACATGGCGTGCACATTTTTTTGATTTATAACTTGCATTTTAAATGCATATTCACGAAAGAAAGATCATGGTTTCTGCAACAGCCCGTCCCTACATCGATGCCAGCGTCCCGGTCCTGCGTGATCATGGCGTGGCGATCACCCGCACCTTTTATCACAACATGTTCGCGGCGCATCCCGAACTGACGAACCTGTTCAACATGGGCAACCAGGCCAGCGGCGTGCAGCAGCAGTCGCTTGCTGCCGCCGTGTTCGCATACGCCGCCAACATCGACAATGCGGCAGCACTCGGGCCGGTGGTCAATCGCATCGTGCACAAGCATGCATCGGTCGGGATCACGGCGGCGCATTATCCGATCGTCGGCCGCCACCTGCTGGGCGCGATCCAGGAAGTGCTGGGCGACGCAGCAACGCCGGCCCTGATTGCGGCCTGGGACGAGGCCTACAGCGAACTGGCGGACATCTTCATCGCCACGGAAAAGACGCTGTACGCGACTGCCGGCATCACCCCCGGCCAGTTGCGGCCGATGCGGGTGACGGCAGTCAGTGACCAGGGCGACGAAATGAAATCCTTCGTGCTCGAGGCTGCAGATGGCATGCCCCTGCCCCGGTTCGTGCCGGGGCAGTATGTAAGCGTCTCGGTCCCCTTCGCAGACGGCAGCACCCAGCTGCGCCAGTACAGCCTGTCCGACAAGCCGGATGGGCAGACGCTGCGCATCACGGTCAAGCGGGTGCCCGAACATGCCGGACATCCGGCGGGCCATGTATCGAACTGGCTGCACGCGCATGCAACCGTCGGCAGCATCCTGCAGGTCACGCATCCGTTCGGCGACTTCGCGCCGGATACCGAATCGAACATGCCGATCGTGCTGCTCTCGGCCGGCGTGGGCATCACGCCGATGATCGCGGCGCTGAACCGCATCGCCGCGGTTAATCCTGCACGGGAGGTGATTTTTGCGCATGCCGCACGTTCGGCGGCGCACCAGGGTCATTCGGCCGACATCGCCGCAGCCAAGGCAATCATGCCCAATCTCCGGACCGCGATCTTCCTGGAACGCAGCGCCGGCAGCGGTCGCGCCGATGCAGCATTTTTTGAGGGCCGGATGGACATTTCACTCGTGCCGGAATGGACGCACGCCGACACCGACGTGTACCTGTGCGGCCCGGTCGCCTTCATGCAGAAGCAATGGCGGGATTTGCTCGAAGCGGGTGTGCCCGCACAGCGCCTGCACCGGGAAGTATTCGGGCCGGAGCTGCTCGATTACCTGACCTGATCTGCACTCAGCTGCACTGATCTGCATGCGGTGCCGGACAGCGGACCCCTGCCCGGCGCGCGCGTTCTACCGACTCAAGTCGCGAGCGCCGCCTTGATCTGTGTCAGCGACGCCGGGTCTTCGATCGTCGGCAGGTCGCCCGGATCGCGGCCTTCGCAAATCGCCTGGATCGAGCGCCGCAGCAGCTTGCCCGAGCGCGTCTTCGGCAGCAGGCCGACGAAGTACACGCGCGACGGCCGTCCCAGCGCACCCAGGCGCTTGTCGACCACCGACATGATTTCCGACTCCAGCAGCTTTGCGCCTTCCGGCGTGGCGGTGCGCGCCGCATTCCTGGCGATCACGAAGGCGACCGCGGCCTGTCCCTTGAGCTTGTCCTCGATGCCGACCACGGCCACTTCCGACACATCCGGATGACTGGAAATGCTCTCCTCGATTTCGCGCGTGCCGAGCCGGTGCCCGGCGACGTTGATGACGTCGTCGGTGCGGCCGAGGATGAAGTAGTAGCCGTCCGCATCGCGAATGCCCCAGTCGAAGGTCGAGTACACCTGTTCGGTCTCGAAATTGGACCAGTAGGTCTGCACGAAGCGCGCATCGTCGCGATACACGGTCTGCATGCAGCCGGGCGGCAGCGGCCCTTCGATGACGACCACGCCCTTCTCATTTGCGCCGCATTCGGCCCCGGTGGTCTCGTTCAAGATCTTGACCTTGTAGCCCGGCATCGGGATACCGGGGCTGCCGAGCCGGGTCGGCGTCTCGTCCACGCCGCGCGCCACCGACAGGATCGGCCAGCCGCTTTCGGTCTGCCAGTAGTTGTCGATGATCGGCACGCCGAGCGCATCGGCGATCCAGCTCGACGTGGTTTCATCGAGCGGCTCGCCGGCCAGGTACATCGCCTTGAGCGACGACAGGTCGTATCGCGAGATGCATTCGGGCGGCTGCTTTTTCAGCACCCGGATCGCGGTCGGCGCGGAGAACAGGCGCGTGACCTTGTATTTCTCGACGATCTGCCACCAGATGCCGCCGTCGGGGCGGATCGGCAAGCCTTCGTACAGGACGGTAGCCATGCCGGCGATCAGCGGCCCGTACACGATGTAGGAGTGCCCCACCACCCAGCCGATGTCGGAGGTGCAGAAAAAGGTGCCGCCCGGGCCGTCGCAGAACAGCGTCTGCATCGACTGCGACAGCGCCACCGCATAACCGCCGACGTCGCGCTGCACGCCTTTCGGCTTGCCGGTGGTGCCGGAGGTGTAGAGGATGTAGGAAGGATCAGTCGATTCGAGCCAGGTCACCGGCACCTGCGCATCGATGTGGCGCGCACGCGCCGCCGCATAGTCGACATCGCGGCCGAGCGTGGCGTCCATCGGCGCCATGCCGCGGTCGACGATCAGGGCATGCGCCGGCTTGTGCACCGCCAGCCGCATCGCTTCATCCAGCAACGGCTTGTAGGCGATCACCTTGCCGCCGCGCGAGCCGGCATCGGCCGACACGATCAGCGCCGGTTGCGCATCGTCGATGCGCGTGGCCAGGCTGTTCGCCGCAAAGCCGCCGAACACCACCGAGTGCACCGCGCCGATCCGGGCGCAGGCGAACATCGCGAAGATCGCTTCGGCGATCATCGGCATGTAGATGAGAACGCGGTCGCCGCGCTTGACGCCCAGCTCCAGCATGATCGCCGCGCAGCGCTGCACTTCCGCATGCAGTTCGCGATAGCTGTAGGTTTGTTCGCCCGGCGTGCCGTCGGCGGTCTCGGTCGAGATCGCGATCAGCGCCGGCGCCTCCGGCTGCGTCGCCAGCCAGCGGTCGATGGCGTTGTGGCACAGGTTGGTCTGGCCGCCGACGAACCATTTTGCGAACGGTGGATTGCCGTACTCGACGACGGTGTCGAAAGGCTTGTGCCAGTCGATGCCCTCGGCGGCTTTTTTCCAGAAGGTTTCGGGGGCGTCTATCGATTGCCGGTAGTAGTCTGCGTAGCGCAAGTTTGTCTCCTCTGTACTGCAGTTTTTTGTACGCATCGGTACCGCCGCTGTCCGGCCTTGGACGCTGACTTGGACCCGTGCCTGGTGCCGAACCTGGACCGCCTTATATCGTATCGCCCGGCACGCGTACCCAGCCTTCCATCAGCACCCGCGCACTGCGGCTCATGATCGCCTTGCTGACCTGCCACTGACCGTCCACCAGCGTCGCTTCCGCGCCGACCCGCAGAGTGCCCGAGGGATGACCAAATCGCACCGCGTTGCGCTCCACGCCGCCGGCTGCCAGATTGACCAGCGTGCCCGGTATCGCAGCGGCCGTGCCGATGGCAACTGCTGCGGTACCCATCATGGCGTGATGCAGCTTGCCCATCGACATGGCCCGCACCAGCAGATCGATATCGGCTGCAGCGACCGGCTTGCCGCTTGACGAAACATAGTCGGCCGGGCCAGCGACGAAGGCCACCTTCGGCGTGTGCTGGCGGCGGACCGCTTCATCCACATGGCCGATCAAGCCCATGCGTACCGCGCCATGAGCGCGAATAGACTCGAACAGCGCAAGCGCCTTCGGGTCACCGTTGATCGCGTCCTGCAGTTCGGTGCCAATGTAGCCGATGGCGTCGGCATTGACGAAGATCGTCGGAATCCCGGCATTGATCATGGTCGCCTTCAGTGTGCCGACTCCGGGTACCTCGAGATCGTCGACCAGATTTCCGGTCGGGAACATGGCGCCGCCCGCACCCTCCTCCTCGGCGGCCGGATCGATGAATTCGAGCTGTACTTCCGCCGCCGGAAAGGTAACGCCGTCGAGCTCGAAATCACCGCTCTCCTGCACCGCGCCGTTCGTCATGGGCACGTGCGCGATGATGGTCTTGCCGATGTTGACTTGCCAGATCCGCACGGTCGCAATGCCGTCGTGCGGTACCGTGGCCGGCTCGATCAGGCCGCTGCTGATGGCGAAGCCGCCGACCGCTGCCGACAGGTTGCCGCAGTTGCCGCTCCAGTCGACGAAGGCGCTGTCGATCGATACCTGGCCGAACAGATAATCGACGTCGTGACCGGCCTTGCTGCTGGCCGACAGGATCACCGTCTTGCTGGTGCTGGAGGTCGCGCCACCCATGCCGTCGATCTGCTTGCCGTAGGGATCGGGGCTGCCGATCACGCGCAGCAGCAATGCGTCGCGCGCCGCCCCCGGCACTTGTGCGGCCGACGGCAAATCCTGCAGCCGGAAGAACACGCCCTTGCTGGTGCCGCCGCGGATGTAAGTAGCGCGGATCTTGAGTTGCGGTATGTGTGCCATCTCAGGCTGCCTTGGTCGATTCGAGGAAGTCCTGCGCAAAACGCTGCAGGACGCCGCCGGCTTCATAGATCGACACTTCTTCCGCGGTATCGAGACGGCAGGTCACCGGCACCTCCACACGCTCGCCGGACTTGCGATGGATGACCAGCGTCAGCGTGGCGCGCGGGGTGCGCTCGCCGACGACATCGAAGGTCTCGGTGCCATCGATCTGCAGGCTGATGCGATTGACGCCCGGCTTGAATTCCAGCGGCAGCACGCCCATGCCGACCAGGTTGGTGCGATGGATGCGCTCGAAACCCTCGGCGGCGATCGCTTCCACACCGGCCAGGCGCACGCCCTTGGCGGCCCAGTCGCGCGACGAACCCTGGCCGTAGTCGGCGCCGGCGATCACGATCAGCGGTTGCTTGCGCGCCATGTAGATTTCGATGGCTTCCCACATGCGCATGACCGTGCCTTCCGGTTCGACCCGGGTCAGCGAGCCGGCCTTGACCTTGCCGTTTTCCATGACCATTTCATTCTTCAGGGTCGGGTTGGCGAAGGTGGCGCGTTGTGCGGTCAGGTGGTCGCCGCGATGCGTCGCGTAGGAGTTGAAGTCCTCTTCCGGCAGGCCCATCTTCGCCAGGTATTCGCCGGCGGCGCTGTCCGCCATGATCGCGTTCGACGGCGACAGATGATCGGTGGTGATGTTGTCGCCCAGGACCGCCAGCGGACGCATGCCCTTCAACGGCCTTGCGCCGGCGAGCGCACCTTCCCAGTACGGCGGACGGCGGATGTAGGTGGTCATTGGCCGCCAGTCGTAGAGCGGACTGACGGTCTCGCCATTGTCGACCTTGATGGCGAACATCGGCTCGTAGACCTTGCGGAACTGTTCGGGCTTGACGCTGGAAGCGACCACCGCGTCGATCTCGGCATCGGACGGCCAGATGTCCTTCAGCGTCACCGGCTTGCCTTCCGGGTCGAGTCCCAGCACATCCTTCTCGATGTCGAAGCGGATGGTGCCGGCGATCGCATACGCCACGACCAGCGGCGGCGAGGCCAGGAACGCCTGTTTCGCATACGGATGAATCCGACCATCGAAGTTGCGGTTGCCGGACAATACCGCCGTGGCATACAGATCGCGGTCGACCACTTCCTTCTGGATCACCGGATCGAGCGCACCGCTCATGCCGTTGCAGGTGGTGCAGGCAAAGGCGACGACGCCAAAACCCAGCTTCTCCAGCTCGGACATCAGCCCCGCTTCTTCCAGATACAGGGCCACGGTCTTGGAACCTGGCGCCAGTGAACTCTTGACCCAGGGCTTTCTCAGCAGGCCGAGCCGGTTGGCGTTGCGGGCAATCAGGCCGGCGGCGATCATGTTGCGCGGATTGTTGGTGTTGGTGCAGCTGGTAATCGCCGCGATGATCACCGCGCCATCGGGCATCAGGCCAGGCTCGTTCTCGACGATGCCGCTGATGCCGCGCGCAGCCAGCTCGGAGGTCGGCACGCGATTGTGCGGATTGCTCGGTCCGGCGATATTGCGCACCACCGACGACAGGTCGAAACGCAGCACCCGCTCGTATTCCGCATTCTTGAGCGTATCGGCCCACAGCCCGGTATGGCGGGCGTAGGTTTCCACCAGCTTGACGAGGGCATCGTCGCGCCCCGTGAGTTTGAGGTACGTGATGGTCTGCTGGTCGATATAAAACATTGCAGCCGTCGCACCGAACTCGGGGGCCATGTTGGAAATCGTCGCCCGGTCGCCCAGCGTCAGGTGCGCAGCACCCTCGCCGTAGAATTCGAGGTACGACGAGACCACCTTTTGCTGGCGCAGGAACTCGGTCAGCGCCAGCACGGTGTCGGTTGCGGTGATGCCGGGTTGCGGCTTGCCGGTCAGCTCGACGCCGATGATGTCCGGCAGCCGCATCCACGAGGCGCGACCGAGCATGACGCTTTCGGCTTCCAGGCCGCCGACGCCGATGGCGATCACGCCCAGCGCATCGACCATCGGCGTGTGCGAGTCGGTGCCGACCAGCGTGTCCGGAAAGGCGACACCATCCTTGACCTGCACCACCGGGCTCATGCGCTCGAGGTTGATCTGATGCAGGATGCCATTGCCCGGCGGGATCACGTCGACGTTCTTGAACGCCTTCTTGGTCCAGTTGATGAAGTCGAAGCGATCCTCGTTGCGCCGATCCTCGATCGCGCGGTTCTTGTCGAATGCATCCGGATCGAAACCGCCGCATTCGACCGCCAGCGAATGGTCCACGACCAGCTGCGTCGGCACCACCGGATTGACCAGCGCCGGATCGCCACCCTGCGCCGCGATCGCGTCGCGCAGACCGGCCAGGTCCACCAGCGCGGTCTGGCCGAGGATGTCATGGCACACCACCCGCGCCGGGAACCACGGAAAATCCAGGTCGCGCCGGCGCTCGATGAATTGCGACAACGACGCGTTCAGTGTGTCCGGGTCGCAGCGGCGCACCAGGTTTTCGGCCAGTACGCGCGAGGTGTACGGCAGTTTGTCGTAGGCGCCGGGTGCGATCGCATCGACCGCGGCGCGCGTGTCGAAGTAATCCAGCGTGGTGCCCGGCAGGGGCTTGCGATGTGCAGTGTTCATATGTCGGGTCAATCCAGTAAATGATCGAAGACGGTGCAATGGTCGCCGCCGCCCGGGCGTGCAGGAGCCAGTTGCCGTATTACTTGCGCTTGTTGATCGGCACGAATTTCAAGTCTTCCGGTCCGACATAGTTTGCGCTCGGACGGATGATCTTGTTGTCGATGCGTTGTTCGATGATGTGGGCGGCCCAGCCGGAGGTGCGCGAGATCACGAACAGCGGCGTGAACATCGCCGTCGGCACACCCATCATGTGATACGACACGGCCGAGAACCAGTCAAGGTTCGGGAACATCTTCTTTGCATCCCACATGACCGATTCGAGGCGCTCGGCGATGTCGAACATCTTGGTCGAGCCGGATTCCTTCGACAGCTTCTTCGCCACACCCTTGATGACCTTGTTGCGCGGATCGGAGATGGTGTAGACCGGGTGGCCGAAGCCGATGATGACTTCCTTGTTTTCCATGCGGCGGCGGATGTCGGCTTCGGCCTCGTCCGGTGTCTCGTAACGCTTCTGGATGTCGAAGGCGGCTTCGTTGGCGCCACCGTGCTTCGGTCCGCGCAGCGCGCCGATGCCACCCGTAATCGCAGAAAACATGTCGCTGCCAGTGCCGGCGATGACGCGGCTGGCGAAGGTGGATGCGTTGAACTCATGCTCGGCGTAGAGGATCAGCGACGTGTGCATCGCTTTTTCCCATGCGGCGGACGGCTTCTCGCCGTGCAGCAGATGCAGGAAATGGCCGCCGATCGAGTCGTCGTCGGTCTCGACTTCGATGCGCACGCCGTTGTGGCTGTAGTGATACCAGTACAGCAGCATCGAACCCAGCGACGCCATCAAACGGTCGGCGATGTCGCGCGCGCCCGGCGTGTTGTGGTCGTCCTTCTCCGGCAGGATGCAGCCGAGCGCCGAGACGCCGGTGCGCATCACGTCCATCGGATGCGACGCCGCAGGCAACCACTCCAGCGCCGCCTTCAAGTTGGCCGGCAGGCCGCGCAGGGACTTGAGCTTGCGCTTGTAGGCGGCCAGTTCCGCGGCATTGGGCAGCTTGCCATGCACCAGCAGATGGGCGATTTCCTCGAACTCGCTGGTCTCGGCGATATCGAGGATGTCGTAGCCGCGGTAATGCAGATCGTTGCCGGTCTTGCCGACGGTGCACAGGGCGGTGTTGCCGGCGGTGACGCCGGACAGGGCAACCGATTTCTTTGGCTTGAAGGGTGTTGCGGCGGTGGTTTCGCTCATGGTGTTTCCTCTGGTACGTATCGTTTAAATCGGGTGTTTTTGTCTAGTGTCGTGAATGACGCCGTTACTTGTTCTTGTTCTGTGCGAACAGCTGATCGAGCTTCTGCTCGTAGCCGTGATAGCCCAGGTAGTCGTAGAGCTCCATCCGCGTCTGCATGGTATGGACCACGCTCTTCTGGGTGCCTTCGGCGCGCAGGGTCTTGTAGAAATTGAGCGCCGCCGCATTCATCGCGCGATACGCGCCGCAGCAGTAGAGCGCGATGTCGACCTTCACCGTGCGCAGCTCGTCGAGCGTGAACATCGGCGTCGCGCCGAATTCGGTCAGGTTGGCCAGGATCGGCACCTTGACCGCATCGCGCACCACCTGGTACATCGGCAGTGCCGTGATCGCTTCCGGGAAGATCATGTCGGCGCCCGCTTCGACATAGGCGCAGGCACGGTCGATTGCGGCGTTCAGGCCTTCGACCGCCAACGCATCGGTGCGCGCCATGATCACGAACTGGTCGTCGGTGCGGGCGTCCACCGCGGCCTTGATGCGGTCCACCATTTCTTCGGTGCTGACGACTTCCTTGCCGGGCCGATGGCCGCAGCGCTTGGTCGAGACCTGGTCTTCCATGTGCACCGCAGCGACGTCGGCGCGGATCATGTGCCGGATCGTGCGCGCGATGTTGAATGCGCCGCCCCAGCCGGTATCGATGTCGACCAGCAGCGGCAGGCCGCAGACTTCGGTGATGCGTTGCGCATCCGTGATGACGTCTTCCATGGTGCTGATGCCGAGGTCCGGCATGCCGAGGGAATTGGCGGCAACCCCGCCGCCCGATAGATACACGGCCTTGTAGCCGGACTGCTCCGCCATGCGAGCGGTGTAGGCGGTGATGGCGCCGACCACCTGCAGGGGTGATTCTTCCTGTACGGCGGCGCGGAACATCGCGCCTCGGGATGGCTGACTCATGATGGGCCTCGCGTGAGTGATGTTGCAGGATTTGATTCTAGTCAATACATTGCAATCGGCATGCCTGATTCGCGCGAATCGTGTCCGTCTGTCCGGCGTTGCGCGCAACTCTTGAAAAATCAGGCAGTTGGCGGCATTCTGGTCACCGCAGAGAGGTTGCTTTAATACAAGTAATCTGGTTTCACGTTTCAAACACGTTACACTGCCGCTGTTGAAACATTTTTGAAACGAGACTGAAACATGCGCCGTTCCCTGCCCGCCCGACCCGATGCGGCCGACAAGCCGGTTTTCTGGACCGTCTCGATCTCGCGGCTATTCGACCTGTTCCGCGACATCACGCTGGAGTTCGACGACCGCGCCACCATCGAGCCGATCAATCTCGGCTTCGAGGAAGCGGTCAAGCATATCCGCCAGCGCCTCAAGACCGAGCGCTGCGACGCCGTGATCGCCGCCGGCTCGAACGCGGCCTACCTGAAGGGCCGGCTGGCGGTGCCGGTGGTGATCGCCAAGGCCAGCGGCTTCGACCTGATGCAGGCGCTGGCGCGGGCGCGCCGGCAGACGCCGCACATCGGCGTGATCACCTACCAGGATGCGATGCCGGAACTGGCCGATTTCCAGAACGCCTTCGGCCTGCGCATCATGCAGCGCACCTACGTCACGGCAGAAGATGCGCGCGACCGCGTCGCCGAGATGAAGGCCGATGGCGCGCGTGCCATCGTCGGCGCCGGACTGATCACCGACCTGGCCGAGGAAGCCGGGCTGACCGGCGTGTTTGTCTACTCCGCGGCATCGATCCGGCTGGCGTTCGAGGATGCACTGGAACTGGCGCAACTGACCCAGCTCGAGAGCAACCGTGGCCGCCTGCCGCTCGGCGGACGGGGCCGGCGTGGCGGCCATCGCCTCCAAGACCTGCGCGGCGACTCGGCGGCGATGCAACGGGTACGCGAATCGATCGGCCTGTTCGCGCGTTCGCCGGCCACCGTGCTGATCGAAGGCGAAACCGGCACCGGCAAGGAGCTCGCCGCCCAGGCCCTGCACCGGCAGGGACCGCGCGCCGGCCAGCCGTTCATCGCGATCAACTGCGGCGCAGTGGCCGAATCACTGCTGGAGTCGGAATTGTTCGGCTACGACGAAGGCGCCTTCACCGGCGCGCGCCGGGGTGGCCATGCCGGGCTGTTCGAGGCCGCGCAGCACGGCACCCTGTTCCTTGACGAGATCGGCGAAATGCCGCTGGCGTTGCAGACACGCCTCCTGCGGGTGCTCGAAGAACGTGAAGTGGTGCGGGTCGGCGGCACCCGGCCGATCGCACTCGACGTGCGCATCGTCAGCGCCACCCATTGCGACCTGGAGCAGCGGGTGCAGACCGGCGCGTTCCGGCGCGACCTGTTCTATCGGCTGGCGGTGCTGCGCCTGCCGCTGCCGGCGCTGCGCGAGCGGACCGAGGATTGCGTGCCGCTGGCGCTGTGGTGCCTCACCAGCGCACTCGCCGCGCTCGGCGTGGCGGCGCCGGCCAACCTGGAAGCAGAGGTGCGCGCCTGCGAGCGGGTGATGGCCGAGTATGCATGGCCCGGCAACGTGCGGCAGCTGCGCAACCTGATGGAGCGGGTCGCGCTGTACCTTGCGGCGCAACCGTTGCAGGCGCTGTCACCGGGATTTCTACTGACGGTGGCGCCGGAACTGGCGCCGGCCGGGGATGCACCGCCGGGCTCCGCTCGCAGGACAATGGCGCCACCGGTCGTGGATCCAGACGTGGTGCCGGGTCGTCTGGCCGACGTGATCCGGCAATTCGCCGGCGACCGCGCGGCAGCGGCGCGCCACCTGGGCATCAGTCGAACGACACTTTGGCGCCGTCTGAAGGAACTGGATGATTCAGGCGCCGCCACTGCTTCGACGAAGCGCGCAGCGTAGAAAGCTAGCTGACGCTTTCGAAGGTATTGCGCCCCGCCGATTTTGCGACGTAAAGCGCTTCGTCCGCGCGCCGCAGCAACGCTTCGGCATCGGTCTCGTCGCTGCGCCGCACGGCGATGCCGATGCTGGTGGTGACGGATCGGGCGGCGTCGCCGATGTGGAATTGCTCCTGCATTGCGCCGATGATCTTGCTGGCGACGACGGCGGTCTCGTCATCGACCTGCAGGCCCTCGAGGATGATGGTGAACTCGTCACCGGCCAGTCGGGAGACGGTATCGGTTTTGCGCACGCAGCGCTGCAGGCGCGTGGCGAATTCCCGCAGCACGGCGTCGCCGCCATGATGTCCAATGGTGTCGTTGATATCCTTGAAGTGATCGATGTCGAGGAACATCACCGCCATCGCGCGCTTGCTGCGCACGCTACGGGCGATTGCCTCAATCAGTTTTTCTTCGAACTGATTGCGGTTGGGCAGGCCGGTCAGCGAATCGAAACGCGCCAGGATGCGCAACTGGTTTTCGACTTTCTTGAGCGCAGTGATATCGCTGATCATGCTGCACACGCCACTGGTCGAACCATCGGCGGCGATCTGTGGCGCATAGGCAGCCCGGAAAAAATGCGGCTTGCCATTGCGCGGCGCCTCGAACTCGAACTCGACCTTCGCACCCTTGAGTGCCTGCTCGAAATACGGCTTGTACAGGAGGTAGTTGTGCTCGCCATAGACATCGCGCATGCTGCGCCCGGTGATTTCTGCAAGCGGCTTGTCGAGCCACTCCGCGTACACCTGGTTGTTGAACTGGAAGCGCTCTTCGCGATCGATGAAGCCGACCAGCGCCGGTAGATTATCGGTCAGGGTGCGCAACAAGACTTCACTGGCGGCCTGCTTGAGTTCGGCGGTCTTGCGTTCGGTGATGTCGAGCACCATCGAATAGAAACCGACGACGCTGCCGTCGATGCCGATATCGGGAATGTAGTCGTACAGGAAATGACGGTCCAGCTCGGCGGACTTCAGATGCCGCTCGAAGGTGACCCGCTCGCCGGTCAGCACCAGCTGCATGTTGCGGGCGACTGCCTCGTAGCCTGCGCGACCAACGACCTCTTCGACCTTGCGACCAAGGATTTTTTCCGGCTTGATGCCGACGATCGTCTCGTAGTAGCCGTTGCAGAATCGATAGCGCCCGTCGCGGTCGATATAGGCAATCAGCGCCGGCAGGTTATCGGTGATCATGCGCAGCCGCATCTCGCTCTTGGCGAAGGTATGCTGCGCCTGCTTCAGTTCGGTGATGTCCTCCACCAGCGAGAAGAAGCCATTGACCTCGTTGTCCGGACCGACATCGGGTACGTAACTGACCCGCTCCCAGCGCAACTGACCGACATGGGTGACCAGCCGTTCGAAGTTCGCGGCAATCCCGCGCAGCGCACCTTCGATGTAGGGCGCACTCTGTGCATAGACATCGGGACCGAGTACTTCGATTGCGGGCATGCCGCCGATGTCGGCTTGTGGCAGGCCGAAGGCACGCTGGTATTTTCGGTTACCAAACTGGAAGTGCTGATCCGGCGTGATGTAGGCAATCAGCGCAGGTATGTTGTCGGTCACCAGGCGCAGGCGTTGCTCGCTGACGCTCAAGGCGTTTTCCACTTCCAGGCGTGCGGTAATGTCATCGACGCTGCCGACGTAGGCCGTGACCTGGCCGTCGATCACCATCGGTACTGCCTTGAACGATCCCCACACCACGCTGCCGTCTGGCCGGCGAAAACGCAGGACGCCCTGGTAAGGCTGGTGCTGACGGATCGCCTCGATCCAGCCCTCGATGGCGGCGTCCTGGTCGTCCGGATGCAGGGACTGCAGCCATGAATCACCGACCAGTTCCTGCACCGTGAAACCCGACATCGTTTCATAGGTCCGGTTGACGTAGGTGCAGTTTCCGGCCACATCGGTCGTGAAGAGACCGAGAGGCGACGAGTCGTTGACGGCCTGCAGTTCGGCCTGGCTGTTGCGCAGGATGCGTTCCTGCTGACGCCGCTCGGTGATGTCGTCGCCGATACCGATGATGTACTCGACCCGGCCCGCTTCGTCGAAGATCGGCACCGACATCACGTGCATGTAGCGTACCGAGCCATCGCGGCGATGGAAGCGGGTCTCGGGAATGTCGAGCGGCACCGGATCGAGCAGGATGCTGCGATCGTGCGCTTCATAGGCAGCCGCCAGCCGCGCGGGATACAGCACGCGATCGGTCTTGCCGAGCACATCGGCGCTGGCGAAGCCGGTGATCGTCTCGGCCGCGTGATTCCAGGTGACGTACTCGCCGATTCCATCGGGCCGGATGCGCTTGGCATAAAAGAGCATCGGCAGGTGATCGGTCAGCGATTGCAGGAAGGCGCGACTGCTGCGAATCTCGATCTCGTCGCGCTTGCGCGCCGTGATGTCGCGCGCCGTGAGCGCCACGCCGTCTGCCTGTGGCACGATTTGCAGCAGGAACCAGCGCTTGCCGGCCTCGGTGGCGGGCGGCACTGCCGGGTCGTCGATGCAGACTTCCTCCTGCAAGGCCACGCCGCTGTGCATCACCTGCAGGTATTTATCGAACATCGACACCAGCGGATGCGCCGCAAACGTCGTGCGCAGTGGCGCCTGCGCCAACCCGTCCAAGGGCTTGCCCAGCATGCGCTCGGCGATCGTGTTCAAGTAGCGGATCGTGAAGTCGGTAATGCGCCCGCTGGCATCCCGCTCCGCATTGAAGATGAAGAAGGCGTCGAGCCCCGTGTTGGTTGCCGCGCGCAGCTCCTCTGCGCCGCTCTGGTAGCGCGCCTCGGCATACAGACGGTCGCGCATCAGGTCATCGAAATTCTTGGCGAGATCGCCGATCTCGTCGTCGGCATACCGTTGCGGCGCCAGCGCCTGGGTCGGCTGCGCGCGAATTGCCAGGATGCGCGCGTGCAGTTGCTGCAACGGCTTGAACTGCCGGCGGATGAACAGCCACGCCAGCGGCGCAGCCACGGCCACCAGTGCCAAGGCGGCCAGCACGGCACTGCGCTGCAGCGCGGCCAGTGCCGCAAAGGCTTCCGCTTCGGGATAGAACGCGACCAGGATCCATGGTGCGGCGCCGATGCGCTTGAAGGAATACAGGCCGCGCACGCCCTCCCGGCTGGTGTCCTCGACCGTCCCTTCGAAGCCGCCGAGCGCCCGATTTTCCGCATCCGGACGCGCATTGCCAGCGGCCGCCGGCGTCGCGCCACCGGCACGCTGCATGATGGTCGTGCCATCGGTGGCGATGATCGAAAGGTATCCATCGCGCCCGACTTCCATCTGCTCGAGCCCGGCGATGAAATGCGCGGCGCGCAAGCCGATGGCGCCGCGCAGCAGGAGTCCCGACTGGCCGGCTGCGCCCGGGACCGGCGCGCTGAGGACGATCGTGGTGTCTTTCGCCGGCATTGGCAGGGATGTCGTCGGACCGGTCACGACATCGAGGTCGCCGGTCCGCGGGCCAGGATCCAGACTGGCAAGAATCCGGCCGTCTGCGGCGGCCAGCTCCAGCCGGTCGAACAGGACCAGAGCGCCGGCACGCTGCGCCAGCAGGCGCTGCAAAAGCTCTGACGATGGCGACGACGACGGCGAGGATGCGGCAGCGGGAGTGGTGGTGATTGCGGTCGAAGATGCCGACGGGTCGGTGGCCTGGGGCTTTTCGCCCGCGGCAATGCCAGCAGCGAGGTATTTCACGAGGGCGTCGAGACTGGCGCGCCGGAGCGCGAATTTCTGGTCGACTTCACGCGCAGCATTAGCCAGGAGCACGGATTGCTGTTCCGCGACAATCTGCCTGACGCGCTGCTGCATCAGGACGAACGAAGCAAAGCTCACCAGAATCGCCACCCCGATGACCAGGAGGATCACCGCAATCAGGATGCGGGTTTTCAGGCTCGGGGTTTTCAGCACAATGATTTTCTGGTGGAAGGAGCGCCGGCCGCGCGTACCGGTGCGTTCAATCACCGGTGGTTACATGGAGATTACTTGAAGCAACTTCTTTTGTACACCACGGCGCCGGGCACGCCGCCCGCGGCGTTGGATTTGCATCAGTTCAGGCGCGTTGCAGGAAAAGCTGCTCGACCTTCTGCCGCGCCCAGGGCGTTCGGCGCAGCAATTTCAGGCTGGACTTGATGCTGGGGTCGCTGGTGAAGCAGCCGATGTCGATGCGGCGGCCGAGCTCCTCCCACCCGTGGCGGGCAACAAGCTCGTTGAGGATCGCTTCGAGGGTGATGCCGTCCAGGGTGGCGGGCCGCGTTGCCGCGGCCGTAACGGCGGGCCGGATCGGGGGTGAGTCAGTGGCCAAGTCGGCTCCTCCGGAAAGCCACGATTATAGTCGCCAGCTGCAACCAGTCACCGTCTCGGCCCGGCGCTGCACCGAAGTAGATCGCGCCGCACCGCGCGTGCACCAGCGGGAAGCCGGGCCGCCCGCTTTGTGACCATGGGTCAGTCTTCCTTGGCGCCGTCGATCCCGAGTTCCTGGATCTTGCGCGTGATGGTGTTGCGGCCGATACCCAGGCGCACCGCTGCGTCGTTCTTGCGGCCATGGGTATGCCGCAAAGCGGTCTTGATCAGCGTCGATTCGAAGACGCGGCCGAGCGCGTCCATGACTTCCGGCCGCCCGGCTGCAAGCATCTGCGCTGCTTCGGTCTCAAGCAGGGTGATCCAGTTGATCTTCTCGCCTGCCGACAGGACCGGCGCATGACCGTTCGGCACCCCATTCGCAGAACCGTTGGCTGCACCGCCCATGCCACCACCGGAATGGACGGCCGGACCGTTCAACGGCAGCGCTGCGGCATGGCTTTCGGGCTGCGGCGCGGCAGGTACCGCCGAGGGAAAGCCCGGAATGGCGGCAAACGCCGGCGCCGGTGCGACATTCGGCGAGACATACCCGACCTGGGTGAAGCCACCGGCATCGGTCAGGTCCTGCGGCAGGTCCTTGACCTCGACCGTCTGGCCGGGTGCCATCACGGTGATCCAGTTGCAGAGGTTCTCGAGCTGGCGCACATTGCCCGGCAAATCCAGGCCCGACAGGAACTGCATCGCATGGTCGGACATGCGCTTGACCTCGGCGCCGAGCTGCTTGGCACTTTGCGTGAGGAAGTAACGCGTCAAAATCGGGATGTCCTCGCGCCGCTCGCGCAGGCTCGGTAGCCGCAGGCGGATCACGTTGAGCCGGTGGTACAGGTCTTCGCGAAACAGGCCGTCGCGCACCCGTTGCTCCAGGTTCTGGTGGGTTGCCGCAATCACGCGCACGTTCGCCTTCAGCGGCTGATGCCCGCCGACCCGGTAGAAGTGACCGTCCGAGAGCACCCGCAGCAGACGCGTCTGCAGATCGAATGGCATGTCGCCGATCTCGTCGAGGAACAGGGTGCCGCCCTCGGCCTGTTCGAAGCGGCCGCGCCGGGTCGCCTGCGCACCGGTGAACGCGCCGCGCTCGTGACCGAACAGTTCGGACTCGAGCAGGTCTTTCGGGATCGCCGCAGTATTCAGGGCGATGAACGGTTGCGCGGCTCGCGGGCTGTGCTTGTGCAAGGCCTGCGCGACCAGTTCCTTGCCGGTGCCGGATTCGCCGGTGATCAGCACGGTAACGTTCGATTGCGACAGCCGGCCGATGGCGCGGAAGACATCCTGCATCGCCGGCGCCTGACCGAGGATCTCGGGCGTCTCCGACAGCGTCTGCTCGACATTCGCCTCGCGCAGGCTTTCTTCCAGCGCGCGCCGGATCAGCTCGACCGCCTTGTCGACATCAAAGGGCTTTGCGAGATATTCGAAGGCCCCGCCCTGGAACGAAGCGACCGCGGAATCGAGGTCGGAAAACGCGGTGATGATGATCACAGGCAGCCCGGGATGCTGCGCCTTGACCGCCTGCAGCAGCACCAGGCCGGATTCGCCCGGCATCCTGATGTCGGAGACCAGCACCTGCGGCGTACTGGTCTTCAAGGCTTCCATCGCTTCACGCGCATTGGAAAAACTCCTGGTGGCGAGGTTCTCCCTGGCCAGGGCTTTTTCCAGTACCCAGCGAATCGACTCGTCGTCGTCAACAATCCAGATTGGTTTCATGTTTTTTCGAGTTTTCCGCGTCTGGTGGCAACGGCGCTTGTAGCGACATTACCGTCACTGCCTGGCTGGTCAGGGCATCAGGGCAGTGGAATCAAGATCCTGAAATCCGTGCATCCCGGCCAACTCTCACATTCGATCACGCCCTGGTGCTGCTGCACGAAGGTTTGCGCGAGTGTCAGGCCCAATCCGCTTCCGCCATCGCGACCCGATACCAGCGGATAAAAAATGCGGTCCTGGATGTCAGGCGGGATGCCCGGTCCGTTATCGATGATATGCAAGTCTAATGCCAGCCGATACCGAACCTTGGCGAGGGTCACCTGGCGTGCGACCCGGGTGCGTACCGTCAGGCTGGCGTCGCCCGCCTGGACGCGCAGCGACAGCGCCTGCGCGGCGTTATGCGCAATGTTGAGCACGGCCTGGATCAGCTGTTCCTTGTCGCCGCGGAATTCCGGCACCGACAGGTCGTAGTCGCGCACGATCGCCAGCCCGCTCGGAAACTCGGCCATGATCAGGCTGCGCACCCGTTCGCAGACCTCATGGATGTTGACATCGCCGACGATGTGCGGACGGCGGTGCGGCGCCAGCAGGCGGTCGACCAGCGTCTGCAGCCGATCGGCTTCCTTGATGATGACCTGGGTATATTCGCGCAGCTCCTTGACATGCCGCTCCGGCAGCTCGAGTTCCAGCAGCTGGGCCGCGCCGCGGATGCCGCCGAGCGGATTCTTGATCTCGTGCGCCAGATTGCGTATTAATTCCTTGTTGGCCTGGCTCTGGTCGAGCAGGCGTTCTTCGCGGTCGAGCTTCAACTGCTGCACGTTTTCCCGCAACTCCACCAGCACCGGCGTCTCCGCGCTGTCGAGCGCCGTCACCACCACGTGCACATGCAGCGCCTCGCGCCCGGAGCGCTCCAGCGTCAGGTCCTGCCGCTTGTCGGCGAACTGGTTGGCGCGCGCCTGCAGGAAGTCGGCATCGAGCGCCTCGGTATTGAGAAACAGGTCCGCCAGCTTCTGGCCGAGCAGCGTGCGCGCCGAGACCTCGAACAGGTTTTCGGCAGCCGCATTGGCATAGGTGATGCAGCCATCGGCGTCGAGGATCAGTACCGCAGAAGCCAGCAGTTCGAGGCCGCCCAGGGAAATCGTCATGAGTTTTTCACGGTGCAGAAAACATAAAGGCCGCATGCGAGCGGCCTTGGGGGGTCGGAAACGCCGGAGCCTATTTTAGATTACCGATCTCGCGTTTCAGCGCATCGACGTTCTTTTCGGTCCGATTGACGTCGTCCTTCAGGCTGGCGACCCGCTCCTGGTACTTCGCATAATTGCGCTCGTCGCCACGCCGCTCGGGCTCGCCGTTGTTGAATTCCTTCTTGAGATCGGCCAGCTTGCGCTCTTCGGTGCGCATCTCGTCCAGCAGGATCTGACGGCGGTCGTTGTCGCGCGTCTTTTGCGTACCGCTGTCGACCTTCGGAAAATCGGCCGGCGAACTCGATGGCTTGCTGGCCGCCGTCACCACTGCTGGTTTGCGCGGCAAGCCGGGAATCGTCGTGATGCCGGGCAGGTCGATTTTCTTGCAGCCCTTGGTGGCGCCGTTGTTCTTGTATTCCTTGCTGCCGTGGCCGTCGTCGCAGAGAAAGATCTCGCTCTGCGCGTGCGCCAGTGTGATGTTGAGCCCAAGTACGAATGCTAGTATTGCTGCCAGGAGAGACATGACCGTAAGTTGGCTTTTCATAATCTTTCCTTCTTGAAACTGTTGTACCGGATTGAAAGTGTAGGACAAGAACATGACCAACACAAATATTAGCAAAAAGATTGGTCAGGACTTGCAACATCCCGCTACGGGGTAATGCAGGCCGAAAAATAAAAAAAGCGGAGAACGCAATTGCGCTTCCCCGCCCTTCTCTCGTACCGATCAGCGACGGACCAACCGTCGCCCGCCAGCCGATTACAGCGAATAGTACATGTCGAACTCGACCGGGTGGGTCGTCATGCGATAGCGCTGCACTTCGGTCATCTTCAGTTCGAGATACGCATCGATCATGCTGTCGCTGAAGACGCCGCCGCGGGTCAGGAACTCGCGGTCCTTGTTCAGGTGATCCAGCGCTTCTTCGAGCGAGGCGCACACGGTCGGGATCAGCGCATCTTCTTCCGGCGGCAGATGGTACAGATCCTTCGAGGCGGCTTCACCTGGATGAATCTTGTTCTGCACGCCGTCAAGGCCTGCCATCAGCAACGCCGCGAAGCACAGGTACGGATTGGCGAGCGGATCCGGGAAACGGGTTTCGATGCGGCGACCCTTCGGGTTCGGCACATGCGGAATCCGGATCGAGGCCGAACGGTTGCGGGCCGAGTACGCCAGCTTGACCGGTGCCTCATAGCCTGGAACCAGACGCTTGTACGAGTTGGTGCCTGGATTGGTGATCGCGTTCAGGGCCTTGGCATGCTTGATGATGCCGCCGATGTAGTACAACGCGAATTCCGACAGACCGGCATAGCCGTCGCCGGCGAACAGGTTCTTGCCATCTTTCCAGACCGACTGGTGTACGTGCATGCCAGAGCCATTGTCGCCAACGATCGGCTTCGGCATGAAGGTAGCAGTCTTGCCATAGGTGTGCGCAACGTTCCAGACCACGTACTTCAGGTTCTGGGTCCAGTCGGCGCGCTCGACCAGGGTCGAGAACTTGGTGCCGATTTCGTTCTGGCCGGCGCCGGCGACCTCATGGTGATGCACTTCGACCGGGATGCCGAGGGCTTCCAGGATCAGACACATTTCCGAACGCATGTCCTGAAAACTGTCGACTGGCGGCACCGGGAAGTAACCGCCCTTGACCGACGGACGATGGCCGGTGTTGCCGCCTTCGAGCTTCTCGCCGGTGGTCCAGGATGCTTCTTCCGAACCGATCTTGACGAAGCAGCCGTCCATGCCGATCTTCCAGCGGACGTTGTCGAAGATGAAGAATTCCGGCTCCGGGCCGAAGTAGGCAGTGTCGCCCATGCCGGACGATTTCAGATAGGCTTCAGCGCGCTTGGCGATGGAGCGTGGATCGCGGTCGTAACCCTTGCCATCCGACGGCTCGATCACGTCGCATTGCATGAACAACGTGGTCTCTTCCATGAATGGATCGATGTTGGCGGTGTTCGGGTCCGGCATCAGGATCATGTCCGATGCTTCGATACCCTTCCAGCCGGCGATGGAAGAACCGTCGAAGGCGTGGCCCGACTCGAACTTGTCCATGTCGAAATGCGAAACCGGTACGGTCACGTGCTGCTCTTTGCCCCGTGTATCGGCAAAGCGAAAATCAACGAATTTGACTTCGTTGTCTTTCACCATCTTCAAGACCTCTGCGGCCGTCATTGCCATGCGACTCTCCTAAAATGAACAAGATAACAAGCGTTGCGAATCAAGTTTGAATTTTTGCGGACAAAATCCAACGCGAAATGATAGCAGAGTCTTTAGCATATTCCATGCCATAAAGATTTGAAAATGCACCGACTCAAACGGACAAACGGCTCACCATGGTGCAGACAAACCGGTGCGCCATACAAACCTGACTCGCCGCCGTCGCAGCATACATTCCCTGCTTGGGTGCGATTTCAGGAATTCGCTCTATTTTAGTGCACATATACGGCGCGACGCTTAAATTGGCGCCATTTAGGTGCAACCCTGGTGCAATGCCAAAATCCGGATACTTTCTTATCTTCAAAAGGAGAATGACCATGACGACCGACCTCGATTCCCTGCTGGCGACAGCACGACAACGTGCGATTGCTTCCGCGCTGCCATATGCGGGTGCGGTAACGCCTGCGGAAGCGTTCGCGCTCGTGAAGGCGGACCGCAACGTCAAGCTGGTCGATGTGCGCACAAGCGCCGAGCGTGACTGGATTGGCCGCGTCGCCGTCGCGGCCGAACAGCACGCTGCCATCGAATGGAACGGCTACCCGGATGGGGTGCAGAATTCGGCCTTCATGACCCAACTGGCAGAAACCGCAAAGCCGGAACAGGTCCTGCTGTTTCTGTGCCGCTCGGGCGTGCGCTCGCGCCACGCCGCGACCCTGGCAACGGCGAACGGATATCCGAACTGCTTCGACATACTCGAGGGGTTCGAAGGCGACCGGGACGCGGCAGGCCATCGCAAGACTGTCGGCGGCTGGTGCGCAGCGGGATTGCCGTGGGTTGGTGCGTAAGGTCAGTCGCGGCGGTATAGGAAAATCGTCGCTAACGGTGGTCAGTTCCGCTGGTACGTTCCGCTGGTCAGTAGCGGCAGTCAGGTGGATTCGACGGGCGGTGCAGCCGTCCCCGGCACGGCGGGGTCGCCCGGCTGCCGGATCAGCGCAATCACCCGGTTGCGCACGAAATTGATGTGGCTGCGCAAACCGTACAGCTCGGTGGCGAACGATAGCGGGATCGATATCTGGTTGACCCGCTCCTCGATGTCGTTGAGGCGTTGCAGCTGGCGCGAGTAGACCGCCTCGCGCTGCGATGCCGGCACATCCTCGACCGCCTGTTCCACTGTCCGCAGTTCGCCATACCAGCGGTAGATCCGCGAACGCACCTTCCACACGTAAAGCGGGGGCACCACGCGCGACAGCGGCAGCAGCAACGCGCCGACGGCGACGATCACAACCCACATCCGCTCGAAAAAGTTGGCCAGCCAGAACGGCATGTACTGCTGCAGGAAGGGTGGTCCGTTCTTGTAGAACTTCTGTGCATCGCGTGCGACCGGGATTTCCGAATAGTTCGCGGTCGGAAAATCGCCCTGCTTGCGAAACCACCCTGCCCCACCGTGGATCGCCGATGCGCTCTGCACGAACATGTCGATCAGTGCCGGATGCAGCGACGCCCGCGCCACCAGCGTCGCCGTCGGCGCGATCAGGTGATAGTCCTTCGACGGCAGGTCGCGCCCGAGATCGACGATCCCGCGCGGCATGACCACATGCGTCAGGAACGGCAAGCGGCGCGTATAGGCTTCGGCCTGGGTAAAGTCGAACAGCTTGATGCCGGGTGTCTGCAACAGCATCTGGATCAGCAAGGCATCCGGCGCCGAACTGAATACCATGCCGTCGATGCTGCCGTCGAGCAGCGCCACCGTGGCAGGCGTATTGAGCAGGTCGCCCAACTTCACGTCGGCCGGCTCCATGCCATTGATGTCCAGAAGTTTCTTGAACAGCTTCGGCACGCCCGAGCCTTCCGGCCCGACATTGATCTTCAGGCCCTTGAGCTGGGTCAGCTGGCTGATGTCGTGCGTGTCCCGGTAGAACAGCCACACCGGCTCGGTAAACAGGCTGCCCAGCGACACCAGGCCGGCGCGGACGGCGGCAGTCTCGTCGGTCGATCCGCTCTGCACGAAGGCGATATCGGTGCGGGTGGGGTCGTCGCTGCGTTGCGCAGTGGAGGCGATCAGGCGAAACAGGTTTTCCTGCGAGCCTTGCGAGGGTTGCAGCGTCGCCTTTACGTGGTATCTGGCAAGCGCCTCGGCATATTTCGTTGCAAATTCTTCGTACGCGCCATTTTCCTGGCCGGTCGAGATCGTCACGTGCGGCGGCGGCGTCGGATCGACCAGCCAATAGGCGATCCCGCATACCAGCGCAATGCCGAACAGGGCCGGACCGGCGGTGACGATAAAGTCGCGCAGGGCGAAACCGGTGAATTTCAGAATTTTAGGCATGGACTTTTATCCGAGCTTTGCAGCATGCTCCCGCGTTGCATGAAACTTCAGTTGCGGCCAGCGTTCCTGCGTCAGTTTCAGGTTCACGCCGGAACTGGCGAGGTAGGCCATGTTTCCCGCAGCATCATAGGCGACGTTGTGGCCGGCGGAAGATTTCTCGAAGTCAGACAGGATCTTCTTGTCGTCGCAGGAAATCCAGCGAGCGCTGCTGATGCTGGTGCCTTCAAAGACGGCATCGACGCCGTATTCATTGAGCAGCCGGCTGGCCACCACTTCGAACTGCAACACCCCGACCGCGCCGAGGATCAGGTCGCCGCTGCTGACCGGCTTGAAGACCTGTACCGCGCCCTCCTCGCCCAGCTGTTGCAGGCCCTTGTGGAGCTGCTTGATCTTCAACGGATTGCGAATGCGCACCGAGCGGAAAAAATCTGGCGCGAAATACGGGATGCCGGTGTATTGCAGCAGCTCGCCTTCCGAAAAACTGTCGCCGATCTGCATGTTGCCATGGTTCGGCAAGCCGATGATGTCGCCGGCGTAGGCTTCCTCGACCTGTTCGCGACTGGCTGCCATGAAAGTGACGACACTGGAGACCTTGATCTCGCGGTTCAGGCGCAGGTGCTTGACCTTCATGCCGCGCTGGAAGCGGCCCGAGCATACCCGCAGGAACGCGATCCGGTCGCGGTGCGCCGGGTCCATGTTGGCCTGGATCTTGAAGACGAAACCCGAAAACGCGGTCTCGGTCGGCAGCACCGAACGAACCGTCGCATCCCGCTCGCGCGGCGGCTGCGCCCAGTCGAGCAGCGCATTCAGAATCTCGCGCACGCCGAAGTTGTTGATGGCCGAACCAAAAAACACTGGCGTCTGCGTACCGGCCAGGAAGGCATCCACATCGAAAGGATGCGAGGCGCCGTGCACCAGTTCGACTTCCATCTTCAGCTGTTCGATTTCAAGCGGGAACATCTCGACCAGACGCGGGTTGTCGATGCCCTTGATGACCTCGAAGGCCTGGTCGGCTTTTTCGCTGCCGCCGGCAAACAGCATGATCTCGTCGTTGAGCAGGTGATACACGCCGCGGAAGGACTTGCCCATGCCGATCGGCCATGTGACCGGCGCGCACTGGATGTCGAGCACCGATTCCAGCTCGTCGAGCAGCTCCAGCGGATCGCGGCATTCGCGGTCCATCTTGTTCATGAACGTGATGATCGGCGTGTTGCGCATGCGGCAGACATTGAGCAGCTTGATCGTCTGCGCCTCGACGCCCTTGGCCGCATCGATCACCATCAGCGCGGAATCGACTGCCGTCAGCACGCGGTAGGTATCTTCCGAAAAATCCTGGTGGCCGGGTGTGTCGAGCAAATTGACGACGTGATCGCGGTACTCGAACTGCATGACCGAGCTGGCCACCGAGATGCCGCGCTGCTTTTCGATTTCCATCCAGTCGGAGGTCGCATGCCGGCCGCTCTTCCTGGCCTTGACGGTGCCGGCCAGCTGGATCGCGCCGGAAAACAGGAGGAGTTTTTCGGTCAGTGTGGTCTTGCCGGCATCCGGATGCGAAATGATGCCGAAGGTACGGCGGCGCGCGACTTCGCGTGCAATCTGCTCGGCCGGAACATCGCGCAGGACCGGTTCGCCATCGGTGTCCGCCGTCTCGGTGGCAGCAGGCAGGATCAGCGCCGCCGCAGCGCCGGCATCGGCGGCGTCGTTTTCAGGGGAAATGTCGGTATTGCTGGCCATGGTCGATGCTCTTGCGAAAAACCGCAAAGTCTACCGGCTACCGGCCCCGAAGTCTAATTGGCGCTCACGCGGGCGGCACTTCCTCCTGCGTCGGGAACACTTGTCCCGGCACCTTGCTTGCATTTATACAAACAGTGGCAGCCCGCAACTGCTCCAGCGGCAGCTTCGGCGTGCGGTCCGCACACAGCAGGCCATTGGCTTCCTGAAAGGTATCGGCAAATTGCGTGTAGCAGAAGCCGCTGAACATCGCAATATCGTTGACGACGTGCAGAAGCCGGGTGTAGCGCCGGGCGAAATCGGCATCGCTGGCGACGCTGGAATAGCCCCAGACCTTCTTCGACCCTTTCGGCGATTTATCGAAGGCGATGCCGCCGAACTCGGTCAGCACGATCGGCTGGCCACGGTGCGGATAACCGTCCAGCGTCAGGATGCGCCCGCCCGGACGCCGCCGGTCGAACAGTTCCTGCGTCTGCGTGGCGCCATAGCGCACTTGCAGGTGCTCCGGATCGTCGTCGTAGTCATGGATGCCAAGCAGGTCGGTGGCAGACGCTTCCCAGCCATCGTTGCCGATCACCGGCCGGGTGGCGTCGAGGGTGCGGGTCAGGTGGTACAGCGCCTCGACGGCATTGCGATGGGCCTGGGTCGAGGTCAGGTTCGGCACGCCCCACGATTCATTGAACGGCACCCAGACGATGATGCAGGGGTGGCTGTAGTCGCGCTCGATCACCTCGGCCCACTCGCGCACCATGCGGCGGATCGCCAGCGGACTGAAGCGGTAGGCCGACGGCATCTCCTCCCACACCAGCAGCCCGAGCCGGTCGGCCCAGTACAGGTAGCGCGGATCCTCGATCTTCTGATGCTTGCGCACGCCGTTGAAACCCATTGCCTTGGCCAGCTCCACATCGCGCCGCAAGGCATCGTCCGACGGCGCGGTCAACAGGGTGTCGGGCCAGTAACCCTGGTCGAGCACCATGCGCAACGGATACGGCCGGCCATTGAGCATGAAACGGTCGCGATTGACGTTGGCCGAGCGCAGGGCAGTGTAGGAGCGCACCCGGTCCAGCACCACGTCGCCGTCGCGCAGCACCAGTTCGGCGTCGAGCAAGGTCGGCCGCTCCGGACTCCACAGCAGTTCGTTGCGGGAATCGTCGATCCCCGGGTCGGACAAGCTGATCCGCCGGTGCGCCTCGCCGCCGATCACCTTGTAGCGATCGTCGGCCAGCACCTTGGCGCCATGAAAAATCCGCGCTTCGACCGTCATCCCGTCCTGCAGGTCGCCGGCGACGAATGTTTCGCAACCGATTTCGAAGCCGTCGAAATGCGGCGTCCAGCGCACCCGGCTGATGTAGGTGTGCGCGACCTGTTCGAGCCAGACGCTTTGCCAGATGCCGGTGGTGCGCGGATACCATATTGAATGCGGTTCGAGCTGCCAGTCCTGCTTGCCGCGCGGCTTGGCCAGATCGAAGGGATCGTCCTCGGCCCACACCGTCACGACCTGCTGGCCGTCCTTGCGCAACACCCGGCCGATGTCAGCCGAAAACGGCGTGTGGCCACCTTCGTGCTCGACGACCAGGTGGCCGTTGACCCAGACCCGCGCCTGGTAATCGACCGCGCCGAAATGCAGCAGCGTGCGGCCCGGTTTGGGCATCAATGTGAAGTCGCGCTGGTACCAGCAGCAGCGATGAAAGCCGCGATCGCCGATGCCACTGGCCTGCGACTCGGGCGGATATGGCACCAGGATATCAGCGCTCCACGCGATCGGATCGCTCGGATGGTCGAAGCGGCGCTCATGATCGAAGGTGAAGCGCCAGTGGCCGTTGAGCGACATCCAGTCGTCGCGCACCAGCTGCGGACGTGGATACGCAAAGGCGCTGGCCGGATCGGGCGATGCAGCGCTGCCTGCATGTGCGGTGCCATCGGATGCAGGTTGCGAGGATGAACTGGTCCTGCCGGAATCGGAACTGGTCATGGGAATATGTGTGGCGCCGGACCGCGCAATGGCAGAGGCGTACCGCACTGAGAATAAATGTTCCAATTGGAGTGGGCCGGTGGGCGGCTGTTCCCAGCCATCAAAAAAAGATTTGGCAAGACAACGCGCTCCGGTAATCGCCTCAGGCCAGACGCAGCCGGTCCTGCAGATAGCGGTCGATCGCTTCTTCCAATGGTGGCAGAATCAGGCCGCGCTCGCTGGTCAGCGCAGTGATGCGATGGCTGCCGTCTTCGGTGCGTACCAGCGCGCTGGCGTCGATACGCGCGGCCTGCGCCACCCGCAGTGCCAAGGCGTGCCACGACACCAGGCCCTGGTTGGCCAGGTGCCAGACTCCGCTTGCGCGATCGATCAGCAGATCAAGCGCGGCGTGCACCAGGTCCGGCACGTAGGTCGGCGAGACCATGACGCGGTCGCTCGCCTCGACCATGCGGCCGGCGTTGAGATCCTCGACCACGCCGTGGACGAAGTTATAGCGGTCCCATGGCCCGAAGAACGCGCTGGTGCGGATCACAAGTGCGCTCGGGCACGCTTTCGCAACCAGCCGCTCGGCCGCCACCTTGCTGCTGCCGTAGATGCCGGTGGGGCAGACCAGGTCGCTCTCGACGTAGGCGCGGCCGAGCGATCCGTCGAACACCAGGTCCGATGAAAACGTCACGTAGGGAATGCCGCGCCTGGCGCAAGCGCGCGCCAGCAATTCCGCGCCCGTTGCGTTCTCGCGAAAGCAGCGCTCGGCCTCCTGTTCGGCCTGGTTCACACGGACGTAACCGGCGGCGTTGACCACTGCCCACGGCCGGTACCGCTGCAACGCGGCGTCGATCGAGGCGGCGCTGCCGATATCCATTTCGGCGCGCGCCAGCAAGTCACAATCGAGACCGCGATGCCCGCAGATGCGGGCAAACGCCTGTCCCAGCGTGCCGGTCGCACCGGTGATGGCGATCCTGCGCGGGCTGCACGGCGTGATCGCGGGCGGAATCAATGCCGGGGTCGCTGGCAGTTGATAGAAACGGTCGGCGCGGCGCCACCATCCTGGGCGGTCGAGCACCGGATGATCGAAGCTTCCGGTGCTCGCAAGCGCCCGCGCCGCATCGGCCAGGATGGTCGGACGCGGTGGCTGGCACCGGGCATCGAACACGCCGCTTTCATAGAAGCCGGTCTGCTGCGTCAGCAGCGTGTTCCAGTCGACGCAGCCGAACAGCGACCAGATCGTCACCGCCCGCAGATCGGCGCCCGCTGCCCGAGCTGCATGGGCCGCCTGCCAGACTTCCATCAGCCAGCGCAGCTGTTCGTCGCGACTGCAGCCGTGATGCGCCTCGGTCACCGCCAGCGGCAGCCGGTAGCGCTCCCAGGCTTCCAGCAGGCGCGCTTGCGGACCGGTGCAGACCGATTCGAAATCGATGCGCACCGCTTCGACATCGGCGTACTGCTCGCGCAGGTTGCCGGACTGGTGGTGCGCCGGATAACGCGCGCGCCGATGGTCGAGAAACCTCTCGCTGGTGAGGTAATGATTGATGCCGACAATGTCCGGCAGACAGCGGTTGTCCTCGAAAAATCCGAGCGCGCGGGAGTCGATGCCGGCTGCCAGAAAATCCTGGTACCAAGGGTGCGTTCGATCGACCCGTCCGCAGAGCAGGTCGAAGCCGAGCCAGCGCCGCTGGTTTTCATGTTCGGCCTGGTAGGCCATCGGTGGGGTGCTGAAGATCTTGCCGAGGTCCTCGGTCTGCACCAGTTGCGCCTCGGGTGTCACCCGCCGGATCGCCTGCATCGACAGCACGATCGCACGGCACTGCGTGACCAGTGCCTGCAGGAAGGTCGCCATGCTGCGCCCGTGCGGATACCAGTGGCCATACAGCCCGGAAAAGCGCGCCGTCGTCAGTGGCTCGTTGACCGGCGTGAACTGCGTGATCCACGGATAGCGGCTTGCCACGCGCAGCGCGTGTTGCGCCAGCAGCGCCGGAAACGCCGGGTCGAGCAGGTCGGTGTAGTGTGGGCCACTGCCATGATGGACCAGGCCAGCGATCGGTTCAATGCCGAGAGTACGCAGGCGCGCCAGCCGTTCATCATGCCAGCGCCAGTCGCATTGCGCCGGATCGTCGGGCGCGATGGTTTCCCACAGGACCGGATAGCGCACAGTGCGGATGCCGAGCCCGGCGATCGCGTCAAGATCCTGCGGTCGGCTGGCATGACCGGTCTCTTGTGACTGGTTGCGGAAAGTGTCGCCGATGCGGGCGACCGTACATTCCAGCCCTGCCCACAATGCGATGGCAGGTGGAAAATTGCGGATCGAGGTCGTCATTTTTTGACGATGCAACCGCCGGGTCTGCGCCCGGGCCATCGAAACAGGCTCTCGGGCCTGCGACGTTGTCCTTGCATCAAGTTGAATACACTTGAACTTGACCCCTGGCGCGTCAGTGTGGTTCCGGCGACATCCAACAAACGCCGCGATGCCTGTTCCAGCGCAGCGAACCGTCACGCCGCCATTGCGAAAGCCGGTTTCGATGCAGTGTCGGACCACCTGTTCAGGCCAGCCGCCGGCGATGTGGACCGACCTTCAGATTGTGCGGCTCAAATTCCTGCTTCGAGCTGGTGGGCGACATTCTCCGACCGGTCGCCGATCAGGCTTTTCCAGGCACGCAGGAAGTAGTCCTGTTCCCTTGCATTCGGCGCCACCGCCCAATGCACGATCAGTTGGCCCTTGTGATCATGCAGCCGGGTCAGCTTGGTGATGCAGTCGCCGTTGGCGTCCGCGTCGGCAAGCGCGATGGCGTAGCCGTACACGCGATTGAGCCGCTCGACACGATCGGGCTCGGTATCGCCGTTGGTGGCGCTAATGGCGGGGTGATCGAGATACATACTTTCTCCTGAGAATGTCGGAACGATTCTACCAACAGTCGTCGTGCCTCAGGTCACCAATGTTGCGTGCGCTGCGACTGTTTCCGCATGCGGTGCAAGAAACCGCGGTGCCATCTCCTCGAGGCCAAGCGTCTGGAGCACTTCGCTCAGGCGTTCTGCCGGACGCTGGCGCGGCAGGTTGCGGTAACTGGCGATGATCAGTTCGTTCTTCATCGAATGCTCCCAGCCCACCAGTTCGGTCACGCTGACCTGGTAGCCGTGCGCTTCGAGTTCAAGGCAGCGCAACACGTTGGTGACCTGGCTGCCGAACTCGCGCGTATGGAGCGGATGCCGCCAGATCTCGGTCAGCGCATCGCGGGCACGCGCCGTGGACTTGTTCTTCTTCAAGACCGATGCGACCTCAGCCTGGCAGCACGGCACCAGGACGATGAACTTTGCCTGCTTGGCGATGGCGAAATGGATCGCATCGTCCGTGGCGGTGTTGCAGGCGTGCAGTGCGGTCACGACATCGACCTGCGCCGGCATCGCGTCGGATGTCCCCGACTGCGCCACCGACAGGTTCAGAAACGACATGCGTCCAAATCCCAGTCGGGCCGCCAGCTGTTCGGATTTGAGCACCAGGTCGGCACGGGTCTCGATACCGTAAATATGCGAGGCATCGTCGCGCGCCTTGAACAGCAGGTCGTACAGCAGGAAGCCGAGATACGACTTTCCGGCGCCGTGATCCACGAGCGCGATCGCGGGCTGCTGCGCAAGCACCTCGTCGAGCAGCGGCGCAATGAACTGCACCAGGTGATTGACCTGCTTGAGCTTGCGCCGGCTGTCCTGGTTCAGCTTGCCGTCGCGCGTGAGGATATGGAGTTCCTTGAGCAGGTCGATCGACTGTCCGGGCTTTATTTCATGCATCTGATCCATTGTCTGCCTTTGATGATCGCGCTGCGCTGCAGGTTGCGCCGGCGATGTCTGGAAAGCGGCAATGGTAATGCAGATGCCGGCGTGCCGGCGATCAGGTAATTTCAGTAAGACATGGCTGCCATTGCGGTTTGCTGGGCGGTGGGGTATCGCCTGGCTCGCGGATGACTGGATCGGGATGCGGCACTGGATCTTCCTCGGGCGGCTCTTCTTCTCCCGGCAGCGGCTCCTCTTCCGGAATCGGGGCGCGGTGGGCATGCAACTGGCCGGTGGAGGCCGCAACGGAAAATGCCTGTCGGACTGACCACTCGAAGACTTCTGCCGCCAGGACAACAGCAGCCGACCGCGTGGCTGACATCGGCACCGATTGACCTGTTTCGTTCATGTGATTTTCCTCTTGAGCTGGGACTGCAGTTGCCTGCAGAGGTTCGACGCGGCCAGGGGATGCTGCCTCTGTCCGCACGCATTCATTCAGGCGCCATGAAGCATGCAGCTTCGCCCAGATTCTGGGCGCATCCAGGCCGAAGCAGCGTGAGCTGGCTAACATAGCGAAAAAAATGCCCACGGACTTGAGGGTCGGTGGGCAAGCCTCCGGAACGGAGGAGGAGGAGACCGGCGAACTATAGGTCAAGACTTCGTAGCATTAACTTTTTATTAACCCAACAAGCGGAACAATTAGGAAAGTGCCGAAAAATCCGGCAACGGCACAGCCGACAGAAGCGCCTGCAAGCGTGAGAAGAGAAGACCTACACCGCCGGAATGGCACGCAGGCGCGCCATCAGCAAATCGGTCTCAAGGCTCGAATCATACTGGCGGCCGCCCTTGCGATAGATCATCGCGCCAACCGTGGCCAGGAATGCGAAGTCTTCCTCGGAAACGGAAGGGCGGATATGCACCATGAATTCGGCGAACGCGGACACGAGATCCTCCATTGCCAGTACGTCTTCCAGTTTGGAGGCAAGCTTGCTCATGATTACGATTGCATCGTCTTTTTCCATGCCTACCTCGAAATCGCGAAAGAATTTTATTCTGCTGTGCCCTACCCGCAAAAGAAATAGCAGAAATGAAAAAGCCGACGCAAGCGCCCGTTTTAATCCTCTTTACGTCGCCAGCGCGCCACAAAACCGGCACCTCGTTGCCAATCAACTAAGTGCCTGTGGTCGGGCATGGACTACGAAATATGGAAGACCGTCGTGCAGGACAGATCGAAGCGGTATGAAACGGAAAACCGAAAAAGGTTCCTGGCATTCCGTGATCGAAGGCTGACCCTGCCGCAGCGGCATGATATCCTCTCCCATCACCCGTCACTACGGCGACTGCCCGCAGCCGTATCGCAGACCGCCCCAACCAGGAGTGGCCATGCAGCGCGGCCTTGCTGTCCAAGGATTGAAAAATTAATCGACTCGAAACTCTTGCGGAACTGATTGAAACCCGGCTGCCGGTCTTGCTGGATACCTGGCGGACGCTGCTCAAGCAGCTGCCTGCGGCTCGGCATCTCGATACACCGACGCTGAACGATCACATTCCTGGCTTGCTTGCCGAACTCGTGACCGAACTGCGCACGCCGCACGACCCGTCCATACCTCGTGCAGTGATGGGTGGCACGCCGCCTGCCCATGGCCTGCAGCGCCTTGGAGACGGCTTCGAGATCGAGGAAGTCGTCGCCGAATACAACATCCTGCGCGGTTGCATCCATGATCTTGCATTCGAGAACCACCTTGACCTGCAGGGCGAGCCATTCCATATCATGAATCGTGTGCTTGATAGCGCGATCGGCAGTGCGGTGCAGACTTACGCGACGCGGCAAGCCTTGAAAGTCCAGCAGCGCCGCGAAGAGTATCTGGCTTTTGTCGCCCACGACCTGCGTACGCCGATCAATGCGATCGGCCTGGCAGCCCGGGTGCTCGAAGTGCAGCTGGCCGACAACGAGCGTCGGGTTCAAACGGCGCAGATGATCAAGACGCTGACGCGCAATGTCCATCAGTTGTCCGAATTGGTCGACAAGATTCTTGAAGAAAATATCAATCTCGAAACCGAATCCGGCGTTCGCTTGGAGCGGCGGCATCTCGATCTCTGGCCGCTGGTCGAGGGCCTCATCCACGATCTGCATCCGGTTGCGGGGACCGGCAGCACGCAATTGATCAACCAGGTGCCAGTGGAGCTGGTCGCCTATGCGGATGCCAGCCTGTTGCGGCGGGTGTTCCAGAATCTGATTGCCAATGCAATCAACTACACGCCACGCGGCGAAGTCGTCATCAGCGCTGCGCCGCTGGGTAACGGTGGCGGTCTCGAATGCACGGTCGCCGACAACGGTAAGGGCATCGCGGCAGATCAGCTGGAAAAAATATTCGACAAGTACGAGAGCAATCCGGATGAGTCGGGTGGCTTCGGACTCGGACTGGCAATCTTCAAGGCCTTCATCGATGCCCACGAGGGTACGGTCAGCGTCAGCAGCGTGGAAGGCCAGGGGTCGACGTTCAAGTTCACTCTGCCGGCGCGCGAGCAGTAATCAGCTATCGGCTGCAGCTGCTTAGCTACTGTAGCCGCAATCCTTCGGCGAGAACGAGAGCTTGCCAATCGCGTGCCCATCCTTGCCTTGGTATACATATGCCACGGTGACCCGGTTACGGAAGAACATTTTCAGGTCATCGGATGCGCACACTTTCTTTTGTAGCATAGGCCGAAATGCCTTGTAGAAGCTCGCGGTCTTGAGCTCCTTGCTGCTCACATTGAGCATCGTGTAATGGTAGGCGAACTGATGACCCGGTTCTGCGCTGACCTTGTCTAGTCGCGTGTCCGGATCGACTTCCTGCGGCATCTTGCGGTTCATCTTCTCGCTCATCTTGCTGAGCGTGTCGTCAAGATCCATGTTGGCGCCGTTCGGTTGCCCCAGGAATGAATTAAAGAATCCGCCGGCGCCGCCGAAACCTGCCGCTTGCACCGGCCTACCCAGGCCAACTGTCGCGCAGAGTGCAGCACCCAGCATCACGGTGGAGACGAATAGCTTGGTCATGGAATGTCCTGGAAAAATGTGAATCGGGAATTCAAAGTTGGCGTACTTGCAACACGCCGTCCGAGTCTATCACCGAAGCTACTTGATCGAAACAAACTGTACCCCGGCCGGATACCGACCGGCTCAGTGCCGCGGTCAGTCATGACGGGATATGACTGCCTGCAGGCCGCACCATCCGCCGCAAGAGCTTAACGGAGTGCAGCTTTTCCATCTGTGCGCCAGGGCACCTTGAAACTTTTTCGTGCCGTGCATTTGGCTGACCAAGCCCAACACCGATTTTTCCCCAGCTGCGATGCTGACCGAGTGCCTGCGGGCCGCTGATGGCTCGCGTTTCTGCAATCTTGGAAAAGGATCGGATTTGATGACAATGGCACGCAAGCAGCGCCCTTTCCGCACATTCAGGTCCGTGACGTTGCAGGAAGGCCACGTGTACACCGTCTCCCGGACGTTACTCTCCTCCGGCCTCCGGCTACTCGTACTGGCAACTTTGCCCGCGCTCGCCTTCGCAGTTCGCGCGGCAGAACCGCCCGGTGTGGCATGGGGCGCCAATCTCGGCTCGACCGGGGTCGGCCTGTATGCGACGCTGCCGCTTTCGCACGAATACCGTCTGTCGGGCCGTCTGGGCGTGAATTATCTGGATCGCTACACGTTCACAAAAAGCACCGCTTATGTGAACTACGATTTCAAGGCGTCGCTACGTACCGTCGATGCGCTGCTGGACTGGCATCCCGCCCACAACGGCTTCACCCTGACTGCGGGCGTAATGTACAACGACAATGCGGTCGACGGCGTCGGCAACCTCAACCGGGTAGCCATCTTCAGTTTCGAAAACCGTACCTTCAGCACGACGCAACTCGGCCGTCTGGTGGGTCGCATCGACTTTCCGACGGTTGCACCTTACCTCGGGATTGGCTGGAACCCGACGCAGGAAACCGATCGCGGCTGGCACTTTTCCTCGGATCTGGGGGTGATGTACCAAGGCGCACCGCGCACCACCCTCGGTCTCGGCGACTGCACGCTACCCGGCAATCGCTGCAGCCTGGTTGCTGCCTTTGTCGCACCGACCATCGCCGCCGAGGCCCGGAGGCTCGATGCCGAACTCAAGAACTACCGGTATTTTCCGGTTGTGCGGATCGGCCTGAATTACAGGTTCTAAGCACCCGGCCAACGTAAATCGGGAAATGGATGTCGTCCTGAGGAGGTGCAGGGTAAGGTCGCCGACCCGCTGCACTGCGCGCCGTGCGATCGCTGCAAGGGATCGTCTACGCAGCAGCGCGCTACTCCAGGCCGTGGCCGTTCACAATTCATGTGGCCCGGCGCTTATGCAATCTGTTGCTGGCAGGGGCCGCCTGGCGCTTCCGGCTCTTTGCCGCCAGTTCCGCCGGGATCGTTTGCGCCGCCTGCATCATTTGTTCCCCCGGGATCCGGCTTGTTGCCGGCATTACCGGCATTAGCGCTGCCGGACGGGTCTGCGGTGCAAAGAACGGTGGCGCACGGCGGTGCATCGGGGCGGGATGCTGGCGGCATCCCGGGATTGCCCGGAGCGCCGCCGTTTCCCCTGCCGGGCGCCGACACGGAAATACCTTCGATGGCATCGGATTGCATGTGCAGCGTCACATGCATGACAACCGGGATCAAACCCTCGTTGATTTTCTGTGAGTTGAAGCCGCCGGTGCCCGGATTGGTCCATCGCAGATAACGCGAGACCATGGCGCCGATGAGCGGCACCTGCGGCTTGTAGGCATGCGTCAACCGCAGCTTGAGCAGGTTCGCATCCTGGATGTTCTGGCCGGACCCGGCCGGAATGAAGATCGCCTTCTTATAGGCCAGCCCGCCGTTCGGGATCACCCGATGGGTGCCGCCGCCAATGGTATTTTGCAGGTCGACGTCATTGAAATCCGCAAAACTTTCGGCAGTCGGATTCAACATCTCGATCTGCAGGTTGGCGTCGGCATCGGCCTGCGCCTTGCTGCCGGCGAGCGCCAGATCGACCGGCCGCGGACTCGCGCTGTAAAGCGGAACCAGCGCACGCACATAGGCCTGGCGGATCGCATTGATGTCGGCATGCCCGGTACTACCCGCCCGCGCCGCCATGAACGCCGCATGGTTATACTGGTTTTTTGCAAAGAACATCAGCCCGTATTGCAGCATGGCCAACCCCATCAATGTGATGATCGGGGCCACGACCGCGAATTCGATCATGGCGGATCCCCGTTCACGCGCCACCGGCGATACCGGCGATGGAACATCCCGGTCTGCAGTGCGCTTGCCTTCGGACGCCTGAAAGAACGGATGCTCCAGCCGCGCGCCTTTTCGGATCTTCAGCCGCGCTATGCTGCCGGCGCGCAATTCAAGAACATGCCGGGCTTTGGACGCCGGGCCATCGTGGCCGTCGCGGTAGCTGCGCAGACGCATGCGCCACGGCGGCAGATCCGACACGCAGCGCTTCACCACCCCACCGGCATCGAGAAAAATCACATCCACGCTCTGGCGCATGAAGCAGGTATGAATGCTGGAACAGCGCGTCAGCAGCAACCCTTCATCGCGCTGCAGCACGCCTGCCATCATCAGGCCGCGCAGGCGCGTGATGAATGTGTTGGCCAGTTTTAACCGTAGTGGATGCGCACCGCTGACAGTCACGATCGCACATGGCACATGATTCTGTTTCATCAAAGACCCGAGTTCATGAATTTCATTACGATAGGAAAAAATAGCACGAGGAACGTGCAGGGAAAGATGAATGCAATCAGCGGAAACAGCATCTTGACCGGTGCTTCCATTGCCAGTTTTTCGGCGCGCAGGAAGCGTTCGCTACGGCGTTGATCCGCCTGGGCACGCAACACCGGACCGAGGTTCATGCCCATCCGCTCGGCCTGGATCACCGCCATGGTGAAATTGGTGATGCCAGGCTCGTCGAGGCGCAGTGCGAGGTCGCGCAGCGCCATCGCGCGTGACTGGCCGGAACGGATGTCCCGCATCACCCTCTGCAGCGCCTCGCGCAGCACGCCTTTCGGTCCTTTTGCGACCGCCTGCGTCATCGCACCCTGCATGTTCAATCCGGCTTCGACACACAGGGTGATGATGTCGAGATAGAAGGGCAAGGTTTTCAGCAACTCACGCCGGCGCGCCGCCAATCGGTCTCGTAGCCAGATTCCCGGGTAGGCCCATCCGAACAAGCCGCCGAGCGCCGATACCTGCAAATACGTCCCGAGCGAAACGCCATTCCCGCCGTGTTGCGCCGATTCGAACGACCCAAGCAGCCACCATGCCGAAAGCGCGGCAAATCCGGCGCACAGCAGTCTGCCAGCGAAAAACTGCGCAGGCGCGATGCAGTAATCGAGTCCGGCCTTGCGCAGCCGTGCGAGAAGAATGGCGCGGGTTCGGCGCGGCAGCATGTGATCGATGTAGAAGCTCACCCACTGCAGCAGAATCCACGTGACCCGGAAGCCGAGCGGCGGCGGATCCTTGTATTCGCGGTCCTCTGGCGGCACCTCGGTGACCGAGCGGGTCAGCACCCAGGCCAGCAGCGCCACCGACAGTCCGATCGCGACAGCGATCAAAAGGCTGACTTCGCCTCCGCTTTCCAGTATCCAGCGATTCACGTATTCCACTCCCTGAAATGGCGCGCAGGCGCGTCAGATATCGATTGCGATGATTTTTCGAATGACATAGACGCCCATCACTTCCAGCAAACCGATCACTGCTAGCGTTCCCCAGCCAAGCCGCGTATGCCACATCAGCGCCATTGCGTCGGGTTCCATGTGATCGAGGATCAGCATCAGCACCAGGGGCAGCATGCCGACCACCCAGGCCTGCAGCTTTCCCTGCGCGGTGAGCGCTGCGATCTTGCCCTCCATCTGGAGCCGGCTGCGGATCGTGTGCGACGTGCGCTCCAGGGTTTCGGCAAGCCCACCGCCGGTTTCGTTGGCGATCCGCATCGCCGAAACGACCAGGATCGTGCTCTGCGTCGGCACCCGCCGCGACAGGTTCGACAGGCTCTGTTCCAGCGTGACGCCCAAGCGCTGCTCGCGCAGCACCAGCGAGAATTCCTGTTTGAGCGGCGCCTGCGCCTCCGCCACCAGTTGTTGCGTCGCGGATGAGAACCCGACGCCGGCCCGCAGTGCGCCGCACAGCATCATCAGTGCGTCCGGTAACTGTTCTTCGAACTTGCGCAGCCGCCGTCGCCGCATGTTCAGGTAAAGCAAGCGCGGCATGAAGCCCAGCAGTACGACGACGGCACAGGCGAGCAACACCGATCCGGTCACCACCCACGTTACGATGCCACCCGCGCCCATGATCACGATGTTGATCAGGAACAAACGCGATGGATCGACGAACAGAAAGAATTCCTGCGCCTGGAAACGGGCGCGCTTTGTGAAGCTTTCGCGGTAACGTGCCATCGTCACACTGCCGACATCGATGAACAGCCAGGTCAGCAATCCGGCCGACACCGCCACCACCAGCGTCAGCACCAGCATGAACTGCGCCGGGCTCATGGTCGCTCCCCGAAAATCGCATCCTGGTCGACGACGATTCGTGCCTGGTCCTTGGGAACGACCTTGAAAATCGACATGTCGAGTGCATGTGCGCTCGTTCGCAGGTCTTCATAGAAAGCCGGCGCCATGTCGCAGCCAGTGAAGTAGCCGGTGACCCGATCGTTCGCACCGCCGTATCCGGTATTGACGAACCTGAACAATTCCTGGATCTGGATCTTTCCGCTTTCCATCCCGGTGATCTCGGCGATACCAGTGACCTTGCGCGACCCGCAGGCGAAACGGGTCTGCTGGACGATGATGTGGACTGCGCTGGCGACCTGCTCGCGGATGGCCAGCAACGGCAACTCCATGCCGGCCATCAGCACCATGGTCTCGAGGCGCGCCAGCGCATCGCGCGCCGTGTTCGCATGCAGGGTCGTCAGCGATCCTTCATGACCGGTATTCATTGCCTGCAGCATGTCGAGCGCTTCCGCGCCCCGGCACTCGCCGACCACGATCCGGTCGGGACGCATGCGTAGGGTATTGCGCACCAGCTCGCGGATCGGGACGCCGCCCTTGCCTTCCACGTTGGCGGGCCGGGATTCGAGACTGACCAGGTGGGCGTGATGCAATTTTAGTTCGGCGGCGTCCTCCACGGTAACCACCCGCTCCCCGGCCGGGATGAAATTGGAGAGAATATTAAGTAGCGTGGTCTTGCCGGAACCGGTGCCGCCGGAGACGATGATGTTCTTGCGGGCCGTGACACACAACTGAAGGAACGCTGCCATTTCCGCGCTGATCGCGTCGAAGCGTACCAGGTCCTCCACGCCCAGCTTGTGCCGCGCAAACTTGCGAATCGTCAGGCATGGACCTTTCAACGCCAGCGGCGGGATGATCGCATTGACCCGCGATCCATCCTTGAGTCGCGCATCGACCATCGGCGAGGATTCGTCGATCCGGCGGCCGAGTGGCGCAACGATCCGCTCGATCACACCCAGCACGGCGCGATCGCCGGTGAACGTCATCGGATACTTTTCGAGACGTCCGCCGCGCTCGACATAAATTTCGTCGAAGCGGTTCACCATGATCTCGGTCACGCTCTCGTCGGCCAGCAGGATTTCGAGCGGGCCGAGTCCGATCGCCTCGTCCAGCACCTGCCTGCACAACAGATCACGATCGAGTTCTGCGGGAATCTCCGTGTCGGCCTGCGCCAGGATCTGGCGCAGCAAGGTTTCGGTCTCGGCGCGCAATTGCGCATCGGACATGCTATGCGTGTCGTGCCGACGCAGGTCCATGGTTTGCAGCAGAGATGCGTGCAATTGCTTGCGCCACGAGAATTCCAGGGCTTGCCGCGTCGCGTCCGGTGTCACCACCAGCGCATTACCCGGAATCCGGCCGGCTTGCAGCGCACCGTTCTGCGCCTGTTCCGCAGCCCACCGCGATGCGCGAATTTCTTCCGTGGCGCGCTCGTTTCGATGCTGCCTGGTACTGGAGCGCGAGCGCGGATGGGCTGCCTGTACCTGGGCGCCAGGATGTTCAGGGTCGATCAGCCGTAATTTGAACGGACCGATCTCGATGATGTCTTTCGCACGCAGCGGGCCGTATTGCACCTCGATCTTCTGACCGTTCACGCTGACACCGCCGAAGGTGCCCATATCTTCCACCAGCACCCCGGCCGGCGTGCGGAAAAGCCGCGCGTGTTCCCGCCCGACCCGCCAGCTGTCGAGGCGAATCTCATTGCGCGCCGCCTTGCCGATCACGGCTTCGTCGGGTACCTGTGCGTGTCGGGCAGTCCCGTCGGGATCCTGGATTTCGATATTCAACATGGAGAGCGCCAGTCGTTATTGTTCAGCCGCTGCATGCGGCATCAGCCACTGGGTGGCGACCCAGCCGCGCTGGTCACCCACGCGCACTGCGGTCCAGTAGCCACGATCCGGCCCAGGCAATGCTTCAACCATGCTGCCAAGGGCGAGCTGGGATACCGTCAATGCATTGATGTCGGGGGTCAGCCGCATCGCCAGGCCATCCAACAGCACCTTGTAGCGCAATGGCGATGACGGCAGTGCACTGCGGTCCTGTCGCACCGTGGAGGCCGGCAAAACCGGCGCGGCGGCAACCTGGCGACCGACTGTCTTGCCCTGAATCGCAAGGGCTGCTATCGCATCATCGCGGTCGGCGGCGACTGTGGCGCCAAGCTTCACCGGCGCGAGTGCGGCGCTGACGATCCAGCCGTCGACGGTTCCAACCACGACCGGCCGCCATGTCGTAGTCCCCACCACCTCGGCCGGGCGATCGCCAAGACGTACCACGGCGCCCTGCGCAAGTTGGAGAAGCGACGGACTTGCCAGGGTCGGCCCGGCACGCAACTGGGCGCGCCGCACCACCACCTGCAACAGACTGCCACCACCGGACAGCCCGTCTTCGTGCACCATGTCTCCCGTTTTCAATGTCGACATCATGCTGCGCGCACCGGTACCGGCGCTGGCAATTGTCGATCGCGCGTTCCCCGACACCGGTGCCGGCGTCGTCATCGAGACCCCAGGCAGCGCGGACGCCGGAGCCGTGGTCAATGCCGCCGGAAGAATTGTTGCGCCAGCGGGATCTCTAGCAGGCTTCTTGTTGAAGCCGGCGGCGGGTTCGCCGGGCTGCAGCGGATTCGACAGATACGGCTGGGGCCCCATCTGCTGCTCGAGGCGTTGGGTCGCGCGATCGATCCGATCGACCAGGCCGGGCGATCGGCTGTCGACCACCGTTGGCGTCACGAAGACGATCAGTTCGGTCTCCTTGTTCTGGAACCGCTTGGACCGGAACAAGGCCCCGAGTACCGGCAGGTCGCCCAGCAACGGCACCTTGTCGATATCGGTGCTGGCGTTGCGTTGCAGAAGGCCGGACAGCACGATGGTTTCGCCGCTATGGACATTGAACTCGGTATCGGTCCGTCGGGTCAGCAGAGCCGGGCCCCCGACTGCTGTGACCGAGGCATCGATCGAACTGACCTCGGACTGGATGGTCGCGCGAATCACACCGTTACGATCGACCTTGGGACTGATGTCGAGCTTGATGCCGTACGGCTTGAAGATGATGGTCACGCCATTGACGTTCGAGACCGAATACGGAAATTCGCCGCCCGCCAGAAAACTTGCCTTCGCCCCATTGCGCGCGGAGAGCTGCGGTTCGGCAAGGACGCTTGCCTTGCCCTCCTGTTCCAGCAGGTTGAGCTGCGCGCTCAAGCCCAGGTTCAGGCCGTTGACGATATTCAGCGCCGACGGCAGTGGCGCGATACCGGTAGCAGACGTGATCGGCAAGCCACTTTGGGAAGCCGGAATATTGAGCTGCAACTGCGATCCCGGTGGCGGATTGCCATAGCGGATGGGTAGCCAGGATGCCGCCAGCGTGGTGCCGCCAACCGCGCCCCATTTGAGACCGATTTCCTTGAGTTCCGATTTTGGAAATTCGACGACCTTGACGTCCATCATGACCATCTGTTCCCAGCCGACGCGGTTGGTAAAGTTGACGATTTGCGGATACCGTTTTTCGAGCTGATCGATCTTTGCCAGATCGGCGTCCGACAGGTTGTCACCGTCGACGATGACCTTGTCGCCCACGATGGACGCCTTGGCATTCGGAATCGTCGCCAGGAAGCCCGCAACCTCGCGGGCAACGCGCGACGTATCGCCTGCGACGATATTGATCTTCAGGCGCTGATAGCGGCCGTCCTCGTTCCAGACGAACAGCGACGAGGTTCCCGCCGCATTGGCGAAGACGATCACTTCCTTCTTGTCGAGTGCAGCAGCCGTCATGATCTGGCCGTTACCGACCGCGATACGACCGATGTTTGGCGCCGGGAAGACGCGGGACTCACCGACGAACATCTCGATTTCCGGAATCTGGCCGTGATCATCCTGCTTCGTAATCGGTGCGTAGGGCTGGGGTTGCGCGGCCTTGCGCTTGACTGTCGGTCGCAGGTTTTCGGCAAATCCGTTTCGGACACTGGTTGCAGCAGGCTCGGTCGTCGCTGGCACGGATGCAGAGCGAGGCAAACCGGGCGTCAAGGTCGACGTCGGCGTCGGAGCGGGGGTCGTCGTGGCCACCGCCGGCGTCCCGGTTTGCGCCAACGCCAGTCCGCAAGTTGCAGCAAGTGCGAGCGCAAGGTCGAGCATTGCCAGGGCCGACAGGATGGATGAAAGACGACGTGAGATGGTGATCATGAAATGGGTTCTCGATACAAAAATTCAGGGCAAAAGTGCGGCGGTACCTGTGGATCAGCGCGTGGCCTGCGCCGCCAACCGCTTGGCAGCGCTCAGGACAGGAACCGGCGGCGCCAAAGAATCGGGAAATACGGCGATGTCGCTTTCGGGCGTGACCGACGGTCCGGATACCCCGCCCATCACCAGGCTCTCCGGTGTCAGGCGAGTGCTACCGCCATAGAGCACCGGAATGCCGCGATCGGGATCGGCAGCGATGCTGGAACTGTCCTTGCTGCTGGCAAGCAGGCGCGCCATGTCGACATTGCCACCGGCGATGCCATTGCGATCATTCGGATTGCGCAACAAGGCAGTCACCTTGCCGGCATCGCGGCCCAGGATCACCTGTTCGGCCTGCGCCGGCGTGATGTCGATGGTGACGGTGGAATACTGGCGACGCTCGCCATCGCGGGGGCTGTCGACCGCCCGCTGACCGGTCGCCATGACCTGCACCTTTTGCAACAGGGGTCGTGTGATCTTGCGGCCTTTCCGGTCGACCGTCACCAGCAGGTCGATCAGGTCGCCGGGTTCGAGCATGCCGGAAATCGAACTGATTTCATCAACGGCGACTGTCATTGCGCGCCGACCGACTTCGACACGGGCCGAGAACGTCGGCGCCTTCTTGCCTTCCATCAGACTCCACAGGACCAGCTCGCCGGCACGCACCGGGTAGCCGAGCGGCTGGCCATCGACCCGCTCGAACGTCTCCGGCGAGATGGCGCCGGAATGCGCAAAGTCCAGCGGTACGTCGCGCACCGCGACGGTGTCCGAACTGATCTTGTCCCCACGCTTGAGCTCGCGCTTTGCAACGAGCAATTTGACGGTGCTACCCTTGCCACGCGCTTCGATCGCCTCGATTCGCGTCGACAGATAACTGCGCGCGGCCAATGCCGCCAGCAAACCGATGCACAGCGCTACGCCAAAAATGACCCAGGTCTTGTTCCGTTTGAATCGATTGTTCACGTCAGCTCTCATGGTCAGGTCGGAAGGGAAATTGCAAAACTGTAGTTTCGATAGGCATTCTGAAAACTGTCGATCAACTGCCAGAGAACGCTGTTCTGGTCGATCATTCCGATCCCCAGAAGTAAAGCAAGAACACTGCAGACCACGACGTACTCGATCATGGCCTGGCCACGTTGACAGTGAATGCGCTTCTCGAATATGGATGAATCAGGCCGGATCATCGGAGCGTCTGCAGCGTGGTGACGGTGTTCAGTACGATCGACGTCTTGTCACCAGTGCGGGCGATCACTGCGACTGCCTCCTTGTCCGGCGCCTTGAAATACAGCGTGGTAGCGCCAGCAAAGCGAGATGGCATGCTGCTCCGCGCGGCCGCGTCCGGTAACGCTTCCCGCTCGAGCCGATAACCATCCGCCTGCATCAGGCGCAGCAACGCATCGCGATTGACCGATTCGCCATGGGTATTGACGATGACCAGATGACGGGCTGCCTGTACACCATCCTGCGATGCCATGTCACTTGCAATGGACGATCCCGCAGGCAGTCGATCGAGCCAGCGGGCAGTTGCAGCACGCTGGCTATCAATGCCGCGCGCCATGCCCGCCAGGTCGGTGATGGCCAAGGTTCCCCGGCTACCGGCACCAGCGGCGGCGACCTGCACCGTGATGTAAAAGGTGCCTTCCGCCCTGCCAAGGATCCGCCACTCACCGCTCGTGCTTTCTACCAGGGGTTGGCCGAGCGACTGTCGCAATTCCTTCAAAAGCGTCTGCGGCGGATGGGTAGAGGCGAAACCTTTTAGCCGCATCGGCAAGCCGTTCACGGTCAGTTGCTGCCCTATCGCGAAAAGAGGAAGGTCGGGCGGGAGACTGGGGGAAGGCCAGGCGCCCTCAGCGTGAGCGACGAGGCATGCGGTGCAACATCCCGCGTGGACTAGCCATCTGGCCCACCTACGGCCATCCATCGTTCGCGCATGCGTTTGACGCCGGGCAGCCTGATCCGCTACGGTTGCGCTTGAAGTGCTCATTGCTGCTTGACTGCTACAAGGCGATCGGCAGGAACGACGTCACGCCATGGCTGTAGATTGCCGAAATCCGGCGTCTTGACCTGCCCCATATCCAGGGCAAAAATCGCCAGGTCGACCACGGGCTCGACCGCCGACAGCGCCGAATTGACCGGTGCGAGCCGGCCGACACGTTTTTCGGTACTGACCGTCGTGGCTGCGGCCCAGGGATCGAACAAGAGGCTGGTCTGGCGCTGGATCGACAGGTTGAGCGTGTCGAAGGGCGCAATGCTTTTAAAACCCGCGGGCAGATTCGCGACCGAGACTGCGACATTTGCGGTGTACACGCCGCGTGTCTGCAACCCGATCGTGGCGGCATTCGCAAGGGGTACGACGTTAAATGGCGCGCCGTCCGCGCCAGAGCCAGTACTGAACCCATTGGCCTGCGCCGATGCACCGTTACCGAACGAAACGCTGACATCGCTGAATTTGCGGATCAGCGGATTGCCGTACGGGTCGCGCCAGAAGAGATTCCGGTTGGCATCGAAGTCGCCTGCCACATCGCCGGTCTTGATCGGTGCGTCCGAATTGCTATAGAAGCGGCGTCGGATCTCGTCGGCCAGTTGGGCCGGCGGTTTCCACGGCTGATATCCGTCGATGTCGCCATAGCTGGTGGCATCGAACGCAGCATAGCGACTCGCCATCTGGGTCATGTGAGCAAGATCCTGGTACTTGCCGATCATCGGCAGCAGCAGGAACAGCGGTACCAAAGCGATGGCAATGGCGAGAAATTCCGTCAGCGCCTGACCGGTTTGCAGGATCGATTGCCGGGCAGGCATCCGACATGGACGCAAGATCGGCCCAGCCCTCGCCGAGGTCGTTTGGGAGTTCGAACCGATCCGCCGTGAGCGCGCATTATTCATCCGGGATGTCATCGCATCACCACGCCCTGCAAACCCTGCTGCGCCTGAATATCCGCAGCCTTGTTGTCCGCCAGGCGTACCCGCCAATAGGGATTGAACAGGCTTCCCAGCTCCCGCATCTGCGGGGTGCTGCCGGCGACCGTCTGGTTCTGCGTCACGAGATATTCGGTCAAGGCTGTCGTATACGAATTGTTTCCGTTATTGAACCAGGGACGCTCGAAATAAACCTCGCCAGTCGAGACCGCAGACATCACGCCGCCGGCTGAGCCATCGGCAAACTTGTTGAGACGTGGGGATGCAGCGATGCTGGATGCACCCGACGAGGTGCGCATATTCGCCGCGGTCCGGACGAGTTTGACCGCGAAGGTCAGGCGCGGATCATCAGGGCTCGCCAGCCGCGCCGGCGACAGATCATAAAAAGCCGGAAGGCCGTGATAATTCGTCCACTCTGTCGACGACGCGAGACTATGTGCGTAGGGATTTGTTGCTGGAGAGCCGCCGAGAGTTGCGTTGGAGGCGTCGCCTTCAAGGCCGCTCGGGAAGGCGCGTTGCTCGGCCGATGCAATCGGCGATTCGTCCTTTCTGCATCTCCCAAACAAAAACCCATGCCGATGCCAGGACCAGAATGACTCGGTGTCTTCGGACTTCCATTCATCGAGTCCGATCAGATCGGTCCCACCACGGCGTTCCACGGCATTGTTTTTACCAAAACAAAGTCCGGAATTAATCGGGAGTACAGCCTCTGAAGTCCACTTGCGAGAATTGACGAAATCATTTGCCGCGGCCGCCTTTGCTGCGGCCTCTCCCAAGCGAACCCGATCCCCGTCCTTGTATTTTGTGACGAAGCCATCCCAGTCATCGGTCAGGCCGGTGACTCCGGCGACGGCATTCGGATACACAATGACGCTGCCATCGTTCTGGTAATTGCGATCCGCCACATCCTGCATCAGGCTTGCGCGCATTTGCGTGAAATACAGGGGGGCATGCAACAACGATTCCGCGCCCTGAATGGCCGTCTTGTTCAATTCAACCGCACTGACAGTCATCTGGGCGACCTGAGGAACGATGGCGCCAAGCTGCTGGACCGCCACTACCGCGGGATCTGCGGGGATCGTCAACAGGAAACACATAGCCGCGTAGGCCGGATCGAAATTAATCAGCCCATCGACCACCGCCAGCCTTGGATCCGTGCATTCCGGAAATTGCAACGGTACATTCTGTACATGCGTCTGCGCGTATTGCGCCCAAGACGACAGGCTTACGAGCTGCGCAACGATTACTTCGTTTGCCATCAATGCACGATTGCTGTAGGCATCGAAATTCAAGGCACGCGCATGCATGACCGCAGCGCTGTAGGCGACTGCATCTGCCGCGTTGACGAGCTTGGTTTTTTCGCTGGCGAGCTGGCCGGTATTGAACAGGAAGAAAAGCCCGGTCAGGCTGCCTATCAATACGAACATGCCGTAGATAAGCGCCTGACCGCGTTGGCGATTTCTGTTTTTTACAAGGGGCCAGATCCGACTGAATCTGTAAGATTCCATTTAACTTCGGGATTATTTTGCAGCAGCTGCGGCCGCACCGCCACCATAGCTATCAAGACCTTTTTTACCGGTTTCAGCGTTCGCAGCCTTCCCGGCCGCTTTTGCCAGCTTGATCTGATTTGCCGAATCCTCACCACCGACTTCGTTCGCAATCGCCGCGGTCTGGCTGCGCACCACCTGGCCGAAGAATTGATAGACACCGATCGCTGCCACTGCAATCAGTGCGACGATGATGATGTACTCGGTCATGCCCTGTCCGCGCTGTGACGATTTTTTCGGGAGGTTTTTACGGGACGCGGCGACGTGCTGAATGGCGGATGCGGTGACGATCTGATTCATCGGATGTTCTCCTGGACGGGTTGTGAAGCGTTGCGAGTATTGCCTTTTTAATAATCAATCAATATACGGATCGATTGATAAAATGACAACGCAACGGCGGTTCCGTTGAAGGAAATACGATGATTGGTGAACTTGTTTCGGTAAGCCGCCAGGAACCGACCGGTGCGAATTCGAACCGCTCTAATAGACGGCGAGATGCGGTGCGGGTTCGGTGGCTGGAAAGAGGAAGCGGCGCTGCAGCAAGGCCGGAATGTCCGCCGCCGGAAGCGGCCGCGAAATGTAATAGCCCTGGATTTCGTCGCAGGCGAGCGCCTGCAGGCGATGCAGCTGGTCGGCTGTTTCGACGCCCTCGGCCACGACCTGCATGCCGAGCGCGTGTGCCATTGAGATGATGGCGCGGTAAAACACCTCGCCCTCGATGCCGTCGCCCAAAGCTGCGGTAAAGGCGCGATCGACTTTCAGGACATCGAAATCGAGGCGCTGCAATTGCGACAGGGAAGAATAGCCAGTACCGAAATCATCGACCAGCAACCGAACGCCCGCCGCCTGGAATTCGGCGAGTGTCGATTGGATGAGATCCTGATCGACCATCATGCATGATTCGGTCAGTTCGACTTCGATCAGGTTGGCGTCGATTGCATGCAACGCCATATGCTCGGCAAGACGGTCCTTTAGGCTCAATGCCCCCGACGCTTCGAACTGGCGAAACGAAACATTGATCGATACCGGTACGACCGGCAAGCCGCTGGCTTTCCATTGCGCCAGCTGCGTACAAGCCTTGCTCATGACCAGCTCGCCAAGGCGGCCGATCAGGCCGGTATCTTCGGCGAGGGAAATGAACTCGAGCGGCGGCACCATGCCCCTGCCGGGACGCATCCAGCGGATCAACGCTTCGAAGCCGAGCAACCTGCCATCGATTGCATCGACGCGCGGCTGGTAATGCAGGATGAATTCATCGCTCTCGATTGCACTGCGCAAAGCCTGTTCCGCGTTCAGCCGGCTCACCAGGTTTTCGGAAAGATGTTCCTGAAAAAACTGGTAGTTCGCCTTGCCGCGTGCCTTTGCCGCATACATCGCGATGTCGGCATTTTTCAGCAGTGTCTCGACGCAGTCTCCGTCGGCGGGAAACATGCTGATGCCGATCGAGGCATGTACGACGTGCAAGCTGCCGCCGCCCAGAAGGAACGGCTCTGCGAATGCCGTCACGATGCGCTCACCGACCATCGATACCGCCTCCTCGTGCTCGACCTGTTCCAGCACGATCGTGAATTCATCACCGCCCAACCGGGCCACATTGTCGCTCGGCCGAATGACCGACCGCAAACGCTGGGCTGCAGCTTGCAGGAGTTCGTCGCCGGCCGCATGGCCGAGCGTGTCGTTGATGTTCTTGAAATTGTCCAGGTCGATGAATAGCAGCGCCAGCAAGTGCGTGCTTTCCTGTGCTCGCTCCAGTGCCAGTGGCAGAAAACCGGTCAGCCAGTGCCGGTTTGGCAGCGCGGTCAATGCGTCGAGATTGGCCAGCCGCGACAACGCCTCCTGATGCGCCTTGATGTCGGTGATGTCTCGCACCGTCGCTGCGACTCCTTCGCCGGAGCGCACCAGTCGCCGCTGCATCCATACCGGCTGGCCGTCGCGCGTTGCGGTGTATTCATCTTCATGGAACCCGGTACGCATGGCGTCGATACATGCAACGATCATCGGATGCCAGAATGCAACCGGAACAAGCGTCGATAATCTGACGCCCACCAGGGTTTTCTTGGTTCTGCCAGCGACGACGGCGCCTCGCTCATTGCAATCCTGCACGATAAAGTCTGTAGGCTGCCCGCCGTTATCCAGCTCCGCACGGAGCATGAAAAAACCCTCACCCCCTTCCTCGATCACGAGTCTATAGGTGTTGCGGGTCTCTTCAGCCTGATGCTTGCGCCATGCCAGCATCGTCGTCGACAGGATCCCGAGCATGCCAAAAACCGAGAGCAGCAAACTGCCGGCGAGCCCGAACTTGCGGTATGCCGCGGCACTCGCTTCATAGCCTGCAAAAATATCATCGCGCGAGAGGCCGACCACCGAGCGCAAGGGATAATTGCTCAAGGTTTTCCACGCAAGCACCCGCGCCCGATTGTCGGTGAACATTTCATGCGGATAACTGGCAGCGCCTGTGACGCCGGCAAATTGCGGCGGCGACCGGAACACGGTTGGGAGGGTCTTGATGTTGGCCCCCATCTTCGTGGCAAGGAGCACGCCGCCGATCGTCCGCACGGAAAGAAAATCCCCTGGGCCGATGCCGGATTCATCGTAGAAAGCGGCGAGAAATGACGGCTCGACTGCCACCGTGGCAACGCCATCGAATCGCCCGTCTGCCGTTTCAAGGCGGCGCGAGAAGCGGATCAGGGTGCGCTTGAGCCGCGCACCCGGCTGTGGCTCGCTGATGACCAGATCATCCGACGGGTCGGCCCGATGACGCTTGAAAAAGAGACGGTCGGAGAGGTCGGTCTTCGCATCGAACGGCAACGTGCTGCTGACGATGATGCCATTGCGGTCCAACACGGTAACGTATAACAGCGCCGCTGCCGGATACAGCCCGCGCTTGAGCTGGTCCTCGAGACGCAGCGTTCCATGGCTCGATTCCCAGTTGTATTTCACGTTGAGCGTGATCTGGTCTACCTGCTCCACCGTGCGCGAAAGTTGTTCCGCGTAGGCTCTCGAAAGCGAAGTAGCCTGATCCAACGCTGCTTGCTCAAGCGCTTCCTTGTCGCTGCCAAGCTTGATATTGATCAGGCCCCACATGAGCAGACCAAGCAGCACGCAGATCGAAGGCCAGATCAGGATATTGTGCATGCTCGAACGCAGAAACCCGAGCGTCAGCATTTTTTTCGTGAATCGTCCGCTGATCGTCTGCATCGCCATTACCCCGCACCTTCTGAATCGACCCTTACCCAGGCTCAAATCAAGCCCCGGCCGAAAACCGGCGGGTCGTCGCGTCGCGGGAACGACTGGCGCTACCAGCCTAGAAGTTTCCCAAAATAAATTTTAACATGCAGGAGTTGCACCGCCGGTATCCAAATGACGGAGTGTTGCGCCGACCGCTCAAGCCCGGCTGGCCAGCATGAATCGGCAGCCCCGCGCGCCTCGAAAATTGTCGATTTATTATGAAAAGATGCCAGTCCCGTCGCTTGAAACGCCATCCGACCTGGAAAGCCATCATGACCCGCTCTGACGAAACGACGATGCTTGCCGAAGGCGCGGCATCACACGGCCTTGCGCGCCAGGACTGGAATAGCGCCCGCTTCGTCGAGGAAGGCATCACGATCCAGGTCGTCTACGGTACGCATGACGCCGCCGCGTTCCTGAAGAGCCGCATGATTGAAATCGATGTGGCCAAGCGGGTTCTTCTCAGTCCCACCCTGCGGCGCAATTACACGCTTGCCTGATCGAGTCTGGCGTCAATCAGCAGGACCACCTGCCAAACTTACAGTGGGCGATGGCGCCTGCAATGGCCTTGTGTTGTTCATTCGGCCTGGAACTCTGCGGCAGCTTTAGCGGTCCACAATGCCTTGTTATAGCTTTCGAAGGCTGCGTCGTAACTCTCGACCTTTCCCTCTTCGTCGACGAATCGCGTCCACCATCCCGCACCGTCCTTCTCCAGCACGATGTCGCCAGGCGCGCACAGGGCCGCCAGATCGTCCCCCGCCGCCAGGGTCAGGATACGCACGCCGCGATGTCTGCTGATGGTTGCCATGACGGAGACCTCGGAAAAGTAAAAAGGGAAACCGGGCATAGTCGCTCGGCACCGACGCCCGGCATCCCACCGGACACGTTCAATCTACGGATCAAATCCCGGGTTACAACCCGCGGCGCGTATTGCAACGCACGCTCAGTAAGTAATCCGAAAAACAAAACCTTTGTAACGCAGATTCGCCGCCTTGGGCAGAATTGCCTCGAGCACCAGGCCCGGCGAAATTTCATCGCCTTCGCGCAACATCCGCTTGTCCATCAGCAGCATTCGGTCAGCCGGATTGGCCGAGTAGATGGAGCCGCCGATCGCCAGCACGGGTAATTCACCGCGAATGTTCGCCGGCAGCTGGGATACGGCCAGGACGTTTGCCGGTTCGGCAGCTGCAACCTGCGGCTTTGCGGATTTGGCAACGATCGGTGCGGCGAGGGTCGGCGGTGTCTCTTTTTTCGGGATGATGACCGGTTTCGGGACGGACGGCGGCACCAGTAGCTCGGCTGCGACACCCTTCGGCGTCGATCCGGGCGCCGCCATGGCACGCATCAGCGGCGCTCGTGATGGTTCGGCGACAGCAGGCGGTGGCAGGGCCGCAACAGGAGCCGCGTCCGGTTGTGCAGGTAAAGGCGCGGGCTCCGGCACGCGTTTTATCGGTCCTGGAGCCGCCTCGAGTACCGTGATCCGTGCAGGCCCCGGCTGGATTGCGCGCCATGCGAGGCCGATCGCGGCCAGCCCTGCAAGGGTCAGGGCGACGGCGAGCCTGACGTCGCGCCGCCACCAGCGCCCCGTGTCATTTGCCACCAGCGACGGGGTCTGGTTCTGGCTATGAATACCGGGTAACTCCCCAAGGTGACGTTCGGACTCCGCCTTTTTGAGTGCATCGAGGATAAAGGACATGATCTATTTTCCGGTCGATGCCGCAGCCGGCGTAACTGCACGTGCGGGGGTTGCTGGGGTTGCTGGGGTTGCGGTGGTTGCGGGGGTTGCTGTGGTTGCAGTCGCCGCCACGGCGAGTGGGCCACCCTGCAACCGCGGACCGTGATCGCCTGCGAGCGACGCCAGCCGGATCAGGGTTTGCGGTCCGGGCATGCCGTCCGGCGCCAGTCCCTGCGCCAGCTGGAACTCGCGCACCCTGGCGCTCATGGCGACGTCGAAGGCGGCGCCGGGCTGCGGCGCCGAACCGCCGTCGATCGTGGCAAGCTGCGCCGCAAGCCAGTCGACCGCGCTGCCTTTATCGCCCTTGAGGATATCCTTCTCGTATCCCACAGGACCGCGCCACAGCGTGGTGAATCCACCGCGCCAGCGCTTGGCGAGTGCATTGAGGGTGACCGATTCGGTCACCTCGCCGATACGTAGCGTCGCCGTTTCGCGCGTCAGACCGACCAGAACGGCATAGTATTTTTCATCGTCGTCATCCTGGAGAGTCAACAGGCATGGACGGTCTAGCTGGCGAATTTCGGCGAGGCCGTTCTTGCTGACGAAGCAGTAGGCGTTTTGCTTTTGCAGCGTGCGGCAGGCATCGGCCCCGGCGCCATTCAGTTGCCAGGCTTCGGCGAGACGGCGGTACGCGGCTGGCAAGCTACGCGCCTCATTCCCGATCGGTGCCGGAGTCGCTTGTCCTGGCGGCACCATATCGTTTGCGCTTGCGTGATTCGGCGGTACCGCCGCAGACACCGTTGTCGGGAGGCTCGACCTGTTTTGCGTGGTCACGGAGGCGAGCTCCATTGTCAGCGCAGGCCGCACCCGCTCGAGCGGCGCGGATGCAATCGGCTCCGGGGAGTTTCGCACGGCGTTCGCCGCGAGAGGTACCGCGCCGGCATCCTGCCAGCCGAACTGACGGAACGCTGCTGCCGTCAGCACGCCCGCAATCAGGAAGCCACCGAGCGCGAATTGCCAGCGCCGGGTTACCCGTCGGCCCGGCGCGTGGTCGAGATCGAACACCTCGCGCGCAGCCCGGTCGACCGTGCGGGCGTCGACCTCCTTCTTGCCGCTGCCATATGCACCGAGCAAAGCACGGTCGCACAGCAGATTGATGAGCCGCGGAATTCCCCGGGCGCGCTGATGAATGCGGCGCATGATCCGTGGGCTGAACGGCGATGCGCGATCGATGCCGGCTACCGCCAGGCGATGCGCGATGTACTGCGCCGTCTCGTCGGGCATCAGCGCCGCGAGGTGGAATCGGGCGATCACGCGCTGGGCGAGCTGCTCGAGTTCCGGCTTCGCCAGCATGGCACGCAATTCTGGTTGGCCGATTAGGATAATCTGCAGCAGCTTGCGCTGATTGGTTTCGAGATTGGTCAGGAGACGCAATTGCTCGAGCACGTCCGCCGAAAGGTTCTGCGCTTCATCGATGATCAGCACATTGTTCTGCTGCATGCCATGCGACGACAGCAGGAACGCATTCAGCGGGTCGATGAAATCCTTGACGGTTGCGTGACGATCCTTGCGCTGCCCGGCGGTAATGCCGAACTCGTCGCAAATCGATCCCAGCAATTCGATGACCGTTTGCTTCGGATTGAAGATGTAGGCGACATTGCAGTGCGCGGGTATCTGCTCGAGAAAAAGCCGGCACACGGTGGTCTTGCCGGCGCCGATTTCGCCAGTCAGGAGCACGAACCCGCCACCGCCATTCAAGCCATACAGCAGGTGCGCCAGCGCCTCCCGATGCCGTTCGCTCATGAACAGGTAGCGCGGGTCTGGCGCAATCGAAAAGGGAATCTGGCCAAGGCCGAAGAATCGGGTGTACATGGGCGAAGGCTAGCACAAAGGCTTTGACGGTTGGAAGCCGCTTGCGAGTCCTCTCGTCAACATTCATGAAGGGCTCGAGTGTCGTTTTCAGTCGGAGACCACGCGAAAGGATAAACTTCGCCCCAGCATGAAGTTCCTGCCCCGACTACCTCTCTTTTACGTGCACAAATGACATTCGCCTCGCTCGGCCTGATCGATCCGCTCCTGCAGGCGTTGTCGGGACTGGATTACAAGACGCCAACGCCGGTACAGGCGCGCGCCGTTCCGGCAGTGCTGGCCGGACGCGACCTGATGGCTGCCGCCCAGACCGGCACCGGCAAGACTGCCGCATTCGCCCTGCCGCTTTTGCAGCGCCTGGTCATGGGTGGCGGCCAGGTCGGCAGCAATGCCGTCCGGGTCCTGGTGCTGGTGCCCACCCGTGAACTGGCGGAACAGGTGCACGAAAGCTTCCGCACCTATGGCGGCAACCTGCCATTGCGCAGCTGCGTGGCCTACGGTGGGGTCAGCATCAATCCCCAGATGATGAAACTGCGCAAGGGAGTCGATCTGATGGTCGCAACGCCGGGCCGGCTGCTCGACCTGTATCGTCAGAATGCCGTCAAGTTCACGCAGCTCGAAACATTGGTGCTGGACGAAGCCGACCGCATGCTCGACCTTGGCTTTGCGCGGGAGCTCGATGCCGTGTTTGCCGCGCTGCCGGCCACACGGCAGACCCTGCTTTTTTCCGCGACGTTTTCCGAGCCGATCCGCGCGCTGGCAGCGACCATGCTTCGCGATCCGCTGTCGATCGAAGTCAGTCCACGCAATACGACGGTCAAGGCAGTGCGGCAGTGGGTGGTCACGGTCGACAAGAAGCGCAAGGCGGAACTGTTCCTGCACCTGCTCGAGAAAAAGCGCTGGGGTCAGGTTCTCGTGTTCGTCAAGACCCGCAAGGGCGTCGATCAGCTCATCGAGATCCTGCTGGCCCACGGCCTGCAAGCCGACGCAATCCACGGCGACAAGCCGCAGCCGGCACGCCTGCGCGCCCTCGATCGGTTCAAGGCAGGCGAAGTCCAGATCCTGGTCGCCACCGATGTGGCAGCCCGCGGGCTGGATATCGACGATCTGCCGCAGGTGGTCAATTTCGATCTGCCAATCGTTGCCGAAGACTATATCCATCGAACCGGCCGCACCGGGCGTGCCGGGGCTAGCGGCGACGCGATTTCACTTGTCTGTGCTGATGAAGTGGCGCTGCTCGCCGCGATCGAGGCCTTGACGCGGCAGACACTGAAGCGCATCGAAGAACCGGGCTTTGCACCGGAGCACCGGGTACCGATGACCAGCGCCGACGGCAGCGTGGAAAAAAAGCCAAAGAAACCCAAAAAACCGAAAACCCATTTCACGGCACCGGCGAAACCTGTGCCGCGGCGTTGAGAATCGCATGCTGTAAATCGGACGCTGAAAATCGTTCGCTCAGAATCCGGCGCTGCGCAAGGAGCGTGTTTCGACCAGGTCTACTTGAAAATGGTGACGGGCCCGTTTCTTTGGTCCAGTACAGGTGACGAGGTGCCCGCGCCCGACGTGCCGCCACCAGACTCGTTTGAGCGGGTGGTGACTGGATCATGCATACCCTCGCGGCGACTGACACCGAGCTGGTTCATCAGTTCGCCGTAGGCATTGTCCGCCAGGCTACGCGAAGTTTCCTGCATCACCTTGCCACGATTGAGCACCACCTTGTCACCGGCTCGTGAAATGAACTTCGTGTCTTGGCCCGAGCCGTTTGCGCTGAACGCCGCCTTGACTTCATAGGTGCGTGTGTTGATCAGGCTGAAGTCCGCCACCAGGTCGAGCGTCAGGTTGGCAGTCGTCGAGGAACCCATCGCGAGCGGCATCGCCTCCTCCCGAAACGAAACATTGCTGACCGACCCGAACAGGACATAGTCGGCGCCAGGATAAAACCCCTGCTTGATCCGACCGATGATGTCATAGATCCTGTCTGTCGGCCTGCCGACATAGGGCCTGGCCTGCACCAGTCTTATCCGTCCATCTTTAAGCAATGCGCCTTTCAGATCGGCCGTATATGTGTGCAGTTCACCGCGATCGATATAGGAATAAATGCCTTCCGTTTCGTGATAAGTGCTCTCGGCGTTTGCACGAACCCGACCCCTTGATGCGTAGCCATAGGCGTTTTCATGTTCGCTGCCGCTGGCATCGATGCTGCTCTTGCTGGAAGCGGACACTGTCCTGAAATACTGACTGACCCGCTCTTCGTAGGTCAGATCCGTAACGGCGATTCTCGGCTCGGCGCCCGCTGCATGAACAGCGAACGCAGCGAATCCGACGATGAGCATGGTGGTGAGACGCAGGGAGTAGGACATGATGGATTCCATGACTGATCTTACGGTTGGTATGCCTGAGTTCAGCGGCTCGATGTCTTGCGGATTTCCTTTTCATCCTGCCACTCGATGGAGCCGTCCTCGACGTCATAGAGCTTCAGTGTCATCTTGTAGAACACGTCCTTCGTGTTGCTGCCCTGCTTGACGATGGAGACGATCTCACCTTCCAACGTGTACTTGGCTGCACTCATCTTGCCGATCTGCGCCTTGCCCTGGCTCTTGTACAGGCCACTCTGATTCTGCCGTTGCAGCTCATCGACGCCGGCCTGCATTTCATCATTGCTGCGCGCAAACTTCACCTTGCGGCTCTTGACCAGCGCTGTCTGGATGGAATTCATGATCGACTTGGTGTCGATGTACTCGCTGGTCTTGTTGCGCACCACCGACAATGTCATGGTCGGCCGATTTGCGAGCACCGGATCTTCCAGGAGTGACCCGACCATTTTTTCCGCGATCATTTGCAGGTCGGTCGAGCCGAATTCATTGGTGACGGTTTCGACTGCCTTGCTGTCGCCATAGCTGACCTGGCGCGCGAAGCTCACCGTCGGCTGCGACAGCGTCGTCGGGCAACCGGTAAGGCAAAGCGTCGCGCCGCTAAGCAGCGACAGCCCAATGTATTGGCGAAGCGTGTGATGCATGTTGAACCCCCAAAAAATAACCACCAGCGGAAAGCTGCCGGCAAAACCAAGCAATGCACGAGCGATCAACGCCCTTCGGCGCTGACCTCGATCTGAAAATCCGTCGCCTGCGGTCCGTAGGCCGTGCCTCTGAGGTACTGCCTCTGCAGCCCCAAAAATACCATCGGCTTCCAACCCTCGCCGTCGCCTACCTGCATGCCGTTGGCATCGACCCAACGGAAACGGTAGTAAAGCCGAAGGTCGTTTCGGCGGGTATTGGCGACTTCGGCCTGTACCACCAGCACATCATTGCGACGCTGGGCGCGCAGGTCGATCACCTGCAATCCCTGCAGCTCGCCGCGCACGATCAGCTTCGATGCGATGCCGGCGGAAATCGCCGGCGGTGGCAACTCGGACTGTGCGCGGACGATACTGGCACTGCCTGCAACAAAAATGGCGAAACCAAGAGCGTTCAATGTAATTTTCATTAGCGTTTTCAGTAACATGCGATTGTCGGATTGCGATCTCGCGGCGTGCTGCGGTTCAATTACCTACGTCACGTCTTACGGGCTTCGATGCGAGCTTGGGGACAGAAATATCGGGCTGGACGGTGCCTGATGCAGGTGTCGATGCCGTCACGAGCAAACCGGCATCGCCGAAACGCACCGCGTCCCCAAAATAGGTTTTGTTCTGGAACAATCGTACGGGCACGACCATGGTGCGACCCGATACGGTCAGCTTCCTCGACGCATCCGGTTGTCCGGGAATGCGGAGGTCATAGTCCCCCTGTGGCACGAAGCCCCGCGCGATGAAGACCCGTCCCGGCAATGCGCGCCAGAGTCTGTCGTCAGCGGCCGGCTCGGTCACGGTTGCGACCATGTCACCGAGCAAGCCGCCAAGCGATCCGAGCGCCTTGTTTGCCTGGTTCTGCAACACACCCTTGCCGATCGCGCGTACCGCGGAGCGCAGCTGCATGCCCGGAAGTTCGTCCTTCAACGCCTTGCGGGCCATGACGTTGAAGTCGGTCACCAGCGCCGTGGGAAACGTCAGGTCGCCGAGACTGATGCGAGCGATGTCCCGCGCCTCGCGATCCGGATAGATGACGGGGAAAGCCAGGGAGACCGTGATGAGCCCCTTGCCCGTTGGTACGGGAAAGCTGACTTTCTGGGACTGTCGCGCCGGCGCATTGCCTGATTCAAGGATGAACAGCACATCCGTTGCGCCTTTCTGCCGCCGGAACCCGGTACGCCCATCGAGCCCGCGCAACCCCTCTTCCAGAACCGGCAGGTCGGGCCGCAGTTCGATGGCCTTGCGGTAGCCGGGGGCGGCCAGGCCTGGTTCGTTGAGCGCTTCATAAACGAAGCCGGCCAGGTAGTGGCTCAACGCATTTTGATAGCCATTTTTCAGCTTCAACACTTCCGGGTCGTTCAGGGTTTCAACCGGATAGCCGTTCAGCTCACGGGTTCCGGTTCGCACACCCTTGCTCTGCGCTTCCCGTTCGGCGGCAGCCGTTTCCTGCGCCCGGAAAGCCGCGATCACCGCTTCCCGCTCGTGGGTGCGCTTGATGTCTATTCGCGCAGTATCGAGGTCACCGAGGTTGACGCGATCCATTGCCATCCGCGTGGTCAGCATGACCTTTTCATAGTCCTGCCCCTCGTAGTCGCGGGAATTGTCACCGGCAAATACCGAGGTGATCTGCCCCATCAGCAATGCTGGATTGCTCTTTGCAGCGGCTTCCCATTCAGTGACCTTGCGGTCCGCGACCTCGAAGGCCGCGAGACTCTCCCGATACCGCGCGCCGATACGCAATAGCTCACCTTTTTCCAGATTAAGCAGCAGGTCGCCGCTGCGTGCTCCGCTGGTTTGTGCCTGGAGCTGCATGATCGCGGCGTCTACATTGCCCTGACTGGTAATGCCGATCGTATTGCCGACCTGGCTATCGTGTGTGGGCGCGACCGCGCAAGCGCTAAGCAAGATTGAGGCAAGGACAGAAGTCAGAACAGCAGGACGCAATGGATGCATGGAATGTGTGGAATGTGTGGAATGTATGGAAACAGAGGAAGTGGAAACGTCGTGAAAAACCAATACAAAGCGCATGGCGCGCTTGTAAAAATGTCAACTCGGAACGGTCACTATCTTCCCATGGCCCGATCGAATGCAAGCCACCAATCGACTAAATTAGGATGACTATTAGCGAATAGCGCATGATCAGCGCCGGGATAAATGGCCAGCGTCAGATTGGATTTGTCATGTGCTGCAAACAGGTCGCGCAGGTACAGTGCCGACGCTACCGGCACCGCCTGATCCTCGCCGCCCATTGCAACCCAGACAGGAATCGTCAACCCGAGCAGATCGTTACCCGGACGCAGCATCGTCAGCTCCGCCCAGTAGCGCCAGGTGCGGCCGCCGATCAGATTGTCGAGCGCGTCAGGGTCGGCCGGCTCAAGCGCGATGCGTTTCAGGATCGCGCGCGCGTCGAGCACTGAGCGACGCTCCAGTTGCAGGCGGTAGGCATCGATCGGCGCCATGCCGCCATTGCCGATCAGTACGGCATGCGTTGTTTCGGGTATGCGCCGCGCGAGGACCGGAACGATTTCGGCGCCTTCGGATGCGCCGGCAATTACCACGCGTGCAGGCAGGCAATGCTGTGCAGATGCCCGTTCGATCTGTTGACGGATGAATTCCTGCTGGTCCGCGATCCATTGGGCGGGATGGTCAGCTTTGACGAAGGCATCCGTGCAGCCGGAAGCGCGGCCACGACGGTCCTCCTCGATAAACCTTTTCTGGAGAATGAA
>JACMOV010000192.1 GCA_014377845.1 Herminiimonas sp.
CTCGGCGTGACGATGGTCGACATTCCCGGACTGACGCCGACCAAGCTGCGCTATTTCTCGTGGCACAAGTGGATCGGCATCACCGTGCTCGGGCTGGCTTGCCTGCGATTGCTCTGGCGTCTGTCGCATCCTGCGCCGCCACTGCCAGCCGGCATGCGTGGCTGGCAAACCGCAACGGCAAGCGCCGTGCATGTGCTGCTCTATTTCCTGATCTTTGCGGTGCCGGTATCCGGTTATTTCTACAGCCTGGCCGCCGGCGTGCCGGTCGTCTATCTCGGCATCATTTCGCTGCCGGTCCTGATCGACCCGAATCCGGAATGGAAGCAGATCCTGAAGCAGGTGCATTACTGGCTCAACATGACATTACTCGCCGGCTTCTGCATCCACGTCGCCGGCGCCCTGAAGCATCAGCTGATCGACCGCGACGGTGTGCTCAAGCGCATGCTGCCCGGCTTTGGACGAACCTGAGGAACCATGATGACCCTGTTTTCCCTGTCCCCTGCAACCGCCCCCCGTCGCCTCGCTGTCGTGTCGAGCCTGGCTCTCGCGATTTTTATCCCGAGCCTGGCATCGGCGGTTCTGAAGACCGATCCGGCCGGCAGTTCGGTGAGTGCCGTCTTCAAGCAGCTCAACGTACCGGTTGAGGCGAAATTCCGCAAGTTCAGCGCACAGATCGATTTCGACGCTGCCAAGCCGGCGGCGGCAAAGGCCACTGTCGAGATCGACATCCCGAGCTTCGACCTCGGCGACCCCGACTACAACAAGGAAGTGCTGAAGAAGGAATGGTTCAACGCCGCCCAGTTTCCCAAGGCGAGCTTCGTCTCCAGCGCCATCACGCCAGGCGCGGCCGGCAAGTTCACGGTCGCCGGCAAGCTCACCATCAAGGGCAAGACTACCGACGTGAGCTTTCCGTTGACGCTGAAACAGGAAGCCGGCCACCAGGTATTCGACGGCGCCCTGCCGATCAAGCGCCTCACGTTCAACATCGGTGACGGCGAGTGGAAGGACACCAGCGTCGTCGCCGATGAAGTGATCATCAAGTTCCACGTCGTGGCGTCGTAGATGCCGCATTGCGTTCCGGTGCGACGTGCCTGAGCCTGGGCTGCGTCGTATTTCGGTTCTTTTCGTTTTCCGTTTTTGTTCGGTCCCCGGCCCGGCGCCGGTATTTTTATAGAAAGATTTCCACATGAAGTTTTCGCACCTGCTGCTCGCCCTGCTCGCCGGCCTCACCGGCGTCACCAGCACCGCACTCGCGGCCGATACCTACACCATCGACCCGGGTCATACCTATCCTAGCTTCGAAGCCGATCACATGGGCGTGTCGTTCTGGCGCGGCAAGTTCGACAAGACCACCGGCACCGTCACGCTCGACCGCGCGGCCAAGACCGGCACGCTCGACATCGCCATCGACGCCAGCTCGATCGATTTCGGCCACCAGAAAATGAATGAGCATGCCAAGGGCAAGGACATGTTCAACGTCGAGAAATACCCGACGATCACCTACAAGGCGAAGTCCTTCAAGTTCGACGGCGACAAGCCGATCGCAGTCGACGGCGAGTTGACCCTGCTCGGCGTGACCAAGCCGGTCATGTTGACGATCAACAAGTTCAAGTGCATCGAGCATCCGATGCTCAAGCGCGAAGTCTGCGGCGGCGACGCCAGTGCGGAATTCAAGCGTACTGACTTCGGTCTGTCCTATGGCACGCCGCGCTTTGCGCCTGAGGTCAAGCTGCAGATCCAGGTCGAAGCCATCAAGAACTGATCGGGCGAACGCTGCGCACAGCCGGTGCACTGCGTACCGGCTTTTTAACGTCCTGTTTTAACGCAGCTGTCTTGATCTGCATGTTTTGATTGGTCCCTGATGAAAGAGCGATACCTGCAGAGCGTGCGCCTGCTGTCCGAGTGTTATCACGCCTTCGAGCAACTGTCGGCCAGCCATGTCCGGGATTCCGGCCTGACGCCGTCGCAGTTCGACATCCTCGCAACCCTGGGCAATACGCAGGGCATGTGTTTCCGGGAGCTGGGCGACAAGACGCTGATCACCAAGGGCACCCTGACCGGTGTCGTCGATCGCCTCGAGCAGAAAGGGCTGGTGCGGCGCGGCGCGCTGCCCGACGACCGGCGGATGAAGATCGTGCAATTGACGGCCGAGGGCGAAAAGGAATTTGCCCGCCTGTTCGCGCCGCACATCGCATTCTGCAAGAGCGCCTTCGGCGGCTACGAAGATGTCGATTTCACCCGGCTCGAAGAAACGCTCGCGAAACTGAAACATCACCTCGTCGGTCCGGACGCAGAATAAAAAAGGCAGCCGAAGCTGCCTTTGTCTTATGGTGACTGTCGTCAGACGACGGCGCCGTCCGTCTCGTCCTTTTCCTTGATCGGCTTGATCAGATCTTCGCGCTTTGCACCCAGCCACATTGCCACGGCTGCAGCCACGAACACGGACGAGTAGATACCGAAGAGAATACCGATCGTCAGGGCGATCGCGAAATAGTGCAGCGTCTCGCCACCCAGCAGCAGCATCGACAGCACCATCATCTGGGTCGAGCCGTGGGTGATGATCGTGCGCGAAATCGTGCTGGTGATCGCGTGGTTCATCACCTCGGGCGTGGCCAGTTTGCCGTAGCGTCGGTCGCGGAAGGTTTCGCGCACCCGGTCGAACACCACCACCGACTCGTTGACCGAGTAGCCGAGCACCGCCAGCACCGCCGCCAGCACCGTCAGTGAAAACTCCCACTGGAAGAAGGCGAAGAAGCCGAGGATGATGATCACGTCGTGCAGGTTGGCGATGATGGCCGAGACCGCGAACTTCCATTCGAAGCGGAACGCCAGGTAGATCATGATGCCGACCACCACCATTGCCAGCGCATAGAGGCCATCGCGCGCCAGCTCGTCGCCGACCTGCGCGCCGACGATTTCAACCCGGCGCAGATCGGCGCTCGGTTCCTGCTTTTTCAGCGCACCGATCACGGTTTCGCTGATCTGGGCGGTGCTGGCATCCTTCCTGACGGGCAGGCGGATGATCACATCCTGCGCATTGCCGAAACTGGTGACCTGCGGCTCGGCGAAGCCGACGCTCTCGACCGTCTTGCGGATCTGCTCCAGGTTGGCACCCTTCGGATAGGCGACTTCCATGACGGTGCCGCCGGTAAATTCGATCGACAGGTTCAGACCCCGGTGCAGCAGGAAAAACACCGCCGCGACGAAGGTAATGGCCGAGATCACATTGAAGATCAATGCGTGGCGCATGAATGGAATGTCTTTTTTGATGCGGAAAAATTCCATCTCAACCCTTTCAACTCGGCGACGCCGAAGCGGTGCACCGGAATACTTCTGATTGCCGCCGGCCGGTTCAGGCTGGCGGCACGGTTATTTTGTTGCGACCTTGCCGCTCGCGCCGCCGGTTGGGGTACCGTCTTCGGCAGCCGGTTTCCAGATCTGGCCGATCGACAGGCTGGTCAGCTTCTTCTTGCGGCCATACCAGAGATTGGCGATGCCGCGCGAGACGAAGACAGACGAGAAGATCGAGGTCAGGATGCCCAGGCAATGCACCACCGCGAAGCCGCGGATCGCGCCGGAGCCGAAGATCAGCAGCGCCAGGCCTGCAATCAGCGTCGTCACGTTCGAGTCCAGGATGGTGGCCCACGCGCGGTCGAAGCCGGTGGCGATTGCCGCCTGCGGCGAGGCGCCGTTGCGCAGCTCCTCGCGGATGCGCTCGTTGATCAGCACGTTGGCGTCGATCGCCATGCCGAGCGTGAAGGCGATCGCCGCGATACCCGGCAGCGTCAATGTCGCCTGCAAGGTCGACAGGGTGGCAATCAGCAGCAGCAGGTTGACCGCCAGCGAGACCACGCTGAACAGGCCGAACAGCTGGTAATAGATGAACATGAAGATCGCGATCGCCGTGAAACCGTACAGGGTCGAATTGAAACCCTTGGCGATGTTCTCCGCGCCAAGCTGCGGGCCGATGGTGCGTTCCTCGATGATTTCCATCGGCGCGGCCAGGGAGCCGGCGCGCAGCAGCAGCGCCAGGTCGTTCGACGCTTCCGGCGTGCCCATCCCGGTGATCTGGAAGCGGGAGCCGAATTCCTCGCGGATGTTGGCCACCGTCAGGACTTCACCCTTGTTTTTTTCGAACATGACGAACGCCATGCCCTTGCCGATCCGGGCCCGCGTCGCGTCGCGCATCTTGCGGCCGCCGTCGCCGTTGAGGTCGATCGAGACCGACGGTTGCTGGTTCTGGTCGTAGCTTGCGGTTGCGCCGGCAATCGTGTCGCCGGTCACGACCGGTTCCTTGTAGAGCACCACCGGCGCGCCGCGCCCGACCTTGAACAGCTCGGAGCCGAACGGTATCGTGGCGGTCAGTTCGGTGCCGCGCGAAACCGATTCGTCGACCATCCGCACCTCGAGGGTGGCGGTCTTGCCGATGATGTCCTTGGCGCGCGAGACGTCTTGCACGCCCGGCAGCTCGACCACGATACGGTCGGCGCCCTGGCGCTGGATCAGCGGCTCGGCCACGCCCAGTTCATTGACGCGCTTCGACAGCGTGGTGATGTTCTGCTTGACGCCGTCTTCCTGGGTCGCCTTCAGGGCTTCCGGGCGCAGCGTTGCAACCAGCTTGACGTCGCCGCCATCGCCAGGTGCGTCCGTCAGCGCCAGGTCGGGCATTTGCGACAGCAGCACTTCGCGTGCGGCAGTCAGAGTCGCGGCGTCGTGGAACAGGATCTCGACCGCGTCGCCATTGCGGCTGATGCCGGCATGGCGCACGTTCTTGTCACGCAGCAGCGTGCGGGCCGTGCCCTGCACCGCTTGCATGCGCTTGTTCAGCAGTGCGCGGGTATCGACCTGCATCAGGAAGTGCACGCCGCCGCGCAGGTCCAGGCCCTTGTTCATCGGGAAGGCATGCAGCGCCTGCAGCCATTTCGGCGTGTTCGGCAGCAGGTTGAACGCAACCAGATAGACCGGATCGGTCGGGTCAGCCGCATTGAGCTCTTTTTCAAGGACCGACTTCGCCTTGAACTGGGTGTTGATGTCGGCAAACCGTGCGCGCACCGCACCCTGGGTACCGACGGTCTCGAAAAAGACGCTGTCGGACGCCAGCCCGCCCTTCTGCAACGCTTGCGAGACCTGCCCGACGACATCGGGCGTGACCTTGACGGTTGCCTTGCCGCTGGTGATCTGCAGCGCCGGCGACTCACCGAAGAAGTTCGGCAGCGTGTAGAGCGCGCCAAACAGCAGCACGATCACGATCAGGATATATTTCCAGAGGGGGTAGCGATTCATTTCGTCGATTTCGTCGATCTGTCTGATGCGTGGTTCGGTCTGGCTGGCTGTCGCCAGCCGTCAGGGATTGCAGCGGATTGCAGCGGATGCCGCGTATTACAACGCCTTGAGCGTGCCCTTCGGAAGCAGCGTGGTCACGGCGACTTTTTGCACCGTGATTTCCGTACCGGCAGCGACTTCGATGGTGACGTAGGCGTCGGTGACCCTGGACACCTTGCCGAGCACGCCGCCGGCGGTGACGACTTCATCGCCCTTGGCCAGCGCATCCATCATCGATTTCTGTTCCTTCTGACGCTTCATTTGCGGACGAATCATCAGGAAATACAGCACCACGAACATCAGGATGATCGGCAGGAAGCTGGTCAGGTTGCTGCTCAGGCCCATGGCGTCGAGCGGGGATTGGGCATAGGCATTTGAAATGAACAAGTGAAGCTCCGGTGAATGATAGAGAATGGAAATAACCCGGCATTCTAGCACCGGGGGATCGACCGACGGGCAGCTGCTCGAAGCCCCTATATGCCGCGCGCCCGATCCGCATGGAAGCGCTGTACGAATGCCGGAAACGCATCTGCATCCAACGCCTCCCGCATCTCGCGCATCAAGTCCAGGTAGTAATAGAGGTTATGGATCGTATTGAGCCGGGCGCCGAGAATCTCGCCGGCACGCTGCAGGTGATGCAGGTAGGCGCGGGAGAAATTTCGACAGGCGTAGCAGCCACAGGTTGCATCCAGCGGCTGCAGGTCGTCCTTGTGGCGCGCGTTCTTGAGCTTGAGGTCGCCGAAACGGGTGAACAGCCAGCCGTTGCGGGCATTGCGAGTCGGCATCACGCAGTCGAACATGTCGATGCCGTTCGACACGCCGGCCACCAGGTCTTCCGGCGTGCCGACGCCCATCAGGTAATGCGGCTTGTCGGCTGGCAGGCGCGGACCGACATGGGCCAGCACCCGCAGCATGTCTTCCTTCGGCTCGCCCACCGACAGGCCGCCGATGGCGATGCCGTCAAAGCCGATCTCCCCCAGCCCGGCCAGCGATTCGTCGCGCAGGTCTTCGAACATGCCGCCCTGGACGATGCCGAACAGCGCATTCGGATTGCCGCCGTTGTCGAATTCGTCGCGCGAGCGCTGGCCCCAGCGCAACGACATGCGCATGGACTTGTCGGCTTCCTCGCGGGTGGCGGGCCGGCCGTCGATTTCATACGGCGTGCATTCGTCGAACTGCATGACGATGTCGGAGTCGAGCGAGCGCTGTATCTGCATCGAGATTTCAGGCGACAGGAACAGCTTGTCGCCGTTGATCGGCGAAGCGAACTTGACGCCCTCTTCCGTGATCTTGCGCATGGCGCCGAGCGAAAACACCTGGAAGCCGCCGGAATCGGTCAGGATCGGTCCATCCCAGCCCATGAACTTGTGCAGGCCACCGAATTTTTCGAGAATATCCGTGCCCGGCCGCAGCCAGAGATGGAAGGTATTGCCGAGGATGACCTGGGCGCCGATCTCGTGCAGCTCCAGCGGCGACATCGCCTTGACCGTCCCGTAGGTGCCGACCGGCATGAAGATCGGCGTCTCGATCGTGCCATGGTTGACCTTGATGCGGCCGCGCCGGGCAGCCGTGGTGGCATCGGTTTTGAGGAGGGTAAATTCAAGCATCGGGGCGACCAGGGTGGAAGGGTTCGGCTGCGGCCGAAGCGGCCGAAGCGGCCGAAGTGTTCGCGCTGGCGGATGCGTCCACAGCAGTCGCGCCCGACGGCGGCGCCTGCAGCCGCAGCAGCATCGCATCGCCGTAACTGAAGAACCGGTAGCGCGCTGCAATCGCATGCGCATACGCAGCGCGAATCTGGTCGAAACCCGCGAAGGCCGACACCAGCATCAGCAGGGTCGATTTTGGCAAATGAAAATTCGTCACCAGCCGGGTCACGGTGCGAAACCGGTAGCCCGGCGTGATGAACAGACGCGTGTCGTCGCTGCCGGCCTTGAGCTCGCCATCCTGAGACGCCGACTCCAGCGCCCGCAGGCTGGTGGTGCCGACCGCCACCACCGCATGCCCGCCGCTGCGCGCAGCGTGCACCGCATCGACGGTTGCCTGCGGCAGGGTATACCACTCGCTGTGCATCGCATGCTCGCGCAGGTCATCGACCCGCACCGGCTGGAAGGTGCCGGCGCCGACATGCAGCGTCACGAAGGCGAACTGCACGCCGCGCGCCTGCAGCCGGGCCAGCAAGGCTTCGTCGAAATGCAGTCCGGCGGTGGGCGCCGCGACCGCGCCGGGTGTTTTCGCGTAGACCGTCTGGTAGCGCTTCTCATCAAAGGCGTCAGCGGCATGATCGATGTAGGGCGGGAGCGGCAGCCGGCCATGCTGCTCGATCAGGTCGAACACGTCGCCGGAAAATGTCAGTGTAAAGAATTCGCCGGCGCGCGGACCGACGACGACATCGAATGCATCCGCCAGCCGCAGGTTGCTGCCGGCCACCGGTGACTTCGATGCCCGCACCTGCGCCAGCACCGTATGCGGATCGAGCACGCGCTCGACCAGCACCTCGACTTTGCCGCCGCTTTCCTTGATGCCGAAAAACCGCGCCTTCAGCACCCGCGTATCGTTGAATACCATCAGGTCGCCGGGTGCGAGCAGGTCCACCAGGTCGGCGACACCGCGATCGGTCAGACGGTCGCCGTCGACGTCGAGCAGGCGGGATGCGCTACGCTGCTGCAATGGCGTTTGCGCAATCAACTCTTGCGGCAGGTCAAAATCAAAATCAGATAGCGTGTACATGGTTGGATGAATGCAGGATATGGCACTGCTGCGATGCAGTTGCCGGGTTCTTGATGCGCTGTTGCCGTGCTGCTGCGCTTTTTCGATGTCATTGCAGGACGCGCGCGGCGACGGTGGACACGCAGTTTCTTGCATGCGCAACCGTTTGAGCCATTATCATTACGAAACCCGCCATTTTACCTTGCCGCATGCTGCGGAGAGGACCAGCCAACTCCATCGCCCCCCATGCCGGTACCGAAAAAAAGGCCGTCCGCCAAACTCGATGCCGTCGCATCGACTGCCACCAGCGCAGAAAAGCTTGCTGACAAGCTGGCGCGGCTCGGCCTGCGTTCGGACATGGACCTGGTGCTGCACCTGCCGCTGCGGTACGAAGACGAAATC
>JACMOV010000193.1 GCA_014377845.1 Herminiimonas sp.
CAAGGCTGAAAATATTCGAGCGCAGCGGATTGTTCTTTCCATCTGACACGAACGACTCGAGGCCTGCGACAATCTGCGGATGGCTAAAACCGGCTGCCATGAGGCCTGCTGCGGCAGCCAATGCGTTGGCGATGTTATGGCGCGCATGTCCGGCGAGCGACACCGGCATGCTATCTGCGCGCAGTAAGGCATGGCGACGCGTACCGTTCGCCAGTACCAGCATGTTGTCTTGCAGATAAGCTGCACGACCGTTTTGTTCGAGGTGACGCAGCAATACCGGGTTCTCCGGATGCATCGAAAAATAGACTACCTCGATGCCTGGTTTGAGGCGAGTCCGCATACCGACGCAATGACGGTCGTCTGCGTTGAGCACGACGGCGCGCGAAGCACAGCGGGCAACCACGAACTTGACCCGCGCCAGGTCACGCACGGTTTCGACGCCATCCAAACCAAGGTGGTCAGCCGATACGTTGAGCACGATGCCGACATCGCAGCGGTCGAATGCCAGGCCACGTTTGAGAATGCCGCCACGCGCGGTTTCCAGAACGGCGATATCGACCTCGGGCGAGGTCAGCACACTGCGCGCGGACCAGTAGCCGGTGCAGTCGCCTTTGGCAATGCGTTTGCCGTCGATGAACACGCCTTCGGTCGTGGTTACACCGGTGCGCAACCCGGCTAACCGGGTGGTGTGGGCGATCAGCAGCGAGGTGGTGGTCTTGCCATTGGTTCCGGTTACGGCGATCACCGGAATGCGGCCGTCGCTGACGCCGAACATCGATTCGACGATCGCCGCACCGGCGTCGCGCGGCTGGCCGCGACTTGGGTACTGGTGCATGCGGATGCCAGGTGCGGCATTGACTTCGATGATGGCACCTTGCTGCGCGTGGAGCGGCAAGGCAATGTCGCGGCAGACGATATCGATGCCGGCGACATCCAGGCCGATCTTGCGCGCGGCGCGCAGGCAGATGTCACGCGTCTCGGCAGGCAGCAGGTCGGTGACGTCTTCGGCGGTGCCACCAGTGGACAAGTTGGCGTTGCCGCGCAGCGCTATCGCGATGCCAGCCGGTATGATCGATTCGAATCCGTAACCCTGCTTGGCAACGATCGCGTCGGCATGCGGGTCGAGTGCGATGCGGGTAAGGATATTGGCATGTCCGGGACCGCGGGCCGGGTCGGCATTCTCGATGTCGACCAGTTCGGCAATGGTGCGCACACCATCACCCGTGACGCAGGGTGGCCGGCGCCAGGATGCGGCGGCGATCTTGTCGCCGGTCACCAGCACGCGGTAGTCGCGGCCTTCGATAAAGCGTTCTACGATGATGTTGCGGCTGAAAGTTTGCGCATGATCGAATGCGCGATAAATTTCCTCCGGGGTGGTGCAGCAGGTGGTGACGCCTTTACCCTGGTTGGCGTCGAGCGGCTTGATGGTCACGGCCACGCCCATGCGCCGCGCCACGTGCAAGGCTTCGTCGACCGTAGTGACGGTGCTGCCTTGGGGTACCGGCACGCCGGCATGCTCCAGTAACGTCTTGGTCAGATGCTTGTTGCCGGCAATCCTGACGGCGATGTTGGCGGTGACGCCGGTCATGGTCGCTTGAAGGTATTGTTGACGGCTGCCCCAGCCGAGCTGGAACAGGTTGGCATGGTCGGTAATGCGCAGGCTCGGTATGCCGCGCCTGCGCGCTGCTTGCAGAATCGCCGCGGTGCTGGTGCCGATCGCGTAGCGGTCGGCGATCCGGCGCAAGGCGTCCAGTGGTTCGGCAATATCAGGTTTTTGTTCCCGTGCAAGGGTTGTCACGATCTCGAGTGCCAGCGCAAACGCACGCTCGGCCACCTGTTCGATCCGGTAAGCGCACACCACGCGATACTGGCCGGGTTTGCCGTGCACCTTCCGGGTCCTGCCGAAACCTGTCGGTGTGCCTGCCAGGCACTGCAGTTCGAGCGCGACATGTTCGACGACATGCGCCATGTAGGTCCCATCCTGTAGGCGGCGCAGAAATCCGCCAGGCTGGCCGACCGAGCAGCGATGCCCACCGAGCGACGGCAGCAGGGCCAGCAGATTATCGGTAAAGCCGGTCACTGCGGTCGATGCCACGCCATCGAGCTGCTCGAGGTCGATAACGGTGAGCAGGCACGGTGTCGTGGCATAGAGATTCGGTCCGCGCAGGAACCGCTGTTCGATGATATTCACGAGATCGGGTTCCGTTTGGTCACGATGCGCAGGAAGTCTTTGAGCGGCAATGGCACGTCCTGCCGGGAACTATTGCTGTCGCTGTGCGCCAGCTCGACACCGTGCTCGTCCTCATGCAAGGCGTAGCGCGAGCCGCCAGGGAGCAAGTGAAGGCGGACATCGATCATTTCCGGGCAATGCCGATTTTTGATGTCGTTGATGTTCGATATCATCGTGCGCCCATCGACGATGGTCACGGCGCCATCGCCGATGACCTCGATACCGACACCGCGCTCGACGACCAGTGCGGTGTTTTCGTCGATGCCGATTCCAAGCAGATAGGGATTTTGCGACACCACGGTCAAGAGCCGTGCCAGTCGCCGGCGTTCCGAAAAATGCTGGTCGATCACGACCCGTTGCAGGAAGCCTAACCCGGCGCCGAGGTTGACCGAGCCTTTTTCGGGTTGCAGCTCGGCGCTGCCGTCGGCCAGCATGTGGCCCGACATGGCCGAGGCGCCGGCGCTGGTGCCGGCAATGCAGGCGCCGCGCAACTTGAGCGCATGGTGCATTGCCGCATCCAGTTCGGTGCCACCGATAATAGCGAGCAGACGCCGCTGGTCGCCGCCAGTCATGAAAATACCGTCGGCGCTGGCGACCTGTCTGGCCAAGTCGGATCGGTTGGCATCGGCACGGCTGGCGACGTGGATCGGCACACGGTTTGTCACACCCATGTCGCCGAAAGCCTTGTCGTAAATGTCCCACATATGGTCTGCGACCTTGCTGGCCGCAGTAATGACGACGATCTTGCGATCGACGCCACCCGCCAGTGCGATGAAGCGGCGCAGGATTTCCTTGTCGTCGCTACGATCTTCGCCGCCGCCAATGATGACCAAGTGGCCGTGGCCGGAATTGCTGGCCGCTTCCTTCATCATCGATCACCCGTCATAAGGGCAGTGGGCATGCTGCGATTGCTGCGGCTGCCCGCTTCGGTCCGGCTGATTGCGATCAGGCCGATATCGATCTGCGCATCGAAACGGTCGAGGCCCTGCTGCAGC